>CAUUKX010000015.1:0-29734 GCA_963545585.1 uncultured Lachnospiraceae bacterium
CATAGATTAGCTATGTTTTTCTTTTTATTTTTTCTTCCCTATCTAACGATTCTTCTGGACTATAAAGCGGACACTTTATTTTACCATTTATATCTTCAATTTGTACCAACACCATTAGGTAATGTTGAATAGGTACAATTTTTTTGTATTAGTTTAACATTGTACTTTGAAAAAGAACCAGAAAATCATAATATGAAACCCGCATTGGTTTGCGCAAGGCTGACCAATGCGGGTTTTTGTATTTTGCGATAAAAACATCAACTTTCTTTATCGATTTTCTTTATTGAGTTAATTTATCAGATTTCTTGATTGGTTTTCGACTAAACCTGAGCTTGGGCAGTTTGTTTAGCTTGATTTACCCGCTGCTGATACTTTAGCACTGCATTCGGCCCGCTGTGTCTGCCAACCGGATGCTGACGGTAACAGTCAGAATAATCCGCTCTTAACTGAAAGAAAGGATCGCCGGTCGCCGCGCAGTATGACTGCAAGTCCTGCCGGTAACGCTCCAGCAGCAAGCGATATTCCGGCAGGGCGGCCAGATTTTTCTGCTCCAGCCGGTCAGTCGACATATCGTAAAGTTCCTCCTCCAGTCCGTTTTTATCCTGATAAGCTATATACTTATAGCTTTCGGTCAGGTACATTCTGGCCGGTACGAAATAGCCCTCAAACTCATCATGCCACTGACTGACCACATAGCTTTCCGTCGGGCAGGTCAGCCGGCTGTCGGCCGCGCCTTCCGACTTCCGGTCGCATGCACTGACTGACTGATTCTTCTTTTCCGGTAATTGCCCATCGGCAAGCCCTGCCGCTTTTCGAGCCGTCTGCCCCAACTTCTGCTCTGCCAGCAGCGCCGGCCAATGCGATACTCCGGCGGCACTTACCGGTATCGGCAAACCGGCATAATCAGCCAAAGTCGGCAAAAGATCTATCAGTGAAAACAATCGGTCATACCGCTGCGGCTGCTGCCCCGGCACTTGCAGAATAAATGGTACTCTGACTGTTTCCTCATAAAAAGTACCGGACTTGGTTACAATCTGATGCGCAGCCATGCCTTCCCCATGGTCAGCCATGAAAACAATCAACGTGTCTTCTGCTTTGCCTGACTGTTTCAGCGCCGCCAGTATCTCGCCAATCTGGCGGTCAACTTTCTGCAAATAATAATAGTAGGCATGCAGATAATGCTGAAAATCCCGCTCCGACCAGTCCGCTGTTTGGCTTTGCCGCCGGTGTCCGCAGCAAAGATATTGCAAGAAAGAAGCACGGGCACGGATATCACTGTCATAGAAATTGGCCGGCAGCGGCGGCAGCTCCTCCGGCGGCACATGACTTGCCCCGCTCTCGGCATGAGCGCCAATATAGGCGCAGATATTGTGGGGATTTTGCAAGTCAACTGCCATAAGGAGAGGCTTATCTATGCTGGGCACGCTCTCTTGCAAATAGCGGACGGCTTTTTCGGTGGTATCAATATCAAAATAAGTTTCATAGTCATAGGGCAGTGCCGGATTTTCCGGTGCTGCTTTTTTCTGCTCACTTATCACTTTAGTAAAGCCCCGCAGCGCTCCATAATCATGCTCTTTGCCAAAATGAATACACTCATAGCCGCCCTTTTGAAAGACTTCTCCCAAGGTTGTAATCCTATCTGGAAAATCCGCCTGCTTTTGCTTGGGCAGATTGCTGATTACGTCGTTTTGATGGGGATAGCTGCTGCTCCAAAAAGAAGCTCGAGCTGGTTGGCACAGCGGGCAGGGGGTATACGCCCGCTCAAATACGATGCCGCTGCCCGATAAGGCATCGATTGCCGGTGTTTCCGAATCCGTATTGCCATAGGTTTTTAAGGCTTTGGCGCTTAATTGATCACAAATCAAAATTAAAATATTTTTCATATCTGCTCCTTTTAAAAAACTTCCCGCTGTTTTTTCCGTCGTTGTTTTTTCCGTCGCTGTCCCTTTCAATTATTTTGTCAGAGCGCTTTCCGCTGCCAAAAAAGGCTAAGAAATTGAACACGGAAATTGAACATAAAAAAGTTTCGCAAAAAGTTATGAAAAATGCAATCCCATTTTTAATAGGATTGCATTTTCTTGTTTTTCTTATACTGTTTTTGGAATATACCGGAACTAACAGGCCGATAACTATCTCTTCAAGAAAGTTTCATAAGCAGCCTGGTTGATTTCGATTGCCCGCTCAATCTTACGATTTTTCAGTTCTTTAACAAAATCATCGTAAGTAGCTTCTACGTCCTTAGTCCCCAAAATCCATTCTTGCAGCATCTGATTGACATAAGGCTTGACATTGGACATAATGCTTTGGTACTCGGTTTCATCTTCCGGCGTATATTTTAAGTTCAATGCTCCGTCAAAATACGGCGGCAGCTTTTCCGGGAACCATTCCGGATGCGCTTCATAATACGCTGCTGCTTCTTTAGCGGCGGGTTGAGCAAAGGCGGCTTCATAGGCCGGATTTTGCACCATTCCAATCCGGTATTGAATACCCTGCGAACGCAGATAGTTCAGCGGCGTAAAGTCCGGATTTTCCATAACCAGCGGCGTAAATGCCTTGGTGCCGTCTGCTTCTTTGGTGTAGGTTACCCCCTCGATACCGAAGTTCATCATATCCGAACCCTTTTCGGTAAAGAAGAAGTTAAAGAACTTAATCAAAGTCACCGGATCCTGACACTGGGCAGAAATACCCCAGCCAGCTACCGGATAACGAGTTGTTCTTTCAATAATCTGACCGTTTTGATTTTTCAGCGGTGCGATTGCTACGTTGTTAAAGCCCGGTACAGTGTCCGCCAGCTTAACATTGTAGTCGCCGGTGCTCGGCCAGTCATGTGTAAAACCAGCCTGGTTGGCTGCATATAAAGTATCCCGGCTCTTTCCGCCACGGGTGAAGATTTCCGGGTCAATCAAGCCTTCCTTGTACCATTTTGCCAAGGTCTTAACACCCAATACAAAGTTATCTTTCATTAGCGGTTCATATTCTATCTTGCCGTCATGCGGATAAAATTCCGTACTGGTATCAAACAGATACAAGTATTCATCCTGCATCTTGGGAGCTGCCCGGTCAAACAGCGGAATTTCATCCTTTTCGCCATTGCCGTTCGGGTCATTGTTGCGAAATGCAGTCAATACTTCATATAATTCATCAATCGTGGTCGGCACCGGCAATTTCAGCTTATCCAACCAGTCCTGACGGATCCACCAGAACTCAGCCGACTTTAAAGTCAAATTCTTGGGAATGAAATAAATATTTCCATCTAAGGAAGTTGCACAGGAGCGGAACTTCGCATCACTATCCAACACTTTTTGCAAATCCGGTGCATGTTCCTTAATCAAATCATTCAGCGGAATCAAACCGCCATCACGACCCAATTTTTCCAAATCGGCCGGGTTCTTGTAACCGATAATATCGGCTAACTTACCGCTGGCCATCATCATACTGAAAGCCTCTTCTTCATTGGCATTGGACTGAGAAATTACGCCTTCTAAGCTAACATTGGTTTCTTTGGCGATTTCTTTCCAAATCATCCAATCAGAATTAAACGGCATATTGTTAAAGTTTAAGAAAATCGTGAAAGTTTTCGGAGTATCCGAAACCATGCTGTTAGCTGTTTCTTGCGGCTTGCTGTCTTCTTTACCGCTGTCCGCTTTAGCATCCTCTTTTTTTGCATCCATTTTGTTTTCAGCAGGCATTTCCTGCTTTTTGTCATCGGTCTTGGGTGCTTCTGTTTGGCCGCAGCCGGCAAACAGAGAAACTACCAACACCAGCGCCAACATTAGGCTTAGTTTTTTCTTCATCATCTGTCTCCTTTTTTTGTTATAGCTTAACAGCGCCAACGATTGTAATCCGGCAATAATTCGCGAATTCCAAGGGACTTGCCTAAGCTATAAGCCATTTTGATAAATTATTATGTGTCTACGTAAGACCGGTTCTTACCCCTATATAATAGGAAGATTCTCCAAACCAAGCTGTGGCTGCCCTCTTACATTTCCAGTGCAGCCAGCCTTTAGGAACATCTCTATTTTTCGGCGGCAAGCCCGTTCTCTTTATATCAAATGAATCCTCATTTTGATATCCGTTTTAACATCCGATTAAGGCAAAATCAACCCTTAACCGCACCAATGGTTGCACCGCTCTTAAAATATTTCTGCACGAACGGATAGACAATCAACATCGGAATAATCGAAATTACAATTGTCGCATAAATCACCGTGGTCGGCGAAGATAAGGATGCCGCCGTCAAAATTGCCGAATCTGTTTCATTCGACACCTTATCGACAATCATTTTTTTCAAAAATACCTGCAGCGGTACTTTGCTGTCGCTGGTCAAGAGGCTCATTGCCCAAAAATATCCATTCCAGCGGGAAACGGCGTAAAACATACCCACAGTTGCCAGTGCCGGCTTAGACAGCGGCAAATAGATCCGCCAAAAAATACTTAAGTTTCTGGCTCCGTCAATAATAGCCGCTTCCTCAATCGACTCCGGAAGCTGTTCAAAGAAACTTTTTAAAATGATTAAATTATAAGTATTGATGGCAAAGCCGAATAAAACTGCCGCTCTGGTATCAATCAGGTTGAAATCAACAAAATTGACATAGGTCGGAATGATACCGGCGTTAAACCACAGGGTAAAGACTGTCAGCAGCGTGAAAAACTTTTTAAAAATCAGCTGCTTCTTGGACAATGCATAAGCCATAGTAGCCGTAAAGAACATATTGACCAGCACTCCGGCCGCCGTATAAAAAATGGTATTGGCATACGCTGTCCAAATGCCCGGCTTTTTTGCCGCTGCCACATAACTGGCAATAGTCGGCGATTTCAGCCAAAACATCACCTCACCGCTCTCAACATAAAGCGGCCTACTGAGAGAAGCAATCACTACATAGTAAATCGGATAGAGCGATAAAATCGTAATGATAATACCGACTGCAACCATGATGGCGTTAAATATTTTTTCATTCCTTGTCATAAAGGCAGTTTCGGATATTCTTTTTTTCTCGTCCATAATCCCTCCTACCAGATTGAAGTCTGTGATACTTTTTTGCTGAGTTTATTGGCAATTACTACCAAAGCGAGGGCAACTATCGCTTCAAATAAACCGGCTGCCGTGGCCAGCCCGTAATTGCGGCTGCTCAGACCCGTCCGGTAAACATAGGTCGCAATAACATCGGCGGTAGAGAACGTTGACGGCAGATAAAGCAAAATGATAGACTCAAATCCAACCTTAACCATTTTACCGATATTTAAGACCAGCATAACCAAAACAATCGGGCTAATCCCCGGCAGGGTTACATGCCAAATCTGCTGGAGCTTGGTTGCGCCGTCTACCTTGGCAGCTTCATACAGTGCCGGGTCAATCCCCATAATTGCAGCGATATAAACAATGGAGCTAAAGCCCGCTGTCTGCCACAGGGTCATCAGCGTGTAAATCGGCCGAAAATACTCGGGCTTGGTCATAAAATAAGTTGCTTCGCCGCCTAATTTTTTAATAAAGAAATTAATAATACCAGTACTCGGCGATAGGAAATTGATAACCATACCGCAAACGACCACTACCGAAATAAAATACGGCAGAAAAGTCGCCGTCTGCGTCAACCGGCTGACCCATTTATTTTTCATTTCCGTGATGGCAATTGCCAGCAAAATCGGCAGCGGAAAAACAATCAACAGCTGCCACAGGGCAATCATCAGCGTATTGACCACGGTTCGGGAAAAATCCGGACCGCTCAAAAATTGAACAAAATTTTCCAAACCAATAAAACGGCTGCCGTCTATGCCGCGAAAAATATTATATTCATAAAACGCAATCCGCAGCCCCGCCATTGGCCGATAAGCAAACAGCAGATACCAAAGCAATCCCGGCAACAGCAAGATCAGGAGATCACCATCTCTTTTAAACTGTTTCCACAGAGAAAGTTCTCTTTTCCCGCTTTTTTTTCCTTTTTGATTTTTCTGCTTTTCCATGTACTCCTTTTTCTCCGTTTCTTGGGTGGTTTTGTGTTTCCGTTGGTTTTATCATACCATAAACTCCACTAAAAAGATATCGCCATTTTTCCAGTGATTGTCCTTTTTCCATAAACCAAATCGGAAACCGTTCATTTTCAAGAAAAAAAGTTACAGTCAGCTTGCTGCATCAGGTAATTCCTTCATAATGCGTCCACATCCGTGCTACCTTAACAATACCCTCATATATGATATCATTTTCAGAAATCTCCTGAGTATAAACTTCATAGACTAACCTATGTTGTATGTTTATCCTTCTTGAATAAAATCCATTCAGATTGCCAACCAAACTTTCATAAGGCGGCGGTGTTTTAAATGGGTCTGCTGCGATGATATTTAACAGTTTTTTTGCCTTGCCATCCAGTCCCGCACCCTTTAATAACTTTTTATCCTTATCGGCCTGCTTGCTAAATTTGATGAAATACATCTACCATTCCTCTTCCGGATTATAAGATTGGCACTTAGAAACATCTTCCTCTCTGGATGCCAGAATACTTTGTGCCATATCTGGAATTGAATTTAAGTATAAAGTTTCCTGAATTGCCCGCCAGTCATCTTCCGCTATTAAGACTGCATTTTTCCCTCGGTTATTTGTTATTGTTATGGGCCGGGAATACTCATTAACATCAGAAACAGTCTGATATAAGTTCGCTCTTGCTTTTGTTATGCTAATTGCAATCATGATACCATCTCCTTTCAGATTTATTATACCGTACTTTTTAGCGTACGTCAATTGGCAACATGCCCTACTCCCTTTCCGCAAATGCTTTCGGAGTCAGACCGACATGTTTGGAAAACACCCGGATAAAAGTATTGGCACTGTTAAAGCCAACCCGCTCAGCCACCTCGCTGATTTTGGTATCTGGCTGCGCCCGCAAGATTTCCTTGGCTCTTTCAATCCGAAAATGATTCAGGTAAGTTTTGAAGTTTTCCCCAACCGACTGCTTAAAGAGCATGGAGCAATATTTTTCCGAAGCGTTGATCTTTTCCGCCAAATCCACCAGCATGATATCTTCATGATAATGCTCCTCAATATAGGTTAAAAGTGTCTTGGCCAAATCATCATCTTCCTGCTTTTCCTTGGAGGCGACAAAGTTTAAAATATCACTGATATCCTGCCGGATTCTGCCAAAAATCTCGGGACTTTGCCATTCCTCGTCCAATTCGTGCAAATCGTACTGCAACGGAATCTCCATATAAAACTCACGCAAAATCCGGTGCAGCGTGCCAGTCAGCATCAGGACAAAACGACGCTGTGTCGGCGGAGCGGAGGCCATAATTTTTTCGTTCTGGCCGACAATCCGGTCAAACAATTTCAAACTTTCTGGATTGCCTCTTAATACCGCCTGAATCAAACTGTTTTCTGCCGCCAAAGGATACGAGTAATTTTCATCCGCTTTCAGCGGAATCAGGTCAGCGCTCAAAAATCTTTGCTGCCGGTACAAATATTTATATTGGAGCAGCAAAGAGCACTGCAAATATAAGGTTTTAATGCTCTCCATGCCAAAGCCCGGGTCGCTCAGCGCAATCTGCACCTCGGCATCAGCCGGACTGCCCTCTAATTTTTCACTGATAAAGCGTCTAACCGCCTCCAGCGATTCCGCCTCCAAAATCAGAGTGCAGGAAATATCCTCGGTATTGATATACCGAACTCCGGCGCTGTTTTCTAATTTTTCCTGTAAATACTGTTTAAATAAATAGCATTTTTCTTCCCCTGCCAGATTATGCAGACTAAAGACCGCCACCACATAGAGCTGCTCCCCTTTTCGTTCAGCTTCTGGCGGCAGGATACCAAACAGCAAATCCCGGTTTTGTTTATAATTTAACAGTCTTTCCTTTTCCGACAGCGTCGCTCTCAAATCCTTTGATAACTGGTGCGCCTGCGCCGCCCCCTGCTTTAAAAGCTTAATCTCGTCATGCTCATTATCAGCCGGGACAATACTTTTCGTTTCTGTTACCAGTTCCTTAATCGGCCGGTACAGGCTTCGGGTAATCAACGAACTGACCGCCACAATCAGCGCCGCCAGTGCCAAAAAAGGCAGCAAAAAATAAAAGAAGAAGAACGCCATATCCGGTTTTTTCTTCTCATAAGAGGCCGTCAGAATCCAGTCCAGTCCAGTCAGCCAGCGGGCAAACACGACTTCTTTCCGCGATTCGATCAACTCCCGACCGTCGTTTACTATCGCCTGCATTTGCTCATAGCTGATATTTTTCCGGCCGGCAAAAATCGCCTGATGATCTGCCAAGTTCCACGATACCGCCGGGGCAAAATCAATCAGTTCCGCCAGCGGAATCTGTAAAAAGATAAGATATGGCCGATTCTGTAGCCGGTCATATTTCATATAATGCAGCACTTTCTCCCGCTCAAAAGAAAAGCTGCCCCCATTTCCCCGCACCGTCAGTTTCTCCGACTGCTCCGCCAGTGCCCCGGCAGCGCCGAAAAACTCCTTCGCAAAGCTCTCCTTATCGGCCGTGCCATAGGGCGTAATCACCGATGCACTTTTTTCCGGAATAGTAATCGACAGTACAAAAGCTGCGTTTAAGTAGCGAGAAGATACCTTCGTCAGCCGGTCTTTGAGCCGGGAACTATACAAATAGTATTCGCTGCGGGTCGATGCGCTCAAAAAGTTTTGCAGTTCCTGACTATTTTCAATCGTGTGCAAAGCCTCGGCAATGATCTCACCCTTGAGCAAGGCATTGCCGAGTGTTTTTTCAACCGATTCGTCCATCGCCATCCGGTAATCGCGGGCATTCATCTGAAATACCAGCCCGAAAATGACCGCTACCAAAATAGATGTTAGAATCAGGGAAAGCATCAAATTCATGATATACATTTTCTTTTGATATTTCCCATAGCGTTGAAAAATGGCTTTGCTTTTCATTTTACCAATATAACTCCCAATCTTTGCTGCATCTTACCAATGCTTCCAAGTAAAAATAATCTCCCCAGGTATTGCATTCGTCCACATTGCGGTTAACACCGGCGTTATACGGGCTTTTTCTGACATATACACCATGCAGCAGGAGACCATTGGATTCTGCCGGGCTCTTGACAGCATAATTCTCAATTAAGGATTTTAAAATCCGCATTGCAATATTGGTATAGTATTCTGCCTTATCCGCCGGTAAATATTTGGCCATTTCCAGCATCCCGCAAACCGCAATCGCCGCTGCCGAACTGTCCCGCGGCTCATCAGAGCCATCAGTAAACTCAAAGTCCCAATACGGCACCAAATCTTTCGGCAAATGCTCAATAAAGAAATCCGTCATCTTATAAAAAGTATCCAAGTATTCCGGTCGTTTTACATAACGGTAACTAAGCGCCGCACCGTAAATCCCCCAAGCCTGTCCCCGTGACCATGCCGAGGTATTGCTGTAACCTTGATGCGTTACACCATACATCGGCTCGCCGGTTTCTTTATTGAAATAATAGGTATGATGAGTGGAATTGTCTTCCCGCAATACTACTTTTAAAGCGGTATGGATATGCTTGGTTGCAATCTCTTCATATTTCTTGTCGCCAGTTGCCTCGCTCGCCCAGTACAGAAGCGGCAAGTTCAGCAGACAGTCAATAATCAGCCGGTAATTATCATCCGCTCCCATTTGTCCCCAAGCTTGAATAAAATCACCCTTGGGCTGGTAGCGGGAAATCAAATTGTCCGCCGCCAAAACAGCCGCCTGCTTGCCTTCTTCGCTGCCGGTCAGCTTATAGCCCGCAACGCAGGAAAGGCTGTATAAAAAGCCCATATCATGATGATCCACATCAATCCGCTCTTTGATTCGGTTTAAAAAGCTGTGAACATGCTTTTGGCCAATCTCCTTAAACCGTTCATCGCCGGTCATTTCATAGGCCAGCCACAACTGTCCCGTCCAAAAGCCGGAGGTCCATGTCGTATTATCCGACGGCGCATAAAAATTATCGGTCGTTCCGTCTACCTTAAAATTATCCGTAAACTTATCCAAATCGGCGCGAATCACGTTTACTGCGGTATCCACCGCCTGTTTGATTTCTTCTTTGCTTGCTGCTTGATAGTCCATGTAGTTCATGTTTCTTTTCCTTTCTTAAAATAGGTTGACAATCCTAAAAAATTGACTGCATTAAAAACGGATCCCGAATTAACTGCAAATGCTCTTCTAAAACTGGATCCCATTTCCGGCAAAACTCATCGTGTGCTGACAACTCAACCGGTGAAAGCTGATAGGGGTCTTTGGCCAGGTCATAATAATAACGTTTCTGCTTTTTCCCCGGCTCGATGCCATTGTCAATCACATAGGTAAAGTCTTTCCCCCTAAGCCCCCGCCAGCCGAAAGCTTTGTTGTTTAGGCCTAACTGCCGGTAAGGCGCAATCAGCTCCGGCATCCCCGGAATCATGGATAAAAATACGGCTTCTGTTTCCGTCTGCCTCCGGTAAGCCTGATTGGTCAAATCCTGCGCCGCTCCGGCCGGATCAATCAGCGGGAGAAAGCTCTTACCCTGCACGGTATCCGGAATCGGCAGCCCCGCCAAGTCCAATAAAGTCGGCATATGATCCATGCTGGCAAAAAGCGTGTCCGTCCGTCCCGGAGCAATGCCCTTACCCCTAACCATAAACGGAATCCGAATCGACTCCTCATACCAGATATTTTTGCCCATCAAGCCCTGCGATCCCATCATATCGCCGTGGTCAGCGCTTAAAATAACAATCGTATCCTCTTTTAGCCCCGCTTCTTCCAAATAATCCAAGAGCCGACCGAAGTTCTCATCCAGCCCCCGAATGGCTGCGTAGTATTCCCGGTATTTTTTCAAATATGCCGGGTCTTTCTGCCACTCGATCGGGACATTCGGTGAAAAACCGGCGGCTTCTGGCTGAGCGGCCAAATATTTGTCCGGCACCTGCTCATACGGCGGATGCGGTGGATTCCATGAGATAACCATGCAAAACGGCTTCGTCTGATCGCGGTTCTGCAAAAAGCCAAGCGCTCGATTCGTTTCCACCTCTACCGACCAGCTGCCTGGATAAATCGGCTGCTGTGAAGCCTGCCAATAGTGCGGATTTAAATGCTCATCCATTGCTCCATAAGAAAACCAGTAGTCAAAACCATGCCGCCGTTCCCCATCCGGAGTATACGCATCCCATTCCTTGGCAGTCGAAGCCGGCTCCTTAAAGAAGTTCTTTTCACTGGCATCCAAATGCCACTTGCCGATATAGGCCGTTTGATAGCCATGCTCTTTAAATACCTCGCCAAAGGTTACTTCCTGGGGCTTTAAGCAAACCACTTCATCTAAACCAATTTTACAGTTTGTCCACATACCGCAGGCATAGGGATATTTCCCGGTCAGCAGCGCTGCCCGGTGCGGCGAACACAGAGGGTAACTGCTAATCGCCTGATCAAAGACCAAACTTTCAGCCGCAAACTCATCCATCCGCGGTGTCTGCACTGGCTCGCCCTCAAATCCCAGCGCCGTTTTTCGCCATTGATCCGCAAAGACATATAAAATATTTTTCATCATAACCTCATTTCTATCTTTTTACAAGTTATCCTACTTAATTGCAAGCATCCAAACAGATTCCCCCCCCTTTATATAAAACGATAAGGGGTATCTATCTCTGCCGCCGATTCCGATAAATAGATATCAGCCGCTTTATTTTCTCGGCTACAACATTTGCACACACAGCCATAACAGCAGCAAATGCGCCGGATAAAAAGCATAAAAAAAGTATTTC
This sequence comes from uncultured Lachnospiraceae bacterium, assembly GCA_963545585.1. Classification (GTDB taxonomy): domain Bacteria; phylum Bacillota; class Clostridia; order Lachnospirales; family Vallitaleaceae; genus W11650. Next base: position 11,706 of record CAUUKX010000015.1, read on the forward strand.
AGTGCCGGTCCTTTTTTACCGTTAAACAACTGCAACGGCAGAAAACTGAGAGCCGCCGCACATTCTATGTATTGCCCCCAAAAAAACCGACCGGAAAGCAGCGTATACGTCATGCCATAAGCTATCAGCAGCAAACCAGCCAGTGCATACTTTTGCATCGGCTGGTTTCGGTAATAATAAAAGCTCATTACCCAAATCACGCCCCAAGCGCCGTAATCTGTCTGCAAATAAGCAGCCGCGCAGGCAAACAGAAACGTAAGTCCCCAGAAAACAAACAAATTCTGCCGCTCCGCCGGAAGTTTCCTATAAAGATAAACCGCCGCCAGCGCCAGACTGAACGTCCACATCACATTTTGATGTGCTAAGTGCAGCGTTTCGCCCCAAAACGCCAAATCAAAAGGCAGTTCCGAAATCACGGCAAAAAGCAGCATCCGACCCAGATATTTCTCCAGACTCTTTGTCCGCGCCATTCCTTCCACTAAAAGAAAAGCAAAAATCGGAAAAGCAATCCGGCCAATGATCCGCAAAATACTATACTGCGGAAAAAAAACCGCTCCAATATGATCAACCGCCATCGTTACAATCGCAATCATTTTCAGCCAAAATGTTGACATTGGCGCTCCTTTCTGCTGCCATTAAAATCGCCGCCACTTTTCGAATTTCCGCTTCATCCGTTACAAAGCTCTCGTACTCCGAAAAACCGGGCAGTCCCATAAAGACCTTTTCGTTGCGGTACTGCATTTGGCTGACCAACCTTTTTTTACCGCTTAGATGATAAACACCTGCACCGGTTTGCGCCAGCAAATCTTTTAAATTAGCGGAATCAATTCCCGCACCGGCAATAATTTCCAGCTGCCCGGCAGCGATTTTTTTTAAACGCTTCAGCATTTCTGCTCCTTGCAGCGCCGAACCTTCCCCGCCGGATGTCAAAATACCGGTAAAACCAAGCTCTATCGCCTGTTTTAGAGAATGCTGCAAATCACCGGTCATATCAAATGCCCGGTGCAGAACAAATCTTGCCCCTGCACCTGCCTGCATCAACTGCCTCAGCGCTACTGTATTTAAGCTTCCGTCTGGACACAAAGCCCCGATAACAAAGCCTTCCACGCCCAAGCCATGAAACGCCTTGATTTCTCCTGCCATTCTATCAATTTCCTCGGCTGAATATAAAAAATCACCAAACCTTGGCCGCACTAAAATATGTACCGGTAAGTTAACCGCCCTTTTCACCTGTTCATAAAAAACCGGCGATGGCGTTGTTCCGCCAATAATCAAATTATCGCACAGCTCTATGCGGTCGGCTCCTCCGGCCGCTGCCGCTTTAACCGATGCAATGCTGTCAGCGCATACCTCCAACCGATATGCTTTTCTTTTTGCTTCTGTCAAACTGCCACCTCCTCACACAACCGGCTCGCCGCCCTCGGCCGCACCGGGCGGAATCAAACACTGCTCCTTGGAAAAGCACATGGCAAACTCACTCCCGCTGCCTTTTTTTGAACGCGCTCTGATTCGGCCGCCCTGCCCCGTAACCAGCGCCTTGGCAATCGCCAGTCCCAGCCCATGCCCGCCGGTTTCTCTGGCTCTGGACTCGTCCAAGCGATAAAAGCGTTCAAACAAACGCGGCAGCTCTTCGGGCTTAACCCCAATCCCTTGGTCACGCACCCCGGCGTAAACAAAGTGGTCATCAGCATAGCAAAAAGCCGTAATCTGTTTGTCTGAATCTGTGTATTTAATGGCATTATCCATAAAAATCCGCAGCACCTGCTTGACTTTGGCCATATCCAAATTACACCACAGCTCCGAAGCAGCTTCGGCCTGAATAATCTGTTTTTTCGCATCGACCAACTTCGCCTGCTCGGCTATCTGCCGGGTCAGCGCCGACAAATCAAAAATCTCATATTCAAACGACAGCGTTTGATTGTCCGACCGCACTAAGGTCAGCAGATTTTCAACCAAGCCCTGCATATTCTGCGCCTCGTCCAAAATAGCGTCCAGCGCCTCATGCAAAATCTTCTCATCGGTCTTGCCCCAGCGGCTGACCATCTTGCCATAGCCGCCGATAATGGCAATCGGCGTCCGCAGCTCATGCGATACATCCGATACGAATTGCTTCTGCCGGATATAGTCCTGACTTAACCGGTCAAGCATATCGTTGATGGTAACTGCCAAATCCCGCAGCTCATACTTGGTCACCGAAACATCCAGCCGCTCCTGCATATTTTTACCGGAAATCTGAGCCGCTGTCCGGGTCATTTTATCAATTGGGCTTAAAACCGCTTTCACTCGCCCGCCGCCAATCACGCTCAAAAAGAAAAAACTGATGCTGCCGGCCAAAGCCATCAAGAGCACCAAAATCGCCGTATGCCGGGAATGTCTGCCGAAGCTGTGGAGCTGATAAATCACATAATCGTTCTTACCCACGCCATCCGAATACAAATTAAAATAATAAGGCTTTTTCACAATATAGTTATATTTTAGCAAATAATACAGCCTTTGATACAGGGAATCCGAAAACGAACCCGCTACAAAATGCTCCGTTCGGATTTGCTCCAGCGTCTGGCTGCCGATAATATCAATCGCCAGTTCAATCGCGCTGCCTTCGCTTAAACTATCCAGCCTTCTTTTCAATGCCTGCTGATTATACGTTCCTCGGTCATAAGCAAGCAAAGCCTTATTTACATTGACATTAATCTCTACTCCCAGATTATTGACGCTGTAATAGGTAAACAGAAGTGATACCACCACAATCGACAGCAGCGTCAGTACCACATATAGGGTCAAAAAGTCAAAGGTAATTTTACGCCGAATCGAAAAATGAATCCCCCAAAAGGCCGAGCGGAAAAAGTCGGCAATCCCGCCGAAAAAACGCCCGATTAATCGGACGCTTTCCCTGCCTGTTCTTCTAATCATAAATAATATATCCCACTCCCCGAACCGTCCTTATCATCTCAATCCCATACTTCTGATCAATCTTGGAACGCAAATAACGGACATAAACATCTATCACATTGGTATCGCCGTAATAGTCATAACCCCAGACCCGCTCCAGTATCTTTTCCCGCTCCAGAGCAATGTTCTTGTTGGAAATCAGGTACTTGAGCAATTCATACTCTTTCTTGGTCAGGGCAACCATTTCTTCCTTATATTTGACCTGCCGCTTCATATCGTCCAACACCAAGTCGCCATAATAGTAAACATTACCGCTTTCCTTAATGTCATCTGACTTTTCCCGTTTCAGGGCAACCCGAATTCTGGCCAAAAGCTCCTCAATGGCAAAGGGCTTGGTCATATAATCGTTCGCCCCCATATCCAGCCCCATAACCTTATCCGACACGTCATCTTTGGCCGTCAGCATAATGATGGCAATATTGCGGTCTGTTTGCCGAATCCGGCGGCAAACCTCAATTCCGCTCATCACCGGCAGCATCAAATCCAAAATAATCAAATCGACTGCCTCCGACAGCGCCTTCGTCAGTCCCGTTCGGCCATCCGCCGCTGTAATCACTTCATAACCCTCATACGTCAGCTCCAGCTCTAAAAAACGGGAAATCTTGGCCTCATCTTCAATAATCAATATCTTGCTCAATTGCTTCACTCCTAAATCATTTCTACTTCACTGCCTGCGTTTTTTTGACATTTTTTCTTTGCTTAGACCAATCCTCTTTCCGGCAACAGTCTGCCAAACATCCGGCATCGAAAAACTCTTTATTTAATCACAATCTCCGAATATTCCTGCCAGCCCTGCTCGGCCGCAGATCCCAACGTTTTCTCCGCCGGCTGCACATTCATCTCTGCCTTAACCGGTGCAGGACATCCGGTTTCCGCCGGAAAAGCAACCCGGCTGACCGGTGGTGCGGTTTCTACCGCCTTTTTCCGCTCCGTCTCCAGATAACGGCTGACCGGCATCGTCATTTTATCTGCTTCCGGTCTGGCTAAACTCATCTCCGAACCGGACAGCATCACCAATCCAACCATAACCAAAAGGAGCGGCAAAAACTCTATTTCAGTTATACTAAATACCAATATCAAAAAAAAGAAAATATAAAAAGGAATATTGATAAACATCCGGTCTGCCCGGCAAATCACAATCCGATACTGCCAAAAAGCAGTGATTTTATCTTTCAGCGCTTGATCAAACTTATAACACCAAGAATTCTTCCGCTTATAAACCAAATAAATCGCCCGGTCAAGGTCGCCTCCGGCTTTTTTCAGATAATACTGAGCCTCTTCAAAAGAAAGCTCCTCCCGTTCCTGCAAATCTCTAATCAATTCATCCATGCCCTAAACTTCCTTATCTCATCTCGGAACTGATCCGGCTCTTTTAAAAAACGAGCGCTTACTCCGACTTTGCTATGCCGCTGAAACCAGCCTATACATATCACCTGCCGCTGGTGCTAAAAACTTCTGGTGCCGCCGCTGCTTCGGCTGGTGCTGCCGCTGGCGTGACTGCTGCCGCCGCCCGAACCGCTGGAACGCTCAATTTTCCGGCTGGTAACATTTTTATGCGAAAAAGTATCCGTTTTCTGCTGTAGCCTAAAGCTGCCGCCGACCTCAAACTCTGACGGTTTCGGTTTGCCGTTTTGATTATGGCCGGCTCGAACCCCCAGCGTAATCAGAGCCGCACCAATTAATGCCGCTGCCAGTGCCTTAAAGGAAAACAGCATACTTATAACTTTTTCTAAAAAAGTCTGGTTGTACCGCCGGTACAAGCGATAGGATTCGCGTACAAAAACATCAACCGCAGCGGCATAATTCTCATCTCTAAGTTCTTCCCCGACTTTTTCCGATACCCTGTCAATGTTGGCATCACTGTCAAGTACCGGGTACATTGCATCGCCAAAACCCCTGAGCGAAATCTTGCGGTTGGCCATATCGATTAGCATCACTGCACCCAGCCGGTCATCCCCCAAACCATAGTTATTTTCATCATAAAAAGCCTCGATATATCTGGTATAAACCGACTCTTCCGGCTCGGAAAAAGGATCCGAAAAAATAATCACATAATCAATCTGCTTTTCTTCGCTAAACTCCGCTAACTTGGCGTTGACTTCCGCTGCCTCCTCATTCGAGAAAACACCGTAATCATCAATTAAGTTCGGTTTTTCCGCCGTCACCGGCTGCCCTACCAAAAACAGAAACGCAAAAAAGAACAACCATCCTAACTTTCTTTTATTTATTTTTGCCATACTCCCTTCCTCCCAAAAAATATTGCTGCTTGTCCGTCAAAGACTAAAAGCTTCTGGTGCCGCCACTGCTGCTGCCGCTGCTGCCGCCCGAACTGCTGGAACTTTCAATCTTCCGGCTGGTAACGGTATTATGCGTAAAAGCATCCTGTTTCGTATCCAGATTAAAACTGCCGCGAACCTCAAACTCCGATGATTTCGGTTTGCTGTTTTGATTGTGGTCGCCCCAAACTATCAGCATAACCAATCCTCCGCCGATTGCGGCGGCAGCCAGCCCTCTAAGGGAAAACATCATGTCGAAAACGCTTTCCATAAAAGTCCGGTTATAGCGCCGGTATAGGCGATAGGCCTCACTCATAAAAACATCGACCGCACCAGCATAATTCTCATCTCTAAGTTCTTCCCCAACTTTTTCAGTTACAGTATCAATATTGGCATCACTGGCAAACACCGGGTACATCGTACTCCCAAAGCCCCTGACTGAAATCTTGCGGTTGGCCATATCGATTAGCATCACCGCACCAATCCGCTCTTTTCCCCAACCGTAGTCATTTTTATAATAAAAGGTTTCGATATAATCGGTATAAACCGACTCTTGCGGATTAGAAAAAGGTTGTGAAAAAATAATCACATAATCAATCTGCTTTTCTGCACTAAACTCCGATAGCTTGGCACTGACTTCGACTGCTTCTTCATCCGAAAAAACACCATAATCATCAATTAAGTTCGGTTTTTCCGCTGCTATCGGCTGCCCCGCCGACAACAGAAAAATGAAAAAAAGCACTCCGATCCAGTTCCATTTATATATTTTTTTCATGCTCTTCCCCTCTGAGAAATACTATCCTTCCCGCCGCCGCTGTGGGCGGCAGTTAAATTTTCTATGATTTACGCCGCCAGACCAAAGTTTGTCTCTACCAACCCAAGATGCCGCCGCCAATGAATCCCGCCAACAGCCAGACTATCATAAATGCCGCACCGAATACTCCCGCTAATTTGGCCTTGCTGACCGGCACCTCACCGTATATTTTGCCGGTTTGGCCATTAACCACATACTGCATGGCTTTTCCCTGATAAATATTTGTCAATAAATAAACCGGAAATAGCGTATAATCTGCACTTATATTTTGAAAATCTATTTGCTCTGCCTGTGATTTATAGTTAGAATAGCTAATCGTTCCCCGCATCTTGCTTTTGGCGTAGTCTCGCATCCGATCTTTGGCTCGTTCCTGCAATTCCTCTTTGCCCTGATCAAAACGTTCGGCAAAAAAGCCGGTCATATAATCCATCGAAAAATCAGTCATTTCCTCATAACGGAACGGTTCAATCGCATTCATGGCAGTATCGTCCATCTTGGTGGATGCGTCAACCGGTACATTCTTATAAGAAATCGTTCCATCCCGAAGCACATTATAATAAGAAGTTTCGGTGTATTCCGTATTGCCGCTTCGCCATGTTCTGGTAGTTGTGCCCACACCCGCCATATAAACCCGGACATTATCTGAACCATACAGCCAAAACGGTGCGTATACGCCCCGAATTTTTTCAATCTCCTCATCCTGCTTAAATTCATTCGGTGCTAAAAAATGGCCTTTAATCCATTTGGCATAGAGCGCTTTCGCCTGCTTTTGGTCAAGCTTAAACGGTATGACATAACGCGGCGAAAACTCACCCTGCATTCTGGCTCTGATAATCGTCGGCGACTTACAGTACAAGCAGAAAGTAGCAATCGTGCCAGCATCACCGACAATTTCGGCACCGCAGTTTTTACAGTGATAGGAATCCAGCTCCACCGTTTGCGTGTTCTGGGAAACCGGCCGACCGGCAGCCGCCGCTCGCTGCTGTTCTCTAACTTCTTTTTGCGCAAAAAACTGTTCCAACTGCTGTTTGGTAAAAATGCTCTGGCAATAATCACATTTCCAGTTCTGCGTTCCCGGATCAAAGCGCAGCCCGGCTCCGCAAGATAAACATTTATAATCCCTGACATTTTCCATGCTTTCCATCTCTCCCTTTTTCCTGTTTTTCTTTTGCCATTTTCCATTCAACCTCCTCCGGCTCAGTTTCCAGCCGCATCATAGGAGACTTTTTACAATTTTTCGATATCGACGAGCCCATCCTGCCATCTTTGCCTCTATCCTGTTCTAAGAGCAGAGCAAACTTTTCGTCTGCTCTGCTCCTATTCTTTCCTTACTTTTCTTTCGCTTTTCTTAATTGTTCTTTTCTTTATTTCTGTTCCGGCTGCGGCGGGTAACCCTGACCACCCTGCTGTGGGTAGCCTTGCTGACCGTTCTGTTGCGGGTAGCCTTGTGCCTGCCCGTTCTGCTGCGGATAACCTTGGCCACCCTGTTGCGGATAGCCTTGCCCGCCCTGCGGATAGCCTTGTTGCCCGTTCTGCTGCGGATATCCCTGCGGCTGCCCTTGCTGTGGGTAGCCTTGTCCACCCTGCGGCGGATACCCTTGCGGCTGACCGCCCTGCGGGTAACCTTGCTGCGGATAACCCTGTGGCGGATAACCACCCTGTGGCGGGTAATAACCGCCCTGCGGCGGATAGCCACCTTGCGGCGGGTAATAGCCTCCCTGCGGCGGATAACCACCCTGTGGCGGGTAATAGCCTCCCTGCGGCGGATAACCACCCTGCTGCGGATTCATCACCTGACCCATGCCTGCGCCCATGCCAGTTGCATTCATGCCCATACCGATTCCGGCAAAGCCCATCATTGCGCCACCTTCGTTGCTACCGGCCGCTTCAATTCCGGCTGCTACGCCACGCGTCATCCGGGCAGCCCGGCGGTTCGGATCCATCAGGATCGAATCGGCATTCATGCTCTCCAGTACTTCATTGGTCTTATCATCCAAGCCAATGGAAGCAATACCGACTGAAGCAATGTAGAACCCACGTTTCGCCTGCCATTCATCATCTAAGACATCTGCCATCTCGTTGCCGATTCGGCTGGTGCTAATCTGAATCTCAACTACGCTCATGCCTTCCTTGGCTAAAGAAGCCAATGCAGTTTGTAGCGCCATCAAATATTCGTTGGTATATTGTTCGGCCATATCTTCCGTCGTCAGCGTTTCCTTGCCGGTCTTACTGCATACTTCCCGGTAAAACAGCATCGGGTCGCTGACCTTAATCGAATAAGTACCAAAGGATGTAACCTTGGCCGTCAAAAGCGTTCCGTTTAAAGTCGCCCGATCAGCAAACAAAATTGGCTGCTTCGTACCGAAGCGAAAATCCGGAATTTCTTGTTGGTTGATGTAAATAACGGTTTGCTTAACCGGTGTAGTTCCGCCAAACTTAAAACGCTCCCATGAATCGAGCAGCGTATTTTTCAGTCCGCCCGGTCTTTGAATTGCATTCCGGTTGGTATTGTTATACCCCGGGATCATAGTTTCCTGCGCCGAACGGAAGAAAATCGACGGTGCTCTGGAGTTATCTACCTGATAGTAACCGGCCTCATCGGTCGCCGACACGATTTTACCGCCGTCCACTAAAAGCATATATGTGTTTTCTGGCACATGAATTACCGAACCGTTGGTAATAACATCTGCCGTTCCTTTTGTGTTCACATTCCGCTTGTCATTTGCTCTGAGTCTGACACCATAGGTTGCAATCACCTGATTGTTCATCTCCGCCGGTTCAATGGTCTCCGCCCACTGATCTGCCAGCGACCCGCCGATTGCTCCGCCCGCAGCGCCTACTACTCCACCTACAAGTTGAATCAAGCCCATACTCTTACCTCCATCATTGGTCAACTATATCTGTATAATGTTTGAGTATTTAACTTTCCGTTTCCCCTCCGCCTAAGCGCACGAATACAGAAAAGGTATATCTCGGAAGTCATAAAACTCCTCAATTAATTATAGCACAGATTTTATACAAGTGCCAGAAAAAAATAGGGTAAATTCATTTTGCCATTTTTATTTATGCTTAACCTCAGCTCTCCCTGATTGAATTGCTTCGCTTTCTGCCCGGGCGGCGGTCTGCCCTTGGCCTTTTGGGGAGCTATTTCTTTCAAAGAGCGGATGCTTTTATGAAAATCGTTGGATGGAATAAAAAATATATTATGCCACACAAATTATTCCTATTGGTTGAAATTATCTTTTGAATCGGTTTTATATGCGGCTAAAAGAACAAGCAAGAAACTCTCTAAAACGAATTGACGATTCCTTTAAGAAAATTATTATTGTTAAAGATAATATAGTGCCAAGATACGATGAGTATGGAATTTACTACATTGGAATCAAAGACTTTTTGTTAATGGATGATTTTCTTGATTAAAAATACAAAAAATCTAAACCCTCTTATTTCAACTGAAAAATTAGTTCAACCGGCTCATGATCCGAATAAAGAAAACCGGTTGTAAGCACTGTCAGTTTTTCCACTTCAATATTGTCCGACACGATAAAGCCGTCCACCATAAAAGTTTGAGATACTCCCGGCGTATAGGCGATATCGGCATTTCGGGCGCTGTCGGTCAGTTCCGCCTGCTCCTTGGGGCTAAGTGCGTCAACTGCCAGCTGAAAGTTTTGGGGCAAAAGCTCGCGCGGAAAGGGCTGTGCCCACGAAAAATCCGCTCCTTTTGGTTCCGGCTTTAACTCATGATTAAAGTCGCCCGCCACAATCACATAATTGCCCTGCGCATATTCCGCCTCTAAATCTTGTGTCAAAACTTCCATCTGGCGGGTTCGGATGGCTTCATCAGCACCATAAGCCGATAGATGCGCATTAATGAACACCAAATATTTGCCGGCGGCCGTTTTCATCCGAGCCACCGTATAGGCTCTGTCCAAATCCAAAAACTTAGCAAAGGAATCCGTAATCGGCAGACTTCGGCGCACCGCTTCTTCCACCGGCACCCGCGAATAAGTGGCAATCCCACTCTTATTTTTGCCATGTGGCTGATGAAACGGATAAATCAAAAACGCCGAATCATAGGTCAGGCCTAAAACATGAGAAAAATGCGGCAGCTTTTCCGATAATAATTGATACTGGTCGACATGATAGCTTCTGGTGCCGTCAATATCGACTTCCTGAAAAGCAGCCAAATCCGGCTGCCGGCCGGCAATCAAGGCGGCTGCTCCCTTAACCGTTTTTTTCACACTTTCCTTGCTTTTAGCCCATGAAGATGTGCCGCCATCCATAAAGAAACTAAAGTCCGGAGTATATGCTCCAAATCCAATGTTATAGGTAATCGCCTTATAGGAAATGCCGGTTTCATAAGGTGCTGCCGCCTCTGGCACTGCGACTGCTTTTAGTGTCAAATAATCCGGCAGCCTGGAGTAAGACAAAATAGCATAGCCGGCATATCCCCCAGCCAGCAACAAAATAATTCCAATGAAAAACGCCAGCTTTTTTAAAAATTTTTTCATATTTTTCCTCGCCTTTCCATCAGCAAAAAGTCTCCCTGCCAAACTCATATTAGTGCAGGATTTGCATCGCACCGGCGCAGTGTATCGGCTCTGTGGGTCTTGGGGGCAGCCCGGCACATATAAAAACATTTGATATTTCCTTATTATTTTACTCTATCTGGCCGGAGTTTGTCAAATTATAAACTCGGTTTTTCTACCTTCTATATTGGCTGCCCAGACAGAAGGTTTCGGAAAATAGAATTCATTCTTTTGGGTTCATGCGTTTGTCTTGTCTTTTTTGGCTAAAACAGTTGTAGAGAAGAAAATAGTTTAGTATAATAAAGAGAGAAGAAGCAAATTAAGGAGTTTTTATGATCCAAATTGATTTTTACAGTCAAGATATTATCAGCCTGTTGACACCGATTTACTCCCTGCGGCCGGATACGGTTTATTTGTTAATCGATTCAGCCGAAGCATCCGCTCCCGGTATCGCATCGGTCAGAGAAACCATCTTGTCCTGGGGTTTTGTCCGCCAGCTCTATTTTCAGCCAGTTAATCGGCATGATATTCATGCGATTCTCCACTGCCTACAAGAAATCATCACCGCCAATTCCGGTTCAATTTATATTGACCTGACTGGCGGCTGGGAACTGTTTGCGGCCGCCGGCTATCATGTCTGCCAAGAGGCAGCCGTTACACCGGTTTATATGGATTTGGACAAAGAAATCATTTATCAGGTTGACAGCGGCACCGTCGTCGCTAAAGTCCGCCATATCGGGGCGGGTGACTTTATCTCGGCCATTGGCGCCAAACGTCTGGAAGATTCCCACTTTCTGCCGGCCAAAGCGGATTATCCCGCTATTTTAGCCATGGCAGAAGCTATCTTTGCTCATCTGCCGGAGTGGCACGCCCTGCACGCTTACATTTCCGACCGGCTCAAGTTCACCAAGGGCAAGCATAGCGATGCTGCGCCGGGACAGGAAAAGCGAATCAGCATCCCCATTCCGCCTTATATCCGGCATCACGGCATTTCCTATCCGACCGGCTTCTTAGTCCGCCGCTTTGTCCGGCACGGCTTTTTAACGGTCAAAGAAAACCGCCGCTATCGCTTTGCCTCTGCCGAAGCCATGCAATACCTCCGCACTTTCGGCATCTGGCTGGAGCTTTATGTTTATATCAAAGCGCAGACCTTTTTTGACGAAGCCGCCTTAGGTGTCGTGATCGACTGGGAAAAAGACGATGATCTCGACACAAAGGACAATGAAATTGATGTTTTGGTCATGTATCACTCCACACCAATCTTTATTTCCTGTAAGATGCGGGAAATAAAAGCCAGCGATATTTATGAGGTCGGCTATCTGGCTGCCCGCTTAGGCGGCAGTCAGGCCAAAAGTATCATCGCCACTACCGCCCCCGTCCGGGCGGAAAGCACTAATCCAACCGGTATTTTCAAACGTCTAAAAAAAATGAAAATCGGTTTGATTGAAACCGGCGATTTTGCCCGGCTGCCGGTCAAAGAAGTGTTTGCCCGCGCTCTGAAAATGACCAATTAAAAAGGCGGCTGTCAGCCCCCCCGGTTGACAGTCCACCTTTTGCTTTCTTTCTAATCCGCCGTTTCTACATCAAACCGCCGTGCAGCCAAGCCTCGCCCTTAAACCGCATACCGACGGTTGGCAGTCCAATCAAATCTTCCCGACCGATATAAATATTGACATGAATCCCCATCGCTTCTACATCAAGGCAATAAAACGATTTATTGGTCAGAACATTCGTTAAAATTTTCACTTCTTTAATCTCACCCAAAATGGAATACACATCTTCCGTTTCGCTTAAAGGATAAAAATATTCCCTCAGCACGGTCAGCATCTCTTCTTTTTGAATTCTCTCGTATAAATAGCGCGTCAGTTCCTTGGCGTTCGTGGACAGTTCATCCGCCGCCGACTCATCGCCGTTTCGGGCTCGCTCTAAAAGGCCAGCATTGCCAACCGCTTCCTTCAGCGCTTCCTCCCGCCGGTCCTGCTGATTTGCTACCGGAAAAATCACCATGCCCTCAATCGAAAAGCCCGCCACCGACACACCGGTATAGTCCTCTTTGTCCTCGTCATGCAAAGCATACCAATCGCTTAAATTCTGTAAATAAAAAGAAAACAAAGTCCCGCTGTGCTGTTCTTCACATAAAGCACTGCCGGTTTCCCCTTCTTCATCAAGCATTTCGATTTCATAGCCCTCAACCATCGCCCCGCCTTGGGCATAAGGACTCATCGAAAAAATATTCAGCCAGTTATCCTTATCCTTTTCTCCGCGGATCACCAGCCCAAAGCCTTCGCCGAATTCCTTGTAATATTCTACTTTTTTAAAATCATCTTCGTCCTCAAACTCATGATACTGTGTCGGCGCTTTAATGATATCGCGCGCTATTTTTTTGATATCCAAGTTTTCTTCCCCGAAGCCAATTGCTTTTAAATATCGAAACACCTGATTCACCCCTCTTTCCTCCTGTCGGGTTAATTGCGGCTTTCCGCTTATCTTTTCCATCCGCTGGCAAATACTAACAACAGCTCACTATAAATGAAGCCTATCATATCATTGTTTTTGCTTTTTGTCAAATACCGCCATAATCTCGGCATAATTTTCAAACGGACGAATCCGGCCGCTTGTATCATCTTGATAATACTTGCGCAAAGCCGCCTTGGCAAAAACCACATCGGCTTCTTCGGCTGCCGAAACATCCGGCAGCGAATCGCCGGCAAAATAAATCTTATCGTATTCCGACCGCAGCCAGCGAATTACTTTCCCCTTATCAATCCCATACTGCTCGGAAAAAAACGGCGAGGCCTTGTCATGCTGCAAACGGATATAGCCGTCCGCCAGCGCACCTTGATTGGAAATAATCCGCTGCGGCGGCAAACCACGCAGCGCTATCGCATCCTTAATATAAAGCTCGGTGCCGGCGCTTAAAATCAAATGGTCAATCCCCTTTTCCGCCAGCAGCTTTAAAAATTCCGGAAAATCCTCATCCCAGCGAATCGCCGCCACCAGCTCCCGGTATTCCTCCGCCGTAATCCGGTGCATCGCAAACACATCATTTAAAAACTGATAACTGGGGTTATTCATCTGCCGGTAATCCGCTAAATACCGCCGACCTTCCTCCCCTAAAAAGCGATCCATAAACAGCAAAAAGAAGTCTCTTTGCGTGATGGTTGCGTCAAAATCCGATACAAAAATTGTCTTGCCCATGATAAGTCCTTTCTATTGTAGATACATTATACCACAGGTTGAGCGTGAGTGCGAGAAAATCCTGACGGATTTTCTCTCCGCATCATCGCTCATATAGTCTGGAGTCAAAAATGCTTTCGCACGCCAGCGCACTTCCCATTTTTGACTCCAGACTGCACTCACGCTTTTAGTGCGCAACATTATACCACAGGTTGAGCGTGAGTGCGAGAAAATCCTAAAGATAAGTTGATTAATCATTAGTTACAAAGTTGTTTTGGTATTTATAATATCCATAGCTAAGAAATGATGCGAGAAACACAAACACAAAAAGTCCCAATAGCTGGCTCTATTGGGACTTTTTTAACGGTTGAGCATCCGTCAGGCTAATTGTTGCGTCTGTCGCTGTCTAACCATCTGCAACCAGATGAATAAATTAGAGAACAAAAAATAAGGTAAAAAGAGCGCAAGCAAAAGCAAAAACAGCAAAAGCATATCTACAAAAAACAGGTACTTTAGGATTGACTTTCCCATCAAAGAATTTACTGCCCAATATTATCCAAAGAAAACAAAAGAACAGTGCAAATGCATAAAGCAGACCTAAAATCCGATTATTAGTAAGCATATCTTTTCTCTCCTTATTATATAGGATAAACTATTGCGGCCGAATCCAAATCAAATTGAATGTAGGGATAGGAGCAGGTATAATTTTTTTGTTCATAACCATCTCCTTTCGTTAAAAAACAGCCATATTTTGCTTCTGTAAAAATAATAACACAAAGCCACAAATTTTTCAATGTTTTTTTTCAAAAATTCTCTTTTGGCAGTTTTATTGATAGTTTTAATATAATCGCAAGAAAATCCTTTAATCTTTCAAACCTTAAAATTTCGTTAAAAATATATCACTTTTCAGCTTCAACTGAAAAAATATTTATTTTTTCACAATGTTTTTTGTTGAAATTTTACATCATGTGTCTTATGATAACAGCACGGCATTAAAAAATATCCAAACCTATGAAATGTCATAATTTTAACTTGACTTGTATACAGTATACATGTTATACTTTTCCTAACCAAAGGCAGCAGCCTTTACCCTTGTCATCGCAAAAGGCACTTCGCAAAATATATGCTTGTCATATTTATCTTTTAAGGCAAGGGTTTACCAGTAAACAAAGGTTTCTTTTTCAGACAGAAATCGAAACCATAGGAACAAGTCCCATAGAGGAACAGGAGGAAAATTATGAGTAATCAAAACGCATGGCGTGGCTTTCAAGGCGGAGCTTGGAAGAAAAATATTGATGTTCGCGACTTTATTGTTCACAATTACACACTTTATACCGGTGACGATGCTTTCTTAGCTGAACCAACCGATGCTACCAAAAAGCTTTGGGCTGAGGTTATGGAATTAAGCAAAAAGGAAAAAGAAGCTGGCGGTACTTTGGATATGGATACCAAGATTGTCTCTTCCATCGTTTCACATGGCCCGGGTTACCTGGATAAGGACTTGGAGAAAATTGTCGGTTTCCAGACTGATAAGCCTTTCAAGCGGTCGCTGCAGCCTTACGGTGGTATCCGCATGGCCGAAAATGCCTGCGAAGCCTACGGTTACAAGGTTGACGACGAAGTAGTCAAAATTTTCACCGATTACCGCAAGACTCATAATCAGGGCGTATTTGACGCTTATACCCCGGAAATGAGAATGGCTCGTAAGACCGGTATTATCACAGGACTGCCGGATGCTTATGGCCGCGGTCGGATTATCGGCGACTACCGGCGGGTAGCCTTATACGGCATCGACCAGTTGGTAGCCGATAAGAAAGCGCAGTTTACCAGCACGGAAGGCACAATGCAGCCGGAGCGGATTCAGTTAAGAGAAGAAATCTCTGAACAGATTCGGGCTTTGGGCGAATTGAAGGCCTTAGGTGAGATTTATGGCTTTGATCTTTCCCAACCGGCAAGCACCGCCCAAGAAGCAATTCAGTGGCTGTATCTTGGCTATTTGGCTGCTGTTAAAGAACAAAACGGCGCTGCCATGAGCTTGGGCCGGACATCTACTTTCCTTGATATTTATATTCAAAGAGATTTAGAAGAAGGCACATTGACTGAAGAGCAGGCGCAGGAATTGATTGATCACTTCATTATGAAGCTGCGTTTAATCAAGTTTGCCCGGACCCCGGAATACAACGAACTGTTCTCCGGCGACCCGACTTGGGTAACCGAATCCATTGCCGGTATCGGCATAGACGGCCGGCCGATGGTTACAAAGAGTTCGTTCCGTTACCTGCACACCCTGACCAACTTAGGACCTGCACCGGAACCGAATATGACCGTCCTGTGGTCAACCAAACTGCCCGAGAACTTCAAGCGTTTCTGTGCGAAGATGTCGATTGAAACTTCTTCCCTGCAATATGAAAATGACGACTTGATGCGGCCGGTTCACGGTGATGACTACGCCATTGCCTGCTGCGTATCCTCGATGCGTCTGGGTAAGGAAATGCAGTTCTTCGGCGCTAGAGCTAACCTTGCAAAATGTTTGCTGTATGCCATCAACGGCGGTGTCGATGAAAAAACCAAAACTCAGGTTGGTCCAAAATATCGGCCGGTGGAAGGCGATGTCCTTAACTTTGACGATGTTATGGCTAAGTATGATGATATGATGGAATGGCTGGCAGAACTTTATGTCAATACCTTAAATATCATTCACTACATGCATGATAAATATTGCTACGAGAGAATCCAAATGGCGCTGCATGACCGCGATGTCAAACGCTACTTTGCAACTGGTATTGCCGGGCTTTCCGTTGTAGCCGATTCTTTAAGTGCTATCAAATATGCAACGGTTAAGCCGATTCGCGATGAGAACGGTGTCGTGGTAGACTTTGAAACCACCGGCGATTTCCCGAAATACGGCAACAATGATGACCGGGTTGACGAATTGGCTGTTAATTTGGTTCATACCTTTATGGAAAAGATTCGGAAGCATTACACCTACCGCAACGGCGTACCGACCATGTCAATCCTGACAATCACCTCCAATGTGGTTTATGGTAAAAAGACTGGAAATACACCGGACGGACGGCGTTTAGGCGAGCCTTTGGCTCCGGGTGCTAACCCAATGCACCGCCGTGATACGCATGGCGCTTTGGCTTCACTGGCTTCGGTTGCTAAACTGCCGTTTAGCGATTCGCAGGACGGCATCAGCAATACCTTCTCCATCATTCCCAACGCTTTGGGCAAAGGCGAACGGGTCTTTATGGGCGAGCTGGACTTTGATAAATTGCTGGAAGAAGCAGGAGAATAATTATGACGGATACCAATAAAGTCGATGATTTAGTGGCCTTGCTGGATCAGTTTATGACTGGCGGCGGCGGTCATTTAAATGTCCGGACGGAAACCGGCGCTGCCGCTGATGACGCTCCGGCGGTTAGTACCAGCCGAAGCAATGACTGTCAGCCCAATATGGCCTGCAGCGTCCCGACCCTGCACCAAGGCATTGACGATGAAGATGAGCCGACCATCTGATGGTAGGGCAAATGCCAAAGCAGAACAATAACTCAGCTTTCTCATGTTTGTCAGAACCGTCTTTTTCCGGCTGGCCGCCCACCCGGGCAGACTGCCCGCCCAGACAAAAGTGCGAAGCACTTCGAGCAGGGAAAAGCTGAGTCAATGATTCATATTTAGCTTGTGAAACCAAAACAGGCTGAATAAATAAAGATACCCTCACTGACCAATATAATATAAAAGGAGATTTCATTATGAACGAACAAAAAAATCAACAAATAGATAACTTAGTTTCCATGCTGGACGGCTATGCCGAAAAAGGCGGCCATCACTTAAACGTTAATGTTTTCAGCAAAGAAACCCTGCTGGACGCACAGGCACATCCAGAATTATATCCGCAGCTGACCGTTCGTGTTTCTGGCTATGCCGTAAACTTTGTTAAGCTGACCAAGGAACAGCAAGACGACGTTATTTCCCGGACTTTCCACGACGGAATGTAAGACAGCAGGCTAAAAATTAGTATAAACATTGTTTCAAGGGGTATGCCCCTACCGAGAAAAATACCCCGACCGGGGTATTTTTCTATTCCCTTTTTATTCATGGCTCAACTTTTCCCTGATGAAAGTGCTTTGCGCTTCTGCCCGGGTGAGTGCTCCACCGACTGTTCCACTTTTACAGGGCATGGGAAAATTGAGTTCATGGCTTATCTCACGAAAAAAGAAAAAGCAAATTAAAATACAAGGGATTTACTTTGAGAGAAAGGAAATTAAAATGAAAGGCTATGTT
>CAUUKX010000016.1:0-29490 GCA_963545585.1 uncultured Lachnospiraceae bacterium
GCTGCTGCGGATCGCTCGGATTCGGCTGCTGCGGATCGTTTGGATTCGGCTGCTGTGGATCATTTGGATTCGGCTGCTGCGGATCGTTTGGATTCGGCTGCTGCGGATCGTTCGGGTTCGGCTGCTGCGGATCGTTTGGATTCGGCTGCTGCGGATCGTTTGGATTCGGCTGCTGCGGATCCTTCGGATTCGGCTGCTGTGGATCATTTGGATTCGGCTGCTGCGGATCGTTTGGGTTCGGCTGCTGCGGATCGTTTGGATTCGGCTGCTGTGGATCATTCGGATTCATTAATGGTTCAAACTTTTTTTCTGATTTAAGATATCGAAAACTGTATTTTTGTCCATCAGAATAGGTTAGTGTTAAAATGTCCCCCTCTTTCGGCTCAAATAAATATAAATCGCCGTTTTCCAAATAATAGGTTTTGGGATTCCCATTCCAAGGGGAGTATTTGCTGCTTCCTGCCTGATAAGGTTCGTCATTGATTGATACACCTATCACTTCTCCGGCTTTGGGAGTTGGTGAAATCTCTGCCATAAAGTCATGAAGAAAAATGTGCTTTACCACTACCGTAACTTTTCGTTTCTCCGGCTGCTGCGGGTCTGGATTCGGCTTTGGCTGATTGGGATCCGGCTGCTGCGGTTCGTTCGGCTGTGGTTTGTTTGGGTTTGAATTTTTTAACGGTTCAAACTTCCTTTCCGATTTAAGGTATTTAAAGCTATATTTTTTCCCATTGGCATAAGTTAAAGTTAAAACCGCTCCTTCTGCCGGTTCAAATAAATATAAATCGCCATTCTCTAAATAATACGTTTTGGGATTATTCCAATAAGAATATTTAAAATTTCCCTTCTCATACGGTTCGCCATCAATTTCGATTCCCTGTACTTCCCCTTCCTTAGGAGTTGGTAGAATCTTGGCAATAAAATCATTATTCCATTTATGTTTTACCAGTAAAGTAATTTCTGGTTCTGCTGGTTCCTCCGGTTTCGGCTCTTCCGGTTTGACGACAAACTTCACGCTTTTTTTATCATGAATTCCAAACATTCCGTTTGGATTGTTAATTTTCACTTGCAAATAGCCTTGAGCGGTAATAAATTTAACAATATCGTCTTTCTTTAATTTTGATATATAAACTTTTGGCTCCAGAAAACCCGCATCGGGTAAATGGTATTTTTTTCCCTGACTCAACTCCGATTTTTCTGAAACTTTCTGATATTCCTCTTCGTTGACCGTTACACCAATTACCTTTTGCCATTCGGCCATATTCCGCAGTTCAAATACAGAATATTGAAATGACGAACTGCTGCTCCTAAGCCCGATTTCATCATTCTGTGCATATGCCAGAATACTTTGCAGAATAATTGTACCAATAAGCCATAATATGGCCATCATTCTAAATTGCTTCTTTTTCAAAATAAATCCTCCTAGTAAATAAAGTTAGCCGCAACTAACCTATTATAAAAAGCAACGCCCCCTTTGTCAATATTCGTTGCTTTAATTTCTCATCAAATCCCAATATTTAATGCTTTCTTTAATATTTTTCTCTTTCTTCTCACTGTTTCAGGGATATTAGCAGCCAATGAAACTGCCAATACCTCTGTTTTTTCGTCAATCAATTTCAACAACGTCCTTTATTTCTTCTCCTGCTGTTTCTATCAGTTTGTCTATCAGCTCTCCCAGCTGCGGAATATCACTGCTTTTTAAAAGGATAGGACTATCCCCATCTTTATTCCGCAACTGAATATCATAGCCGTAATACTTGCCTTTAACAAATAAGGAATTAACCAGAAACGGCTCAATGGCTGCTATTTCACTGAAAAAAAATGTTTTTTCTTTTTTATTTCGGCGCAGAACAAGCCCATGTTCATACAGGCGCACTTCGCTCCATAAATCCAACTCCGTCGGCAAAATCAAACCGGCTCCCTTCGCCGTATAGAGCAAGCTGCCAAGAACATCCGCCGGCAACCGGCCGGAGCAAAAAGCAATAGACTTCAAAGTATATTTCGACCCTTGGGACGGATTTAGCATCTTACGCAGAAAAAAGAAACCCAGACCCAACAATAAGACTGCATATAAAAGTTTTATTCCTATTGATTCCATTTTTTTAGCCATTCCTCCCCAAAAATCAATTCACGCTAAAAACCTTACGCAGAAAAGCCCGAATCAAAATCACCAGTTTCTTATCGCTTGCGTTTTCCCCGCAGCATTAGCAATTTTTCATTAGGCTTTCGGGTTTTGTCAAACAATTAATTCAATAAATCCCGCAAAAACTGGCCGGTATACGAACTCTTAACCTTGGCCACTTCTTCCGGCGTACCTTTCGCCACCACCGTACCGCCGCGATTGCCGCCCTCCGGCCCGATATCAATGATATAATCGGAAGTTTTGATAATATCCAAATTATGCTCAATGACCACGACCGAGTTGCCCTGATCAACCAGACGCCGCAAAATATTGACTAATTTATTGACATCATCAAAATGCAGACCGGTCGTCGGTTCATCCAAAATATACAGCGTTTTGCCAGTCGAGCGCTTAGACAGTTCCGTTGCCAGCTTAACCCGCTGCGCTTCGCCGCCGGACAAGGTAGTCGAGGCCTGCCCTAACTTGATATAGCTTAAACCCACATCATAAAGAGTCTGCATCTTGCGCTGAATCGACGGAATATTTTCAAAAAAAGCCAACGCTTCTTCCACTGTCATATTTAAAACATCGGAGATATTTTTGCCCTTATAGCGAACCTCCAGTGTTTCCCGGTTGTAGCGAGCACCAGCGCAGACCTCGCAGGGCACATAAATATCGGGCAGGAAATGCATTTCAATCGTAATGATACCATCACCACCACACGCCTCACAACGACCACCCTTGACATTAAAGCTGAATCGACCCTTTTTATAACCCCGCATCTTGGCATCATTTGTTTCGGCAAACAAATCCCGAATCGCATCAAAAACGCCTGTATAAGTGGCCGGGTTAGAGCGCGGCGTCCGGCCAATCGGCGACTGATCAATGGCAATCACCTTATCCAAATGCTCCAGTCCCAAAATATCCCGATGCGCTCCCGGTTTGGTCTTGGCGTGGTTTAAATCCCGAGCCAGGCGCTTATACAAAATCTCATTGACCAAAGACGATTTGCCGGAGCCGGACACGCCGGTAACGCAGGTTTGCACTCCCAGCGGAATGGCGACATCAATATTTTGCAGATTGTTTTCCGCCGCTCCAACAATCGTCAGCCAGCGGTCATCGGGCTTACGCCGCGGCGGTACGGCAATTTCAATTTTCTTGCTTAAATACGCACCGGTAATGGATTTTTTGCATTTCAAAATCCCTTTCGGCGTTCCGGCATAAACCACTTCCCCGCCATGCACGCCCGCTCCCGGCCCGATATCAACAATAAAATCGGACTCCAACATCGTTTCCTCGTCATGCTCAACCACAATCAGTGTATTGCCCAAATCCCGCAAATGCTTCAGTGTCGCCAGCAGCCTTTTATTATCTCTTTGGTGCAGACCGATGGACGGCTCGTCTAAAATATACAAAACCCCCATCAGACCGGAACCGATTTGCGTCGCCAGCCGAATCCGCTGCGCCTCGCCGCCGGACAGGGTACCGGCCGAGCGGGAAAGCGTCAGATAATCCAGTCCGACATCAACTAAAAAATCAATCCGGGCAGTAATCTCCTTTAAAATCCGCTCACCAATCAGCTTTTCCCGGTCGCTTAATTCCAAGTTTTTAATATACTTTTGAATCTCGACAATCGAATCATTCATCAGTTCTGCAATGTTTTTGCTGCCAACCCGCACCGACAGCGCCGCTTCGTTTAATCTGGCACCGTGGCAGGCCGTACAGTCATAGTTGGTCATCAGCGACTCATATTCCTGCTTGGCATATTCCGATGAAGTTTCCCGGTAGCGCCGTTCCAAAATCGGGATAATCCCCTCAAAGACCGTATTGTAAACGCCCTGACCGCTTCGGTTTTCGTAATGAATCTCCAGCGTGTCCGTCCCACTCCCGTAAAACAGCAAATCCTTAATTTCCTGCGGATAATCGGCAAACGGCGTATCCAGAGAAAAATGATATTTTTGAGCCAGCGCTTCATATAAGCGGCGGGTATGGCTTTGTTCATGCGTCCCCATTTGCCCCAAAACCTGAATTGCTCCGCCGCTGATGCTTTTACCCGGATCCGGAATAATCAAATCCGGATCAAACTCCATTTTAAACCCCAAACCATGACATTCCTTGCACGCGCCGAACGGATTATTAAACGAAAATAAGCGCGGTTCCAACTCCGGCATACTGATATCATCATCTACGCAGGCAAAGTTTTGGCTGTAAGTGCTGATTTTATCGCCTTGATCGACTTCCAGCAGGCCGCCGCTCAGTTTCATTACCGTTTCAATCGAATCGGTCAGCCGTTTTTCAATCCCCGGCTTCATAATCAGCCGGTCAACCACAATCGAAATACTGTGCTTTTTATTCTTTTCCAGTGCAATTTCCTCGGACAGTTCATACATCTGCCCGTCAATCAGCACCCGGACATAGCCGCTTTTTTTAGCCTGTTCCAGTACCTTCTCATGCTGACCCTTACGCCCCCTGACAATCGGTGCCAGCAGCTGAATTCTGGTTTTTTCCGGCAGCGCCATGACCTGATCGACAATCTGGTCAATGGTTTGCCGTGCAATCGGCTTGCCGCATTTGGGACAGTATACCCGACCAACACGGGCATACAGCAGCCGAAAATAATCATAAATCTCGGTAACTGTCCCCACCGTCGAACGCGGGTTTTTGGAGGTTGTTTTCTGGTCGATGGAAATCGCCGGGCTAAGTCCCTCAATGCTTTCTACATCCGGCTTTTCCATTTGCCCCAAAAACTGGCGGGAATAGGAAGATAAGGATTCCATATAGCGCCTTTGCCCTTCGGCGTAAATCGTATCAAAAGCCAGCGAGGTTTTGCCCGAACCGGACAGACCGGTAAAGACAACCAGCTTATCTCTGGGCACCGCCAAACTGATATTTTTTAAATTATTTTCTTTCGCTCCGTTAATTTTTATTTCGTTTTTAGACACCTTGTTCTCCTTTTTATCAGCCCAGTCGGCTCTTTTTTATCTCCAAAATCTCGTCCCGAATCAGGGCGGCTTCTTCAAAGTTTAAGTTATCGGATGCTTTTTTCATCGCCTTGGTCAGCTTCAGCAAATGCGCCTCCAACTCCTTAGCCGACATGGATTCCACATCTTTATCCAAAGTATATTTCGCCCTCGGTTCCGCCGCCTTGGAAACACTGATTAAATCCCGAACCGCCTTGCGTACTGACTGCGGCGTAATACCATGCTCGTCGTTATATGCCTGCTGCAAGCGCCGCCGCCGCTCGGTTTCTTTCATTGCCCGCTCCATAGAACCGGTAATCGTATCGGCATACATAATCACATGTCCGTCGACATTACGAGCCGCCCGGCCAATGGTTTGAATCAGTGAGGTTTCCGATCGCAAAAAACCTTCTTTATCGGCATCCAAAATAACAATCAAGGACACTTCCGGAATGTCTAAGCCCTCCCGCAGCAAGTTAATACCGACCAGCACATCAAACACATTCATTCTCAAATCACGCACAATCTCAACCCGTTCCAAGGTTTGAATATCAGAATGCAAATAGCGCACCCGCACGCCCGCTTCTTTTAAAAAGTCGGTCAGATTCTCCGCCATTTTTTTGGTCAAAGTTGTTACCAGCGCCTTACCGCCCGCTTCAATCGTTTTTTGCAATTCATTTAACAAATCGTCAATCTGTCCTTCAATTTTGCGAACATCAATTTCCGGATCCAAAAGGCCGGTCGGCCGAATGATTTGCTCGGCAAAAATTTCTTCCCGCTCCCGTTCGTATTTGGCCGGCGTAGCTGACACATACAGCGCCTTGCCAATCATTTTTTCAAACTCGGCAAAGTTCAGCGGCCGGTTATCCAGCGCTGATGGCAGCCGAAAACCATATTCCACCAATGTTGTTTTGCGCGACCGGTCGCCGGCGTACATCGCCCCGACCTGCGGAATCGTCATGTGCGACTCATCGACAATCAGCAAAAAATCATCGGGCAAATAATCCAGCAGGGTATGCGGCTTGGCTCCGGGCGGATTGCCGGCCAGCACCCTGGAATAGTTTTCAATTCCCGAACAAAAGCCGGTTTCTTTCAGCATTTCAATATCAAACCGCGTTCTTTCCTTAATCCGCTGTGCCTCAATCAATTTATCATTAGCTTTAAAATAAGCAATTCTTTCTTCCATTTCCCGCTCAATCTCAACAATTGCTTTTTCCATCTTATCCGGCGGAATTACATAATGCGAGGCCGGGAAAATAGCCACATGGTTTAACTCGCATACAATCTCGCCGGTCAGGGAATTGATTTCGCTGATGCGCTCAATCTCATCACCGAAAAACTCCACCCGAATCGCATTTTCACTTGACCCGGCTGGAAAAATTTCAACCACATCACCACGCACCCGAAAGTTCGTCCGGTTAAAGTCCAGGTCATTGCGGGTATACTGAATATCAATCAACTTGCGGAGCAACTCGTCCCGTTCTTTTTCAATCCCCGGCCGCAGTGAAATCACCATTTGCTGATAATCAATCGGCGAACCCAGGCCGTAAATACACGACACCGACGCCACAATGATGACATCCCGCCGCTCGCTCAGCGCCGCCGTAGCCGAGTGCCGCAGCTTATCAATTTCATCGTTAATCGACGAATCCTTTTCAATATAAGTATCCGAGGACGGAACATAGGCCTCCGGCTGATAATAATCATAATAGGATACAAAATATTCAACCGCATTTTCCGGAAAAAAATCCTTAAACTCGCTGTAAAGCTGGGCAGCCAGTGTTTTGTTATGAGCAATCACCAGCGTCGGCACATTCAGCCGCTCAATCACATTGGCCATGGTAAATGTCTTGCCCGAACCGGTCACCCCCAAAAGAGTACCGTTTTTTTTATCGGCCTGATAACCTTTAACCAGCGTATCAATTGCCTGCGGCTGATCGCCGGTCGGCTGAAATTCGGAATGTAATTTAAAATGCTCCATTGTTTTCTCCTTTGCGCCGCACACTTTTCTATGCCTCGACTATCATACCACAAAAAAAATAAAAAGTACAGCACCAAGCGAATGTTTGTTCTAGTTCAGGCAAGCGGATAATAATGCTTACTATGACCGGAGAGTTTACTCTCCAAGGGCATAGTAAGTATTATTATCCATTTGCTTATGGCTTGCCTGAACCTTTGTTCCCTGCTTCTTTAGAGAAAAATTGTCCTTGACAAAGGGTACAGTTCATATAGTTACTCGGACAGAAGATATTTTTTTATTCACTTATATCGCTTATCTAAGCAATTTAAGCTTGATTAAAACGAAAAGCCAAAAAAGAGCGCCGACACATGGGTTTATGCCATCGTCGGCGCTTTTTTAAGCATTTTTTAGTGCAGTTCCCAGAAATCCTTGTTGCATTTCATCAGATCCGGCAGTACAGCCTCCGCCTTGGCTAAAGTATTGACCGTCCGGTTCAGCGTCAGTGCCTGCAAGGCTTTACTGTAGCTTTGCTCAAAATACGCCTCGGTGGTCAGCCGCTCATAAGCGTACTGATTCTCCATCAGACCCTTGTAAAAGACCGGAATCGCCGGATATTGATCCGGTACTACGCCGTCCTTACCGAGTTTGCCGGACACTTCCACTATCGCCTCCGGGTTAAAGTTCGGGATAATGCCTTCGTTTTTCGCCATTAAAACAAACTCATTCTTTAAGTCATAGGCAATCGACTCGGCTACCTCCATCATCATTGCTCCAAATACCGGACTGGTCAGAATCTCAATGCCTTGCAAATCGGTTTTGCCCACCGCTGCGGCGCAGGTATCCCAAACTTCTTTTTCTCTGGTTTGCTTCGCTTCATCGGCCCGAGTATAGTTAATATCGGATTCCGCTACGATTTCTTCCTGTAAGAAGTAATATTCCAAATAGGTATTCGGAATATAGTGATCCGATACTTTCATCACTTTATTGACTCGTTCATAAGTATCCAACCATGATTTAGTTCGCTGTTCGGCATTATAAGGCCGGAACCCGTGTTGGCTGATGCTTTGATACAGCTGCTCAAAATAGTTCTTGCCGTCTTTATCATATAAATCCGTAAACCAGCCAAAATGATTGAGACCAAAATATTTAGCCCGCAAATCCTGCGACGGTACTCCTAAAATCTTGGCAAAGGACACCATCATCGAATACGGCTGATCGCACATATTAATAATCCGTTTATCGTCCGGGAACTTATAATCCATAGCCACCGCCACGATTGCCGCCGGATTGGTATAGTTTAAAATCCAGGTATCCTTGGAATAGCTGCGCACGATTTCCACCATCTCAACCATATCCCGAATTGAGCGCATACCATAGGCAAATCCGCCCGGACCGCAGGTTTCCTGACCAATCAAACCATGTTTAAGCGGCACCTTTTCATCCCAAGAGCGCATATCATTTTTGCCGACCCGCATTTGACAAAAGACAAACTCGGTATTGCGATACGCCTCGTGAATATCGTCAGTTACAACCACTTCCGTTTCTGGTGAAAGGTTTTTCAGCAGCAGCAGGACATAGTCCTGAATCTTTTGAAACCTAAACATATCCTTGTCAAAAAAAATAATTTTTTTCAGCGGAAAGCGGTCTTTTCTTTGCATCAATGTTCCGATCAGCGCTGGCGTCCTGGCACTGCCCGCTCCGGAAACCGTAATAATATTTGATTTTCGCATAATTTCTCCTTCTCTCTAAACTTCGTCCGACATCACCTAAACTTGAAATACCAATTCCCCGCGACAATAGGTTGCTTTCAGTTGATAGTCCTGATCAATGACCAATAAATCCGCATCTTTGCCCACTTCCAGCGACCCTTTGCGGTCAAATACACCGATATATCTGGCTGGATTTTCCGAGGTCATTTGCATGACTTCATGCATGGATGGTGCAATGTTCTTAACCATATTCTGCACCGACTCTAAATAGCCCAGCTCCAAGTGCTTGATTTCCCTGTAATTATCCCGGCGGTAGCGCTCCTCCCGGCCGTCATCATGCCGAATCTTTAAATATTCGCCATCCGGTATCATGGTAATCTTACGGATATAATGATACTTTTCTTTTTGGGACTGAGCCAGCCCGGCGCAGTCCGTCGTCATAATAATCCGATCCGCTCCCTTGATTTTATAGGTCAGGGCAAAAGCTTCCGGCCGCACTGTCAAGCCTGTCTGCTTGGCGAACTCGCAGTACAAATCATCAAAATACCAAGCCGCACCGACTACCCCCAGTTCCCGGTGATGAAAGCCCCGCATCCCGGAAAACATATGGGTAACACCACCAATACCATAATTTTTAATTCGTTTAATCTCTTCAAAAGTTGCTCCGGTATGGCCGGCACTGACCTGAATCCCATTGTCAAAGCACATCTGAATCAATTTATCCGCGTCCGTCAATTCCGGTGCTACCGTCATCAGCTTAACCACCCGCTGCCCCTGATAGCGGCAAAACTCACGCATTAGTTCCAAATCGGGCTGTAGACAGCACTCCGCTCGCTGCATTCCCTTATGCTCAACACTGATAAACGGCCCTTCCAGATGAACGCCTAAAACTTCTGCTCCGCCGGTCTGAGGCTGCTCCATAACCCGCCGGACGCTTTCAATGCCGCCATTGAGCTCTGCCACTTCTTCTGCCCCAGAAGTCGCTAAAAAAGAGGTTACACCGGTATCCACCAAGTCCCGTCTCATTTTATGCAGCGCTACTTCCGACTTATCATTGATAAAAGAACCTGTTCCCCAGCCGTGAATATGCATATCAATAAATCCGGGGATGATATAAAATCCTTTGTAGTCAACAATTTCTTCCCTTGTCGGTTTTTCATTGCAAATTTCTTTAATTTTACCGGCTTCTGCTTTCAGATAACCGTCAAAAACTCTTCCATTTGGTAAACAGATATGATCGCAGTATAAATACATATTTTCCCTCCTGCTTAGTCGAGCACAATTCAGGTAAGCATTTTAGTTTACTATGACAGAAAAGTTTGCTCTCCATTGTCATCGCACCTAAATATCTGTTGGCTCAACGTCCGCACTTATAATTCATTGATATTTCAACAAATTGCAAACACCTTTACCTGAACTGTATTAGTTTCATGCTTTATTTAAAATTTCCGGCATGCAGCAGGACGAGTGCCTTTCATGCCGGAAATTAGGGGGAGCACCTTATTTTTTCATTTCTTCATCAACCGCATTACGGATGAACTCAACCATTGGGCCGAAGACCACATGAATATGTGTACCAGATGGGAAGAACACACCGGTTGACCCAGTTTCTTTCAGCTTTTCCCGGTCAATTTTGGTCTTGTCCTTAAAGTCCATGCGCAGACGGGTGATACAGTTTTCCACACTGACAATATTGTCCCTGCCGCCCATACCTTCAATGACCAGTGCGGCAATCTTATCGTACTGCTTGTTCTTAATCAACTCATTATCCGCCGACGCATCCTCTTCCCGGCCCGGCGTTTTGACATTGAACTTTTCAATATACCATTTAAAAATAAAGTAGGTTGCAACCGCCGCTACAATACCGACAATGATAATATTGTACCAGCGCGAGTTTTCATACATCGGTCCAAAGATAATAAAATCAAAAATCGTCCCCCGGATATAACCAACTGCCGTTCCCATAAAATAAAGAGCAATGGAAATCACCGTACTGATTCCGCAGTAAATAATATACAGCATCGGCGCAATGAAGAGGAAAGTAAATTCCAAAGGCTCGGTCACATTACCTAATAACGCCGTTAAAACAACCGTGACTAACAGACCTTTGGCCATTTTTTTATTTTCCGTGTACGCTGTTTTATACATAGCCAGCGCAATTGCCGGGAACACAAACATTGTCCGCACCATCTGGTTTTGTGCACCGAATCTGGTCAGTTCCGGCATCATTGCCCAGTACTCACTGCGCGGCCCCAAGTTAAAGAGAATCTCATTTTCGGCACTTAAGTAACCAATGTATTCTTTGCCTTCAATGATATACTTACCGCCCGCTTCGGTAAAACGCAGCATCGCATTCCACACATGATGCAGACCGAACGGAATCATCAGCCGGTTGACAAAGGTACTTAAAATCGGCCCCATAATCTTGTGCAGCAGCAGGCCGGAAATACTAATCATGGCCGTGGTAAAGTACTGCCATAAAAATGGCAGCGTTAGACCCACTACAATACAAACACTCATCGTAATCAGAGGCACTGACTTGCGCCCAGAGAAAAAGGCAAACGCCAGCGGCAGCTCCAAATTATAAAAGCGGTCGGTTGCCCAAGCGCCGACTAAGCCGGCGATAATTCCGCCTAAAACATTGACGTTTAAGGTTTGAATGCCCAGAACCAAGAGCTGACCCTGAACCGCCATATTTTCTTTATCCGCCATATTGCCAGTAATTCCCAGCCAAGCATTAATCGATGCAATTAAAATCAAGTAGCCCATCACCGATGAAAAGGCGGCAATGCCCTTGTCTTTTTTGCTCATGCCGTAAGCCACGCCCATAGCAAACAGCAGCGGAATATTATTAAAAATAATATTGCTCATCTGCCGAATGGTCTTAAAAATAGTTTGCAGCACACCATTATTTAAAAACGCCACCTGCTCAATCATATAGCTTTGGGTCAGTGCGCCCGATAATCCAAGCAAAAGGCCAACCGGAGCCATCACACCGATCGGCAGCAAAAGCGAACGCCCGAACCGCTGAACATTTTCTTTAAACGCCTGCCTTTTATTTGCTGTTGCTTCATTTGTGTTAGCCATTTTTAGCCTCCTTGCCTAATCCTTAATTTGTTTCCTCCTGTTTTTCTGCACATCTCAGTGCTTGAGACCGCAAAAAAAGGACTGTAAAACCCGCTGTTATTTCCACAGCTGCACCTCATGTTTTACCGTCCTTATCTTATTATAAATTCCTTAATAATTCAATGTTTTTTAAGGTTTTATAAATAAACTCTTAATTCTTTTATTTGGTCAGAAAAAGTGACTTTAGAAAGCAGGAAACGGTTTGTTCCTATTCCTCAACAAAAATCAAATCCCGCTCATCAATTCCCAAGTTAAAGGGTTCTTTCCGATTTTGCCATTCCTCGTTTGAAAAGATAGCGATTAATTCACTGTTTCCATAATGTCAATCAGGTACAAGAGCCTAGCAATCTCATCATCAATCGCTACCGCTTCTTTCGTTATCTTTACTTCATATTCCACCCGGTATATCTGTTTGTTATGTATTTTCAATAATTTTTCATAATCCATTTTCATATCGATATCAAACATAACACCCTGATCTTCTACCGGCACTTCTGCCACTTGCTTTAATTGCTTTAGCGCACCTTTTAATCCGCCCTCGCCTTTGTAGGTCAAAATTTTGTCAATGATTTTTTCGCTGAGGCAGAGCGGATGTCCTTTTTTATTTTGAAATACCGGATATGCCGCTTCCGCTCCCGTTTGCAACAACTTTTTTACAGTTTCCTGCGTATACAGCGGAATATCCGCCGGCGTAAAGATAATCTTATCACAACGGCCTTTTAAATAGCGAAACCCAATTTTAGCCGAATCCAGCATATGTGTCGTCAAATATTCTTCATTCCTTAAAAAGACAATTCCTTGATGTTTCAGAAAGTCCTCCAGCTGTTTGGCATTGCTGCCAGTAACCACTACAATTTCTTCAATTCCGGCCCCCTTTAGCGTAGAAATAATTCTTTCAATAATGGTCATATTGCCAAACTTCAGCAGCGGTTTAAACTCTCCCATTCTGCTGGCAATCCCGGCCGCCGCAATCACTGCTCCTACCATGACTTCCTCCCAATTTATATAACCTGTATCTCCCCGTACTTGCGGTATCCCCGGTGCAGCATTTCGGTTTGCAGCCGGCCGTCCTGCCAGCTAAAACGGTAAAGATTGTATTCGCCTTTTTCATAGCCATAATCCCGGCCATTATCCTGATAATGGACATATTCCGCTTCCGTTCCAAAAACCTCTAACAGCAGCCGCTCGTCCTTGCATTCGCTAACAGACGGATATACCGGATAATGCGGCAGAATCGTACCGCTTTTAACGAATAAAGGACAGACGGATAACGGTGCGTCAATGATGTAATATGCCTGACCGCTGTATTTTTGCTTCGTCCAGTAATCAAACCATTCGCCTTCTGGCAGATAAACCAGCTTTTTGGTTGCCCCCTGCTCGACCACTGGTGCGACCAAAAGAGCATCGCCAATCATAAACTGATCATTTTTTTCCTGAACCTCCGGGTCAAACGGATAATTTAAGACCAGCGGCCGCATAACCGGCAATCCGTCTCCAGCTGCCCGATAAAAGCAATCATAAAAATACGGCAGCAGCTGATAGCGTAAATGAATATACCGGCGCAACACCGCCAGCACATCTTCGCCAAAGCACCACGGCTCTTGCTCTATCGTTGCCAGCGCCGAGTGATTGCGAAACAGCGGGCTAAAGCAGCCCAGCTGAAACCAGCGAATCAAAAGTTCCGGTGTCGTATCACTTCCAAAACCGCCGACATCCGTTCCGCTAAAGGGAAAACCGCTTAAACCCAAATTGCAGAGCTGCGGAATTGCCAAGCGCAAATGGCTCCAAATACTGTGATTATCCCCCGTCCAAACAACGGCATACTTCTGGCTGCCGGCATAGCAGGCTCTGGTAATAACAAACGGCCGCTCCCCGGTCAGTCGGCGCAAGCCTTCAAAGGTGGCTTTGGTCATATTATGCCCATACACATTATGCATTGCTTTGTGCGTGGAAGGCTTATCCTCATCGTAAAAGACCACATCATCCGGCAGCGGGCCGTTAAAGCTGGCCGGTTCGTTCATATCATTCCAAATTCCAGCAACGCCCTTATCCAGCAAAAAGCGGTGCAAATCGCCCCACCAGCGGCGCACCTCTGCCCGGCCAAAGTCTGGATAAACCGAGTCCCCTGGCCAAACCTGATTGACATAAGTTAAATTATTTTTATCTTTGACAAAATACGCCTTATCCAGCCCCTCGTCATAAATCGCATATCCGGCATCAACTTTCACGCCAGGGTCAACAATGGTAATCGCTTTAATCCCCATTGCCTTTAAATCAGCCAAGGTTTTTTCAGCGCTTTCATAACGCTCCTGATTCCAAGTAAAAACGCGGTAGCCATCCATATAGTCAATATCAAAATGAATCGCATCGCAAGGCAAATCAAAGCGGTGCAGGTTTGCCGCCAGCTCCCGCATTTCCTGCTCCGTCCGGTAGCCCCAGCGGGATTGATGGTAACCCAGCGTCCACAGCTGCGGCAGCGGTGTCCGACCAGTTAGGCCAGTGTAAGCCGTCAGCACCGCTTTTAAATCCTGACCAGCAAAGAAATAAAAATCCAGTGCCCCACCTTCCGCTTCATAGTGCAGGCAGTCACTCTGCCATTTCCCCAAATCGAAGTAACTTTTATGATGATTGTCAAAAAAAAGCCCATAAGCCATATCTTCTTTTAAGACCATTAAAAAAGGAATGCTCTTATACAGCGCCTTAAAATTGTCCTCATGCGGCGTGGGGTTGTCGGTGTTCCACATCTCGTATTCATAGCAGCGTTTGTTTAAACCGCCGGTTTTATCGCCCAGACCATAAATCCGGTCTTTCGGCGCCAGCCAAAAAGCCATCTCCACTTCTGCCGACTCCGGCTGTACCATTGCCGTATGTCCTTCACTGACCAAAAGCTCAAAAAAATCCGGCGCCAGCCGTTCCGGCCGTTTCACCTCTCCCCGAAAGGTCCGGCAAATCGGCTGCCCTTTTTGGTTAACAAAGTCAAAACCGTCCTCTTCTAAAGAAATGCCAATGCTGTCTGTATAATAACCGCATCTCCCACCCTCTGTCTTTTCTTTTAATGCCACCGGCAGCGGCTTCTTTTCGACAGCATAGGACGGGAAATCAGCCGCCTTTTCTGAATAAATATGAAAAATATTGGAATCGATTGCTTCTATTTTAATCTTATCAGCACCATGCGCCAATTCCACCGTTTGACCGTTAAAAGCCTGAAAATGATATTTTTTTGTCATAGTTTTCCTTCCTTATTATAATTTGATTCCGCTTTCCCCTATTTGCCAAAATGTTTTCTTCCACACTAAAAAACGAAATACATTTCTGCTGCCATTTCATTTTGAATCCGTCTTATACCCCTTCTCTTGTTGACCTTATTTCATCTCTGCCGTAAACTTCTTCGCCCATTTGGTGTTGGCTAATCCACCTTTGGCAGTTTCCCGGAAGGCGGTCGGCATATTCTGGCCAACCTCCTTCATCGCATCAATCACCTCGTCCGCCGGAATACGGCTAATAAGTCCGGCCAGCGCCATATCCGCTGCGGCCATGGCATTGACTGCGCCGCTGACGTTCCGCTTAATGCAGGGTACCTCAACCAGACCCGCAACCGGGTCGCACACCAGACCAAGCAGCATTTTCATTGCCATCGCCGCCGCATCTAAAATCTGATGATGACTCCCGCCCCGCAAATGCACCAGCGCCCCGGCCGCCATTGATGAGGCTGAACCGACTTCCGCCTGACAGCCGCCGGCCGCTCCGGCAATAAACGCCCGCAGTGCAATCACCTGTCCAATCCCGGCTGCCACATAGAGCGCTTCTATGATTTGAGCGACACTTGCCCTTTGGCGGCGGTACATCGGAATCAATACCGCCGGCAGCACACCGCAGGCTCCGGCCGTAGGTGCGGCTACAATCTTTTTCATGCAGGCATTGCATTCGGCAGTTTTTAAGGCTTCACTGATGACTTCTGCCATGAAATCTCCCGACAGGGGTGAGCCTTTTTGCCGGTACTCGTCCATTTTCAGACCACTGCCGCCGGATAAGCCGCTTTTGGAGCGGAGATTCCCATCATAATTTTCACTGGCCGCCAGCATCGCCTGCCACATCCCTTTCATCTGGGCAGTCGACTCTTCCCGGCTGACGCCTCTTTCAGCCATATCTTCTTTTAATATCGCTTCCCAAAAATCTATTTTTTCCTGTTCGCAGACCTGCGCAATCTCCTGCAAGGATTGATATGCCATCTTTTTCCCTTTCTATTTCTCATACTCAAGCACTGCTCTGCTGTCATTGCTATTTTCACCCGACAAAAGCTGTATTTTTCAAATGGGCATACCTGATAAACTCAACTTTTTATAACTCAACTTCC
Organism: uncultured Lachnospiraceae bacterium; assembly: GCA_963545585.1. Taxonomy (GTDB): domain Bacteria; phylum Bacillota; class Clostridia; order Lachnospirales; family Vallitaleaceae; genus W11650. The sequence goes on from CAUUKX010000016.1 coordinate 16,232, forward strand.
TCTGCCAAAATCTGCATATTTTACGGCAACGGCAAGAAATATTTTTTATTTCTCAGTGCTGAAATCCTTATTTAAAAACGCAGCTCTTTTGCAGCAGAAATAGCTATAACCCGGCAATATAAGTAACCTTTAAAATGCCGTCTATTTTTTCCAGCCGGTCGATAATCTCCCGCGGAATCGCCTGATCGCTTTCAATAATCATCACCGCCTCCGTTCCTCTTTTGCCCCGAAACAGACGCATGGTGGCAATGTTAATGGCTCTCGCCGCCAGCGCCGATGTTACCTCGGCCACATAGCCGGGCAAATCCTTATTATAAACGATTAAAGTCGGATATTCAGCGGTACACTCGACCTCGGCTCCGTCAATCTTATTGATTACAATCCGGCTGCCGCCGACCGAAGCCCCCTGAACTTCAATCTTTCTGCCGCCGGTATCGGTCAGCTCCATGACGGCGGTATTAGGATGCGCACCCGGCAGCTGAATATTTTCAATCTGAAAAATGAGTCCCCGCTCCTTTGCTAATTCAAAGGATATCGGAATCCTTTCGTCATCCTCTTTCATCCCCAAAATCCCGGCAATAATTGCCCGGTCGGTGCCATGTCCTTTGCCGGTATCAGCAAACGAGCCATGCAAGTAAATTTTAGCCGCCGCCGGCTCTCCGCCCAAAAGTTTGCGGGCAACATAACCCAATTTCACCGCCCCGGCGGTATGTGAACTGGACGGGCCAATCATCACCGGCCCCAATATATCAAAAATATTCATATTTTTTCCTTTATGTAGAATTTAATATATAATAACTCAACTTTCCCATGTTCGACAGAACAGTCTTTTTTAGGTAGACCGCCACCCGGGCAGAAAGCGAAGCTTTCGATCAGGCAGACTGCCCGCCCGGGCAGAAGTGCGCAGCACTTCGATCAGGGGCTCGTTGCATGGACTTCACTTTTCCATGCCCTGCGAAACAATTTTCTTGTAAAACCAAAACTGTCAGCCGCTGAAAACAAGTAAACTATCTTTACAAATGAACTTTTTATTTTGTTTTCCCGCTTAATTTAACATATTTTTCAGCGGATAGCAATAGGCTATATTTATGCTTGCTACTTTCCGTGAAATATACTTGCTGTGCCTCTGAAGAACAAGTATAATGTTACTCACTCAACTTTCCCATAGTCTTTTTTGACTCTATCCCGCTCGGAGAGTGAGTCCATGCAACGAGTCTAAAAAAGACTGTTCCGGCGAACATGGAAAAGTTGAGTTACTCAAATGCCGTAAATATTTTTTTATTTATCAAACATTATCTGGGTTCTCCGCTGACCCATAACTATCGTTTACCGGAATTGTTACCAAAAATTTAAAAATTGATTTAAAAAAATAATATTTAAGCTTTAGTTTTCCAAAGAAGCTGCCGATAAAAAATTAGAGTTTAATGTGTAAATCATAAAATTCTGTTAAAAAACTCCAATAAAAATTTCGACACAAAGAGGAGTCAAGCTATGTCCAACTTGTTAGAGCGTTTATTGCAGGAGCAAAAAGAAGAAGATCAGGGTAATCTATATATGCAGACGCAGATTATGTTTGCCTATCATTCCTGCAAATTAGAAGGAAACGAACTTTCTGAGGAACAAGTACGCAATATTTATGAAAATAACTCATTCTCTGTAATGGCAGAAAGCAGAATCAAGGTAAACGATATTACCGAAATCATCAATCATTTCACTTGTTTTGATTATATGATTAGCTGCGCATCTGAGGATTTAACGGAAAATATGATGAAACAATTTCATCAAATCCTGAAAAGAAATACTCTGGACGAGTTAAAAGAAAGAATTCCCATCGGAGCTTACAAAACCGGGCCAAATACTGCCGGCGACACGAAAGCAATCGCCCCAGAAAAAGTAGATGCGGAAATAAGTCAGCTTTTAAAGAATTATTTACAGAAAAACAAAGAAAAAGACATCCGTTTAGAAACTATTGTCGATTTTCACTACCGGTTTGAACGGATTCACCCTTTTGCCGATAACAACGGCAAAATCGGCCGACTGATTATGTTTAAAGAATGTCTGAAAAACAGCATTATGCCGTTTATCATTGCTCACCGGCAAAAGCTCTATTATTTCCGCGGTTTGCAAACTTACCGGATGGATCAAGCCAAACTTTTAAATGTCTGTCTTGCCGCCCAGAACAAATATGATACGATTGAAGCCTATTTTTCAAACGTAACCGAATTTACTGGCCATAAAATGCTGACAATCGATTAAGCTTGATGCTAAGTAACTCACAGTTTTAACTATACTATCAGCTGATGATTTAGAGGAGAACGAAATATGAACAGTAATCTCTTTGATTTAATCAACGAAATGGAAAGCTATGTAAATGATTGCAGCTCACTTCCGCTGCAGCCCAATAAGATCGTAGTTCAAGGTGATACACTCAATGATTTTATTACTCGAATCAAATTAGCTCTGCCGGAGGAAATTGCCAAAGCAACTGCCATTGTTAACGAAAATGAAAATATTGTTTCCACCACCAAAGAAAGATTGGCAAAAATAGAAGAATCCGCTTTAAAAAAAGCAAATGCAATGATAGAAGAAAGCGAAATCACCCGACAATCCCGAGAAAAAGCCGCTCAGGTTTTGGAATCGGCCTATAAAGAAACAGAAGACATGCGCAAGGACGCATACTCCTATACCGATGAACTGCTGGAAAAGGTGGAAGCTTCGGTCAATTCTCTACTCACGGAAACGACCAATAATTTTGAACGCTTTGAAAAAATCCTGCAAACTCAGCTGGAAATCATTGGTGAAAACCGAAACAGCTTAAAAGAATAAACCAAGAGCAGCAAACGGCAAAATATTAATCGTTTGCTGCAAATCATTTTTTCAACTTTCTGATTGCCGAAATGGTCTTTTTCAAACTGACTGCCGCCTTGAAAGATTAAGCCTTTCCGTAAGGAAAAGTTGAGTATTTATAAGGACGTGTTTTATGATACCCCAATTTATTGGCAAAAATCCCTATTACAAAAACATTTGGAATTTAGCCTGTGTTTTGCTGTGTGCATTTGTACAGGCATTCGTTATAGAAACCTTTCTAAACCCAGCTAAACTTTTGCCAGCCGGCTTTACCGGCATAGCTATTTTGCTGAACCGGATTTCATTGGAATTTACCAGTTATCAGATTTCGACCGCTTTTTTTATTGTCATCCTTAATCTGCCGGTGGCTCTGATTTGTGCCAAAACGATTGGCAAGAAATTTACACTTTATTCTTCTATTGAATTTATTGCTTCCGCCGCTTTTTTGAAATGGTTTGACTTTTCGCCGATTTTTCATGACACGGTTTTAAACATTATTTTCGGCGGCTTTATTAACGGATTTTCCATCGTGATCGCCTTGTCCGGTAACGCATCAACCGGCGGCACGGATTTTATCGCCCTTTATGTTTCCAATAAAACCGGCCGGGAAATCTGGCGGCATATTTTCGTTTTCAATATCCTTTTGCTGATTGTGTTCGGCTACTTGTTCGGCTGGGAATACGCAGGGTATTCTATGCTCTATCAGTTTATTTCCACCAAAACGATTGAAAACTTTTATCAGCGCTATAAACGAGTAACTTTACAAATTACCACCCAAATCCCGGATAAAGTCATCCAGGAATATTTGGCGCATCACCGCCACGGTATCAGTGTTGTCAACGGATACGGCGGATACAGCGGCAAGCCAGTATCGCTGGTTCATATCGTCTGCTCCAGTTATGAACTGGATGCTTCGATTAAAACAATCCGCCGCGCCGATCCCGGTGTGGTCATCAATGTCCTGCCATCTATTAACTTTTACGGTCGTTTTTACCGGCCGCCGCTGGAATAGCGATAAAAAACCGCCAAAGCCCAAATGGCTTTGACGGTTTCTTTTTTTATTGCTTTTTTTCGCTTACTTTGGTATCTTTGCGAAAAAATACAGTAACATAGACAATCAGCCCAAAGCTCAAAACAGCAATTGCTGCCAGAAACAAGTTATACACCAAAACAAGGTTCATTTGCCTGCGAAATTCCTGCTGATCCATACCAGCCACCAAATAAAAATCGGTATGAGCAATGTGCTTGGCCAAATACATTTTTTCCCTGCCCTGATAAGCGGCCTGAAACATCTCCATTTCGTTATTAAGCAAGTTCATGCCCAGTTCTTTTACTTCCCCCTGATTGACATTAAAAATCGTATCCGCCTGCTCAACACGAGAACTAAATCTGTATTGCGGATGCACCAGAAATCGGCCGTCTTTATATAAGATAAAGGGATAACCCATTTCTCCCAATTTCTCACCGCTCAAAAGCCGCCCCAATTGCAACAAACTGATATCAATAGCTATAACTGCCTTTTCTTCGCCGTTTTGAATGAACTTCGACAGCGTTACTATCGGGCTGCCGGTATGAACATCGGCATATACCTCGGTATAATTGATTTTATCCGGATTTTTTTCCGCTTCAATATACCAACTTCTTTCATATGACTTCCAGTCAATATCCATAATCTTACGGCGAGAACCGCTTTGCTGTGTCCCATCCGGATAACCGGCATAAATATCGACAATGCTGTATTCATTTTTTAAATAATCATACTGCTTCGTCAAATGCCGCAGCACTTTTTGATTTCCTAAATTATTCTGGGCAAAGGTTGCTTCTTCCAGTAAAATGGCTTCCTGGGCTTTCAAAAAGCTTTCCACTTTTTCATATAAATATTCAAACTTCGCCGTCATATTCTGATTGATTTGTCTTCGCAGCGCCTGCGTCGACTGCACATAAGAAGTGCCGGCAAAGAAAAGAACCCCAATTAAGATTACTCCGGCTGCTAAAAGAATCAATTTTTGTTTTAGTTTTAATTTTTTCAGCATCTATTTTCCTCACTGGTATCAATCACTGTACTCATTTTTAATATCGGCCTGACTGCAAAAAAATAAACCCCAGAAAGTGATTAGGCAAACAAGGGCTTATTTTTTGTTCTGTCGGCTCTATCTGTTTTGTCCATTCGTTTTCAAATTTCTTTACTTGTCTAATTTTAACAAATCATTTTGACAGAACTTTTTTTGTCTGCTATAATAGTTGACATGGCAACTATTTTGTTTTGACCACACCCAGCGAAACGAATGTAAAATCTAAGGTAAACCGGTATTTGACGAAAGTTGACTGTACCGGGTGCCGAGACTGAAAAAAGAGTGAGAGTTTATGAAATTATTTTCCGCACAAAAAAAATCATGCCCTTTATCTGAACCGCTTGATTTCCATGATTTACCGGCATAACCGGATTTATATGGATAGCCAGTTGGAAGAACTGCATTTGCAGTCGGGGCAATACACCTATTTGCTTTATCTGTATCATCACGACGGCCAAAAGCAGGATGATATCGTCAAAACGCTGCGCATTGATAAAGCCGGCACGACCCGGGCACTGCGCAAACTGGAAAAAAGTGGTTATATTTTCCGCAAACCGGATGAAAAAGATCGGCGCAGCAATCTGGTTTATCTGACCGAAAAGGCTTGGCAAATCCAGCCGCTTTTACTCAAGTTTTATTCAAATTGGTTAAACTTGGCACTGGACGGATTAAGCGAGGAGGAGCTTGCCACTCTGTATCAGTTATTAAATCGGGTGGCCATCAATGCAATTTCCATCAAGGAGGGAAAGAAACAAGAAAATGAACGAACGACAGATTGAGCTAAAAGAAGCACCGATTTTTCGGCTGCTGCTGAAATATTCCATTCCGGCAATTATCGGTATGCTGGTCAATGCCCTGTATAATGTAGTTGATCGGATCTTTATCGGTAATATGGTAAAAGACCCGCTGGCGATGAGCGCAGTCGGCCTGACCTTTCCTTTTATGCTGGTCATTTTCGGTTTTTGTATGCTGATTGGCATCGGCGGCTCCAGCCGAATCTCCATTTCATTGGGCGAAGGCGACCATCAAAAAGCCGAAAATATTTTAGGCAATATGTTTACGCTGATTATTATGTTAATGCTGGGACTGGTTCTGGTCGGCAGCATCTTTAAAACACCGATTCTCTATTTTCTGGGAGCCAGCGAAAGTACCATCGGCTATGCCGGCCAATATATTCAGATTATTTTGTTCGGCGCCGTTTTTCAAGGGCTGTCCTACTGCTTTAATACTGCAATGCGTTCCGAGGGAAACCCCAAAAAAGCAATGTATACCATGCTGATTGGCGCCGGAGCAAATATTATTTTAGACCCGATTTTTATTGGGCCGCTGGGCTTAGGCATTGCCGGTGCTGCTTGGGCAACGATTATTTCTCAGTTTATCTGCATGGTTTGGGTGCTGTCGCACTTCTTTTCCAAAGACAGCGTCTTAAAGTTGCACAGTCGTTTTCTGGTTCTCCAGCTTGAATTGATAAAAAACATTATATCCATTGGGATTGCTCCCTGTATCATGCAAATTGCTTCCAGCATCATCTCTGCCACTGCCAATAATGCACTGCGTACCTATGGGGGCGACTTGGCAATTGGGGCAGCAGCGATTATCAATTCGATTGCCGCTTTTATCCTAATGCCGATTTTTGGAATCAATCAGGGTGCACAGCCGATTATCGGTTTCAACTACGGTGCTCGGCAATATGCCCGTGCCAAAAAAACATGGCAATTAGCGGCTCTGACGGCAACTGTGATTTGTATTTTCGGTTTTTTGGCGACACAGCTTTTCCCGGAACTGCTAATCCGAACCTTTACGCCCAATCCTGAGCTGATTGTCTTAGGCAAGGACGGTCTGCATAAGCTTCTAATCATGATGCCAATCATCGGCTTTCAAGTAGTCAGTGCCAATTATTTTCAAGCGGTCGGCAAGGCTTATAAGGCAATGATATTAAGTATGCTGCGCCAAGTGATTATCCTGATTCCGCTGCTCTCTATTTTACCTAATTTCTGGCAGATTAACGGCGTTTGGTTTGCGTTTCCGATTGCCGATGCGGCGGCTTCGGTGATTACCAGCATTTTCATCTTTCGGGAAATGCGGCATTTAAGTGAATTGGCTAATGATTAAAATAAATCGGAAGATTTGTTTTAATCATTCCGCCACTTCCTGCCATTTGATTCGGAAAAGCCGAGGGATAATCACCGCACATAGGATTCCTAAAACGCCTAACACCATGATGATAATATCACCGCGGAAATGATCCAGCAAAAAGCCTAAAATCAAAATGCTGAGCGGCTGAAAAAGCTGCGCCAAGGTACTTTGAATATTAAACATTCTGCCCTGCATCGCCTGCGGGACATTGCGGAGCGTCCATGAATTAAGCGGCGTTACAATCATACCCTGAGAAAAACCATGAATCAGATTTAAGAAAGCAATGATAACGACATTGCTCCAATAGGGAAACGCTGTCTGCATCAGCACCGCCCATAGCATATAACTTGCCGACATCACCATGAAAAGCCTTTTGGCATTTAAAAAAGAGCTTTTCAGTGTTTTCTTGTGCGATAAAATAAAATTGGCAATCATAAAGCCCGCCGACACCAGCATCCGCACCCCGCCGAACTCGGTTGACCGCAGTTTAAAAAAATGAACCGATAAAAATGAAGTACCGATAAAAGAGCCGGGTGATAGGATATTATAGACCATTAAAAATACTACCAAATAAGCGAGTGTGTGCTGGCTCAAAATATATTTAATCCCGCTGACAAACAGGGCAAAAACTGACTGCTGCTCGATTTCCTCTTCTTCCTCTGACGGCTCTTCCGCCAGCAACGTAAAGTCCAACGAGGCGGTAATAATCAGGGAAATGAATTCCGTTGCCGCTTCAAACAGGATAAACAGCAAAAATGGCAGGAATTCATACATCACCGCTCCCAAAAAGGAAGCAATCAGCATATTGGCAGAAGAAATAATATTCATCACCGACATTAGGGACAGCTGCTGCTCTTTTTCTACCATTCGGCTCATCGCTCCCACATAGGCGGTTGCAAAAATGATATCCGTCATTTTCATCACAATGATGATTCCATAAACGAGCAGCAATTTGGGAATATTTTCCAGATGATACAGCAGGGCAAACAATAAAACAGCCGCCGTAACCACCGCTTGGGCAAACAATGCGATTTTTTTGCGGTCATACTTATCAACCAATCCGCCGATAAAGGGCATAAAAATCACCGCCAGTACCGGGCCAATTACAAAGGAAATGCCAAAATTAGTAGCCGAACCGGTTTCCTTTAAAATCAGCAGGCTTAAGCCAAAGGAAAAGATAGAGCTGCCCATATTGCCGAAAATGGAGCTGATGATAATCTTATTCTTTTGCCGCTGCAATGCTGCTTTTAATTGAGTGGTATCCATAAAGACCTCTCTTTCTATACTATACTATACTTTTTACAGTATTTTTTCCATAATAATCTCTGGATAATATGTGTCCTCTCACTCAAAAAACACCACGAAAAAGTTAAGTTAGTTATATTTTTTTTCAAATGCATCTATCCCTTCAGCTAAAGATTCAACCTTTATTATTCATAGACCTCTATCCACCCCTATCCCCATATAAAAGTAAACCCCAATCAATATATTAACAAAAGATAATGCAACATAAAAATTATCAACGCTAAAATAGTTTAAAAATATCGTAATTATAAATAATATTACCACCTTATATATACTGACAATCAAGCTATTCATAGATAAAACTGTGCTTTTTTTATTATTGCCCGAAACTTCGTTTAACAAGTAGTCTTCAATGACTAGTAATCCTGAGCCATAGATTAACTGTTGAAACAGCATGGAAACAACAAGCATAACAATGCTGGTACTAAGTCCCATCACACAATAGCTTACCGATATAGCAACAATCATCAGCATAAATAAATGCCGCTTATTCCATTTCGATAAGAGTTTATTAACTAAAAAGGCACCATTACCCATAAAAACCATAAATGAAGCATATAGAATGCCATTAAGTTCTATGGGAAATCCGATTTTTAACAATTGAACTTGATAATACTCGAAATTTGCTATCATTATAGTAATAAATATTGATGAAAATGCAATTTTTTTTCTAACAACTTTATTCCCAAGCAACATTTGAAAAGAGTCCGCAATCTGAGTTTTATAATCCACAATGGAAAACTTTGCTTTTTTATTCTCGGCCATATGGTTTCCAGTTAAGGAAGTAATTAAAATTAAATTCAAAATTCCCATAATAACGGCAATTGTAAAATTAAGCCTCATATCAATAGTATATATAACTCCTGCAATTACCATAAAAACCGCAGATATAATTTTGGTAACAAGCTGGATTTTTCCAGCTACTGCTTTATACTCATCATTCGTTTCGTTTTTAATATAAGTCGATAAGGCCGCAACATCCGCTCCCGATTTAAAGGCATTGGCGATACCAAGCAACAGCTGACCTAAAGCAAAGCCCCAAAAGTTTGGAATCGTCAAATACAATAGGGCATGGAAAATAAATAATAAACTTGCTGCCTGCAAAGACAGTTTTCGACTAATTTTATCGGCAACTACACCGGTTGGTATTTCAAACAAAAGGACGGCCACACTAAAAATTATTTTTAATATGCTAATGTCCTGTGAAGCGACACCATAATATACTAAATATAAAATCCTTATTGGTAAAAACAAAGACGTACTAAACAAAATTGACATCAATGTATATTTAATATAAAATTTATTACGCATAATGATCCATTCAAACATATCTTTCAACTATTTCTTCTATTACTCTTTGCTGTTTCAAAATATTTAGCAATGTTTCATGACTCATTGTTGTAACATGATGAATCATATTTTTATGGGTTATCATATACTTAGGCCATTCAATCTCATTTCCGTTTATTGTTATTTACATTTCATATTGCAAGCGTACGACAGTCCTAAATGTAGTGTCTTAATCATTCTCTCCTAACCTTCCGAAAATAAATGCTCTCTATTTTTTTCTGAACAGAACCTAAACCAACTTTTTTGATATAATATTTTTGATATATTGCAATAAGAGAGGGGATAGAGTCCCCTCACCACCGTTCTTTTATAGGAACAAGTGCATATTCAAAGCAAAAAAATGGATTGTGTAATTATATGGTGTAATTGTATTTTCTATATTTTTGAAAATCCCCTTGCCTTTTTCAAAAAAATATAATACTATATATTTAAGAGCTTATTATATTTACAGCTTTAACCAAGCGATACTGTGTTTTTTCTTTCATACCCTGTCGGAGGTTCAGGAATATCTGCTTTATATGGTTTTATTATTATTCCTAAACTACCGATTAACAAACTTATAACAATTGCCCCTATGACCAACTTTTTCTTCATTTTGTTCCTTCTACTATGATATATTTTTAATTTCGCATATTATATGTTAAAAGTATCACATGCTATTTATTGTTTGTTTTTATTTTATTAATAATATTATTATAATTCTTCTTACAACAAACCGCAAGGGTCAAAAATGTCCCTATCGCCAAATGCACTCTGTATCGGTTTAACACGATTGCATCATTTTTAGGAGGCCTTATGAATGTTGATTTGGTTAAGTTCGGGCAAATGCTGAAAAGATTTCGGCAGGATCAAGGCCTTAGTTTGGACGCTGCCGCTGCCGCTACCGGCGGTCAGGTCAGCCGCAAAACCCTGCTCCGCTATGAAAGCGGCCAAACCAATCCCAAATATGAAATCCTGTCCTTCCTGTCGCTGGTTTACCGAGTTGACCTCTGCGAATATTTCAGCAATTTCCGGTCGCAAGAGCCGGACGCCGCTTCGACCTTAGATGTTTTGCTCCAGCATAATCTCTCACCAGAAAACTGTGACCGGCTAAAAGATTTGCTGATAGAACTGCTCCGGTCAAAAGCTCTGCCTGATTTTTCCCGAATTTACTATGAACGGCTTTGGCTGTTCGTCGAGGGCGTTTCCCTAAAACATCGGCAAGAGTACAAAATGGCAATTCAATCTCTGACAAAGGCTCTGCGCCTGCGTTTCCCTAACTTTACTCTGAAAAATTATGCCAATTTCTTTTATTTTTCGCTGGATTACCGAATTTTAGAAAACTTGCTGCATTCATTTTATAAAAAGTCGCCGGCTTTTTTACCAAAGATTCTGCCGATTTATGCTTATCTATACCAGACCTGCCCCCAAGAATACACCATTTATCCGCATATTTGCGCTCATTATGCCTTTATTCAAATTAATGACGACCATGCCGCTTCGGCGCTGCCTGTCTTAAACGCCGGAATTAAGGCGGCTCAGCACAATTTAAACCACGCCTATTTAGCTCATCTTTACTATTTTCGGGGAGCAGCCGAATATCACTTAAATTCCGATGCCTACCGCCTGTCCTTTATGACTGCCTATATCCTATCACAGGCGTTTGGTGATACCAAATTTCAAGCTTGGCTGCAAACCGCCTGCCGGGAAGCGTTTGATTTTGATCTGATGCAAATCCGTATTTAAAAAGCTCCCGGCTTTTTGATTCTGCCAAGAGCTTTTTTACTCCTGCGCTTTAATGCTATAATACATTTGTGGTACTTCCTTGCTGAATTGGCTCAAAAGAAAGCTTTAACTCACAATCCAGTGCATAGGCTATTCGTTTCAAAGTTCTAATCGAGGGATTCGCATTTCCATTTTCGATTTTACTGATATCGCTTTGTGCTATTCCGGTTATATCCGATAATTGCTTTTGTGTCATACTTTGCCTTTTTCTGCTGTTAAGCATTGCTTTCATAATCTGAAATTCAGCCTCAGAGTTTTCCCATTCTTCTTTAAACTCTGGATTCTTCATTTGCTCACGCAATGATTCTCTAAAATTTTTCCCCATTTTGACCACCTATCTTTCTAAATATTGCTTTCGATATTTTAAGGCGATATCAATTTCATTTTTCGGTGTCTTTTGCATCTTTTTAATAAAACCATTCGTCAAAATTATAACCTTTTTTTATATTTCTTATAGTTTTTTATATTTCTTTTGACAATATATAAATTCTATGATACACTGACAATGTAATTATCAATCTACTCACAGAAAAGAGGTATTGTTATGAAAAAAATTAAAAATGTCGTATCATTGTTGCTGGTCGTTTGTTTAATTTTAAATTTAGGTATGCCTACTTTTGCTTCTGAAAACACCTTGACAACTCTTGTAAACAACGAAAATGTTATCGTTGTAAGAGAAATAACATCAGAAGGTATTACTATTGCTACCAATGATAAAAACACCAACATACTTACCGTTGAAAAATATGATTCCTCTGGCAAGGTTCTTATTTCATCACAAGTCATAAATTTAGCAACTGTTGTGGACAATCTTCATCAAGCAAACTCTACTGCTGTTCAGCCTTTATTTTTTGGTAACGGAGATGTTTATCAACATACATTTTGCGACTATGAATATGATATATGGTACAGAAATCCTAATAATAAGTGGAAAATAAGAAAACCGCAAAATAATACTGAGATTTATCTTGACGAAAATCCATCAAATACAGACAATCTACATGCTTACGCCGAAAGAGTTGAAGATGTAAATAGGGCAGAATTTGATATAATTTTTTCGATTGGTGAAACAGCAGCCGTAATAGCCATTGCTGTGTTTCTACAAGCAGGAACCGCTGCTGCTATTGCTGCCGCTGGTGGTGGTTTTAATATTGTTAAAGCTTTTGAAAACCTTGAGAGTTGTTGCAACAAAGCACTTTTGGCATTCAATCGTATTTAAGGAATTTTAAAAATTATACAATATCCCCTATGTATAAAAAATAATTAAAATTACTTAGGGGGTATTTTTTTAATCTTATCAATCACTATATTTCCATTTTTGTCAAGCAAGGGGGTTATGCCGCTTAATCCCATTCCTCCATTTACTACAATGTAATTAACTCCTGTTTCCATATCAACAAAAATATTTATGGTGCTGAGTCTAAAAAGATGATATTTTCCCTTTAATTCAAACCTTTTATTAAAAAACATCTTTATTTCTCCTTTCTTGATTTGTTCATGAAAAATGCTGCTACCATAGCAAGACTTTGCACTTGCTTCCTTGAGGGGAAGCCATAGATGGTATAAATATTATATCCATTCTATTTCCCAAAATCAATATTTTTTTTATTTTAGGAAATAAAATAAAAAATATTGCTTTCTCCTATCCTACCTCCACCAGAACGCCAATACCCCGCTAAATAGGCAGCAGCTAAAAGATAGGCCGCTGCGTCCACTTTCCCGTATTTAAGCGGCTTTTTGATTCTGCCAAGAGCTTTTTTACTCCTGCGCTTTAATGCTATAATA
>CAUUKX010000017.1:0-28331 GCA_963545585.1 uncultured Lachnospiraceae bacterium
AAGACTAAAATCCACTTCTCCCACTTCCATGTGGAAATTACTTTTTCACTTTACCGTGATAAATCTGCGGAAACTCAAGAAGTTAGATGTTTCCCTTTTCTTCATTCTGTGTTATAATATTCTTGCATAGCTAATCTCCGTATCGTTTGGTTTTGGTCAACAAAATTATACCATAGATTAGCTATGTTTTTCTTTTTATTTTTTCTTCCCTATCTAACGATTCCTCTCCAAAAAGCGGACACTTTATTTTACCATTTATAAATTTTTATCAGAATTTCTCTTTATCTTTAGTATACGCTTTGATATAATAAAATATAATAAATATAGAAGATTATAATATCTTCGTTCTATAAATAAAAAACACAAAAGGAGTTTACAGAATTTTTAGGAATACCGCATCCATCAATGTCTGCTTATGAAAATGGAAAAAATAATCCTACAATCGATGTGCTGATAGATATTGCCGATAAATACAATGTATCTTTAGATTGGCTCGCTGGAAGAAGTGACTATACTTTCGGTCTTTTAAGCATGAGAGATTTTGTATTATTTATGTATGAACTGGCAATGAAAAAAGAAATCGGATTTGAAATAATTGTGAAAGATTTGAAGAACTGAGCCGTGATGAAATTCTAAAAAAGAGAATCGAGTATTTAAAGAATACGAATATGCCTTAAAAGGAGAAATTAATGAGAAATAAAAAAGTGTACAAATTACCTTCTCCAATGATTGATGAAAAAGAAATTAATTCATTAGAAGTTTTAACTGAACGATACAATAAAATCATAACACCATCTAAACTTCATCAACTCGGAACTACGGTAAATGAATATATACCAAATGGCATTAAAGAACTTGGTAATAATATAAAAGATACAATAACTGAACAAGAGCTTTTTATTGCTGCTATGAAAGTTATAGCAGACGGATTTGCTATTGTTGAAAAAACAGCCGCTAAAACTTCAATTAGCGAAACTTCAATTATAAACAAGATTAATAAAAAAGTAGCTGATAATGAAATAACTAATGTAAGCGAAATATGCCTAGCTCGTTCTTATGACATTTCTAAAATTGTTTCTAAATATAAAATCGGTGATTTAGGATTGGCTTTTGTAGAAGGTGGTGTCACCGGTGCATTTGGCTTTGCCGGACTTCCGTTTAATCTTGTGCTCTGTACTTTCATTTATTATAGAGCCGTTCAGTCAATAGCTATGCATTATGGATATGATATTAAAAATGATTCATCGGAACTTATAATTGCTAGTGAAGTATTTATGAAAGCACTTAGTCCTAATAGCAAGGGTTCAAATGAACTAACAGACATAATAGGAAAAGTCATGATTTTTGCAGAATTAGCAACAGTTAAACAGACAATAAAAAAAACATGGACAGACATGGCTGCAAGAGGAGGGGCTTGTCTTTTCGTCGTTCAAATGCGAGCATTAGCAAATAATGCGGCAAAAAAAGCATTAGAAAAAGCAGGACAAAAAGGTCTAGAAAAAAGTGTATTCAAAGGAATATTTGAGCAAATAGGAAAAACTTTGACAAAAAAAGCCATAAACAGATCAATTCCTGTTATCGGAGGAATTATTGGCGCTTTGTTTGATACTGCTCAAATGAACACCGTTTTAGAATATGCTGATATATTTTACAACAAACGATACTTAATCGAAAAAGATATCAGAGTCAATCAATTAATTAATCCCAGTGCAGATAATACTATTATTGATATATCAGATTTTGATGAATAAAAAGCAAAACGCTAATCAGTCAATACACACCGATTAGCGTTTTTATTTACAATGATTTTATTTGCAAGCACAGCACTCACAAAACGTCTATTTATAAGGCTTTTAATCCTGTTTTTACTCTACTCCCACTCAATCGTTGCCGGTGGCTTACTGGTGATATCATACACGATCCGATTGACCTCTTTGACTTCATTCACAATTCGGTTGCTTACTTTAGCCAAGACGTCATGCGGAATCCTCGTCCAGTCCGCTGTCATGAAATCGGAGGTATCGACCGCCCGCAGTGCCAGAGTATAATTATAAGTTCTCTCATCCCCCATAACACCCACGCTGCGGAGATTGGTAAGTACTGCAAAATATTGTCCGACAGTCCCTTTAAGTTCCGATTTTTCCACTTCTTCCCGGAAGATAAAATCAGCATCCCTTAAAATATCCAACTTATGCTTCGTTACCTCGCCAATCACCCGTACTGCCAGACCCGGCCCCGGGAAAGGCTGACGCGATACCAAAAACTCCGGAATTCCCAGTTCACGGCCAAGTTTTCGCACCTCATCCTTAAACAAATCGCGCAGCGGCTCAACAATTTCCTTAAAATCCACATGCTCAGGCAGACCGCCTACATTGTGATGTGATTTTATCACCGCCGCATCCTTGGTCCCGCTTTCGATAATATCCGGATAAATCGTACCCTGCGCCAAAAAATCAACCGTGCCGATTTTCTTGGCTTCTTCTTCAAAAACACGAATAAACTCTTCACCAATGATTTTCCGCTTGGTTTCCGGATCGGTTACCCCAGCAAGACGACCTAAAAAGCGATCCTCGGCGTTGACCCGAATCATATTCATATCAAACTGTTGTTTAAAAACCTTTTCAACCTCATCGCCCTCATTTTTGCGCATCAAACCATGATCGACAAAAATACAAGTCAGCTGCCGGCCGACTGCCTTATGCAGCAGCACCCCGGCAACCGAGGAATCAACACCGCCGGATAAAGCCAGCAGCACCTTCTTATCCCCGATTTTGGCTCTTAATTTTTCAATCTGCTCCACCGCAATCTCTTTCATCGTCCAGTCGCCGACACAGCCGCATATCCGGAACAAAAAGTTTTCCAGCATCTTCTGCCCCTCCGGCGTATGTGCCACTTCCGGGTGAAATTGCACACCATAGAGCTTACGGCTCGTATCTTCCATAGCACCAACCGGACAGGTATCGGTCTCGGCCGTTATTTCAAAGCCTGCCGGCGCCTGATTGACATAATACGTATGACTCATCCAACTGCCGGTATTTGCACTCACTTTCTCAAACAACGCACTGCCCGGCTTTGTAATCCGCAAATCCGCTTTTCCGTACTCACGCTGTGCCGCCTTTTGCACCTGCCCGCCCAGTACATGGCTCATCAGCTGGCAGCCGTAGCAAATCCCCAAAATCGGGATCCCTGCTTCAAAAATTTCCTTTCCCACTTTGGGCGCATCTGCTGCCGTCACCACATTCGGCCCACCGGTAAAAATAATCCCCTTCGGCTTGCGGCCGATCAATTCCTGCAATGGCGTATCATAGGGCAGCACCTCGCAGTAAACCCCGGCGTCCCGCACTCTTCTGGCAATCAGCTGATTGTATTGTCCGCCAAAGTCCAATACAATGATTAATTCATGTTTCATGGCTGCTCCTCTCTTATCCTTGCACCATAACAGGAAGTTCCCTGCAACATAAGCGGTTTTCTTCCTATTTTTTACTCAACTTTCCCCTGATTGAAGTGCTCCGCACTTCTGTTCGGGTGAGTAATCCACCTAAAAAAGCTGTTCTGTCGAGCATGGGAAAGTTGAGTTTATTATAACTAAAACACTTTCCTGTCGTCAAGCAAATCTTTTCATTAGAAATAAATTTAGTGTCTCCTCAAAATCATTATATATTTTCTGCATCCCTTCTTGCAGTGATTTCAAATCGATACCGCCCAGTTCTTCCAGCATTTGATAAAACTGTTCGTTTTCTTTTTCGATATAAATCATTGCCTGCCTGATTTTTTGAATGATTTCTGCATTTTCCAAATCCGTTTCCGCATAATTATAACCAGTATTTAACGCAATCATCGCCAAAGTTTTTTGATAAAGTTTAACATAAGCCATGCTGAATTCCTTTATGCGTTCATTATGATAGAAAATATCCCTCAGCAGTTTGGCACAGGATATATGCTGGGCTGTCCGGCCAGCAATGGTGTAAGCTCGGTGAAGATTTTGAACTTTATTTCGGCCGATTTTATACCCATTGATCCGCTGCCTCTTCGACATTCCAGTCGTCATATATTCCGAATTATATTTTTCTGTAAAGTTTTCAAAATTCTCGAATTCATCCTGCTCTGCATAGATAAACTTCCGGTCGACTAAGTACGGCGTTTCGCCCTGGTATTCATCAACTACCATATCCTTAATCACATAAGTGCGGCCAAAACCTTCCAAAAACAAATCAATCGCCATATGATAATAATTGAGGATAAATTCACTGTTTTCCGCCTGCTCATCCAAATAGTTAAGAAAACCGCTGCTTTTGGCCAAATCAATATTAAAAATATTGCCAAACAAATAGTTGGACTGAAACGAAAAGAGTTTGATTGTATCATAAGCTGATTCCACATAATGACCATCCCATCGATTCCCCAAATCCATTTTAATCTGCGAATACTCCTGACTGGCATCTCTGATAATCATCAAAATCTCATCTAATCTATCCAACTTTAAAACATCGGTATCACAGTTAAACAGCAGATACTTGGCTCGCGCCAATTCAATCAATTTTTTTACATTACCGTGATAACCCAGATTACTGTCGTTCCGGTGATAAATCAGTCGGCTGTCCGGCATGGCCTTAATCAGTTCATAGTATTCCGGCAGGGTCGTTGAAGCGTTATCCGATAAAACTACCTCGATTTCATAATCAAACGGTGTTTTCAGCGTATGCAAAATATTACTAAGAGCAAACATTCCCCGTTCTGCCGACGGAATGCCAATCGACAGCAACGGCCTTTTCCCGGATTTATGAGCCAGCCGGTACGCATGAATCCGCTCCCTTACTTCCGCTAATTGGTTAACCGGGCTATCGTCATATTTGATAATATTTCTGGGAAAATAATCCTCCGTATTAAGAAAGTGCTTTTCAAAATCCAAAACATCAGGGAACAGCCTGATATTATCCACTTCTTCCTGACTGTATTTTTTCATCTGCAAAAATGCTTCCGTTTCCGAACCAACCACAATATACAAATTTCGATTGATTTTTTTCAATTCCTGCGCTAAGGAAAAGGGGTTGATAATATCTATCCCGCTTTTAAGCAGCACAGAGTAATCGGAAAATTTATCCGAATTTTTAACTATTTCATTTAATTCATCAGTAAATTCATTCTTAATCTTAATCAATCTTCTGAGGCTCAAATCCAATATAAAATTAAATCCGGTTTCCGATGGCAGAATATAATAGTTCAATTCTTCGGCGTCAACCGGGTATCCCAGCAAATGACGATTGGCTGCAAGATTGCTTTTTATCTCCGCCAAGTTCGGCTCAACAAATGCCGCCATAATAAAATCAATCATATCCTGCGGCAGCGGCTGCGTTTGAGTATACTTATCCAAAAAAGAAAACGCCTCCTGATACTGTGCCGCTTCAAACAGTTTAAAAAACAGCACCCGTACCTTATCCGTCAGAACTTCCTGATTTTCCCTCTTCATTTCCATAGCATTATCCTTTCTTTAAAGTATCCTTTTGATTCCATCCCGCAGCGCTGTCTGCGGTCTCCATCTGGAATATTTCAACAACTTACCGTTATCCCCTACACAGTACATCCATTCATTCTGCCGATATGGCAATTTGCCAAAACGAAACAGCGCCGGATCTGTGCCGCTGATGCTAATAAACTCCATAATAAAATCCCGGATACAGATTCCCTGCCCCGAGCAGACATTATATTCCTGACAGAGCGGCAATTCCTCTTCTAATGCCGCCAAAAATGCCGCCGCCACATCACCGGCATATAAATAATCCCGAATCTGTTCACCGCCGGTCAAAGCCAGCGGCACTTTTTCCTTAATTGTCTTTAAAATTTGACTGGTCAGCCGGTACGGTGCTTCATATTTGCCATAAGTTCCGAATAGCCTGAGGGTTAAAAAGGGGATTTGATGATTTTGAGCATACGTTCTGAGCAATATTGTATTGGCTGCCTTAGCTGCTCCATAAAGCGACAACGGGGCTATACTGCCGGTTTCTTTTATTTTTTCGTTTCCCTTTGCTTTCCCATATTCCGAGCACGATCCGGTATTGATAAACTTTTTTGTTTTATTTTTTTGACAAAACTCTAACAACTTAAGCGGAAAGACAAGATTCCCCTCCAGCATTCCATCCATTTCTTCCTGCCCATGTTCCACGCCGTAAGCCGCTAAATTAAAGCAGCCGTCAAAGGGTGGAAACTCCCTCGCCTGATCAAACAGCTCTTTAACCGTAATAACTTTTAAATCCTTGTATTTCTCCCCATTATAATAAGCTTCCGCCTTCTTTTTTCGAACAATTAAGCTAATTTCATAGTCGCTGCTTAACAGCGTGTCAATCAGATTCCGGCCGATAAATCCCGTCCCGCCAGCTACTAATACTGTTTTTCTCATCCTTTTTCCCCAAAATACTCCGCAATCTGCCGACCTATCACTCTATCCATTTCCTGCTGATCGCGGTAAGCCTTGCTCCAGAAAATGGTTTCTTCCAGACTTTTTTTAATATCCCATTTCGGCTGCCAGCCCAAAACTGTCTTGGCTTTGGAACAGTCCAGTTTCAGAAAATTAGCTTCATGCGGGCCGTTTTGATGTTCTGTGTACCAAGTAATTCCTTCTCCCGTTTCGCCCTCGTTCCAAGCCCGGCAAAAAATATCAGTAAGCTCCCCCGTCGTTATAGAGCTTTCCTCATTTGGGCCAAAGTTATAGCTGCCTTCATATTCCTTTTTTTGATACTGCTTCATGGCAATCAGCAAATATCCGGATAAACATTCCAGCACATGCTGATAGGGTCTGACCGAGTGGGGGTTACGAACTAAGATATTTTCGCCCTTTAAAGCCGAGCGAACACAGTCCGGGATAATCCGGTTCGCAGCAAAATCGCCGCCGCCGATTACATTCCCCGACCGAGCCGTTGAAATTGCCGGGCCGCTGTTTTGAAAAAAGGAACTTTTATAACTATAAGTAACCAGCTCGCTGCAAGATTTGGAATTGGAGTAAGGGTCATAGCCGCACAGGTTTTCATTTTCCCGATAACCCCAAAGCCATTCTTTGTTTTCATAGACCTTATCGGTCGTTACATTTAAAAATGACTTTATGCTTTTGCACCGGCGCAGTGTTTCTAAAACATTGACCGTGCCCATCACATTCGTTTCATAGGTATAGACTGGCCGCTCATACGAATCCATTACCAGCGGCTGTGCCGCCAGATGAATCACAATTTCCGGCTTATCATCAGCTATGGCTTGGCTTAATTGTTCCAAGTTACGAATATCGCCAGTAATACTTTTTATTCTTTTCTCCAGCTGCAATATTCGATATAAGGATAACTCCTGCGCTGCCAGCGCATAGCCGCAGACATCCGCCCCGAACTCATATAAAATCCGGCACAGCCATGCCCCCTTAAAGCCAGTATGGCCAGTAATAAAAACTTTCTTGCCCTGATAAAAGCTTCTCAATTCTTCCATTACCATACTTTCCACGGTGCTTTCTCCTTGGTCAATAAATCCTCTAAATACAACTTATCCCGCAGCGTATCCATGCACTGCCAAAAGCCGTCATATTGATAAGCCATCAACTGCCCGGCCGCCGCCAATCCCTCCAGCGGCTCTCGCTCCAAAACCGTACTGTCCCCAACTATCCGGTCAAAGATTTCCGGGTTAAAGACCATATAACCGCCATTAATCCAGCCGCCGTCTTCTTTTCTCTTTTCGGTAAACGACTGAATCAGACCGCTGCTTTCAATATCCAGCGCCCCAAACCGGCCGCCCGGCTGAACTGCCGTGATAGTCGCAGTTTTCCCATGAGCATGGTGAAACTTCTCCAGCTCATAGATATCAATGTCGCAGACACCATCGCCATAAGTCAGCATAAAAGACTCCTTGCCGATATATTTTTGAATTCGCTTAACCCGGCCACCAGTCATGGTATTTAAGCCGGTATCCACCAGCGTTACCCGCCACGGCTCAGCAACATTGTTATGAATCGTCATTTCGTTGTTCCGGGAAAAGTCAAAGGTTACATCGGAATTATGCAAATAATAATCGGCAAAATACTCTTTGATAACATAGCCTTTGTATCCGCAGCAAATGATAAAATCATAGTAGCCATAATGCGAATAAGATTTCATAATATGCCATAAGATTGGCATTTCCCCGATTTCAATCATTGGTTTCGGCTTTAAATGCGATTCCTCACTGATTCGAGTACCGAATCCTCCAGCTAAGATTACTACCTTCATACCTTCCTCCCTAAAATCTGCTTTCCTGTCCTTATCTTCTCCCTTTTCCAAGTCATTACCATTCTCTGCTGCATCCTATTCTTTGACTACATCCGATTAAAAATTTCTCTATTAAAAATCTCTCTATTAAGCAGTATATCCTATTCCGACTAAACTTGCAATGGTAAATAACTCAACTTTCCCATGTTCGCCAGAACAGTCTTTTTTAGGCAGACCGCCCGCCCGGGCAGAAGTGTGAAGCACTTCAATCAGGGGAAAGTTGAGTTTATAAAAAACAGCGATTTCGCACCTTCTTCACGAAACCGCTGTTTTTTTATTTCTTATCAACTACCAACTGATTGGCAGTCATTTATCTGCCGACTTATTTTCGTTTCAGCCAAATTCCTGCTCCGGCCAATATCAGACCGAAAATGCCAAACACCATCGCCGGAACACCGTCCGTTCTGGGAAGCTCTGGAACTCCCTGCGGAATCTCATTCTCAAATGGAACCTCCGGTGGTGTAACATTTCCCTCTGGAATCGGATCCTCATTGATTACCGTCGGTGGTGTCGGCGGTTTTGGATTCTTTGGCGGCGTAGTTGGCGGAGTACTCGGCGGTGTCGTCGGCGGCTCATATGGTTTTGGCGGTGTCGGTGGTGTTGGCGGTGTCGGTGGTGGAGTATCGCCGCCACTCGGCGGTTCATATGGTGTCGGTGGTTCATATGGTGTCGGCGGTGTCGGCGGCGTTTCCTTTGTATTGGTAATCGTATAACCGCTCGTCATATCACCGACAATCTCTGCCTGATACCCCGGCACTGGCTGCTCTCTTACCGTATACACATATTCCCGGCCGCTCTCATCATATCTCCGCAAATCCTTAAACACACATTTCCACTCTCCTGCGCCAAATTCCTCTTTTTTCAGGACAACACTTTTAACGACCACGCCATCCCGCAAGAGTTCAAGAGTAATTTCACCGGCAGTTTCCCCTTTCCAGCGCTTGGTAACAGGAATATCAATTGTTTTCGCCTTCTTATTGGTAATAACATAACCAGTCATATCACCGCTGACTTTGCTGTCATAACCGTCTACCTTGACTTCCTGCACGGTATATTGAATTTCCCGTCCATTTGCGTCATACTTATCCAAACCGTCAAAACTGCCTTTCCAGCCGTTTTCTGCACTTAAAGTCAAAGCCGCTTTCTCTTTGCCATCTGCCAACAACTTCACTACAATCTCCGGTACCGAAGCGGAATCTTCCCATACTTTCCTGACAGGAATTGCAATCTTAGCCGTACTTCGGTTGCGAATAATATATCCATCTGTAATACTACCTGTAATGGTTGGATCATAGCCATCTATCGGATCTTCTTTCAGGATATATGTAATCTCCTTCCCCGATTTGTCATATTGAGGAAAATCCTTAAAGGTATACTTCCAATTGTCTGCTTTCGTCAGCAACTTATTAGCTACTTCTTTATTTCCAGCAAACAAACGAATCATCACTGCATCCGCAGACTGACCAAGCCATTCCTTGGTTACACCAATCGAGACCTTCCCGCTAATGGTATTGGTAATTTCTACCTGTTTGCTCCCCTGCCCAGCGACCGTCTTATGATAACCAGCAATCATTTCTTCTTCTACCGTATACGCAATTTTGTGGCCATCCTCTGAGTCATAAACCGGTAAATCCTTAAAAGAATCTTTCCAGTATGGAGCTTGCAGTATTTTCTTTTGAGCTGTTGGCTGCCCATCTTTATACAAGACAACAACAACCTTTTCTGGCAATTTCGCTCCCTCTGGAACTTGCCATTTCTTGACTACGTCAATCTGCGTTTTTTCCTGACTGATATTTTTCAGGGTAATCTGATTCGTTCCCTGACCCTCAATCTTTGTCGTATAGCCGTTTACTTTTTCTTCCCCTACTGTATACTCAATCTTTTTGCCGGTTTTGTAGTCATAAGCCGGCAAGTTTTTAAACGTACACTTCCAGCCGTTAGCCTTGGTTAATACTTCTCTCCTCTCTGATACCTGACTGCTGTCTGACCGTAAAACAACAGTGATGCTGTCCGGCAGATTCCCAGTCTTAGGAAACCATTCCTTTGTTACTTCTATCTGCGTTTCTTTCACATTATGAATCGTAAAAGTGTTTGATGCCTTGTCCGTCAGTTCAATAATTGGAGATAAGTAACCCTGTAGTTTGCTTACTTCCTTAACGGTAAATTCCGCTAAATTTCCATTCTCATCATATTTGGGAACATCCTTAAATGTTCCTTCCCATTTCGGTTCACTTAAAGTCAATACCGGAATATTTGGCACGTCTTCTCCCGACTTATAGCAAAGTTTTACCTGCACCGGCAAGCCAGTGCCAACGCCATTATGCCATTTCTTAATGACAGAAACCTCAGTCAGCTCTGTATTGATGATAACAAAGCCATTTTCTTCCGTGCCTGTTACTTGACCTTGATAACCGGGCAGCGCTTCTTCTTTGACACTATAGGTAACTTCCTGATACTGATTGTTCTGATTTTTGACATATTTGTCCAAACCTTTAAAGGTATGCTTCCAATCATCCCCTTTTAAGACTGCTTCTGCAACCGGGTCTTTCTTATCACTCCGGTACAAATAGACCTTAACCGACTGCGGTTTTGAACCGCTGACACGCCACTTCTTTTGTACAGAAATATCTGTCTGGGCAATATTATACAAAGTTACTTCATTGGCCGCCGTTTCCTCGGCTTTCATGACATAACCCTGTGCCCCGCCTATCTCCTTAAAGCTATACTCTGCTTTCTGTCCAGCTTTATTATACTCCGGCAGCGAAACAGTTTCTTTCCATGTCGGAGCTTCTAACTCAACCGTCGTTACCAGACCATCTGTTTTTTCTGTTATCTCAACTTTAATTTTATCAACCGGCGCTTTTTCCGGCAGCCATTTTTTAACCAAAGTCAAATTTATGGTTTTCAGCTCATTGGTGATAACCCAATTATTATTGCCATCGCCATCGTATCTTGTGGTATAGTCATTGAGAGTTCCCTTTTCTCTAACCAAATAGTCAATAGGCCTCTTTATGCCATTTTCTATTTTATATTTGTCTAAATTCTCAAATGTATGTTTCCACTTATTATCCTCGTTTAAAGTTGCCTCTTTTTTCGTTGGTTCTCCATCTGCCAACAATTCGACTGTAATCGAATCTTTCGGCCGACCAATCCATTTCTTTTCGACACTAACAGAAGTTTTCTGGTAAGTATTGGTAATCCACCACTTATCCCTTCCTTCTTCTTTAGTAATCTCCACATCATAATCCTTGGGAACAACTTTTTCTGTTATTTTGTAACTAATTTCCTCTTTCTTGCCGTTTACTTTTTGATATTTCGGCAAATCACGAAATGTATGACGCCAGCCATTTCCATCGCTTAATGTTGCGTCTTTTACCCAAACATCTTTCTCTTGGCCATTTTCTTTTTCAACTCTCCACAACTGAGCTGTAATCGGTTCCTTTGCCCCCATTCCTACCCAATGCTTTTCAACTTCTATCGAAATATAATCATTATACCCAGCGCCGCCTTCTTCTTCCTGATGCTGCAATTTTTTCTCGGACTCAGGCGAACTGCTGCTGCCGTTCCATTCCATTTTCGCTTTATTGGTATAAAAACCATTTTTCTGATCCGTATAAAAGCTAATCTGAAAGCCCAGCATTTTCTTTTGAATAGGTTGAGCAAAGTCAGCATCAATATCGTATATTCTCTTTGTTTGCTCTGCTTGCCTCGGAGTGATTATTTTATACTCTTTAAGGAATTCTAACTTCATTAATGCTTTTCTTTTGAAATTATTATATCCCTGATTATGATATGGGTTGAAATTTCCCGGCTCAACATTAAAGTCGGAATACGAAATTCCCTGATTTGGTCCTAAATTCCCCAAATAAAATAAAATTTTGCCGTCTCCGCCTTTTCCATCCCAATCAGCCGGATATATCGCTGCGCTGAAAGTTTCTATACTCACAGTAGTTTGCAGTCTCTTCTTAAACTCGGCATAACTCTCTCCGGAATTCGGTTTATATATCTTCTTCGGCTTCATTTTATTGTCTTGCAGTTCAATTCGAGTACTTAACTTACCATCATCGGTTGCTATCCATAGCGCACCGATAAAATAAATATGTTCCTCATCTACTTTCGTTCCAGCTGGCAAATCATCTTCAACCCAGACATTCTCCTTAACTGCTGGAGAGCCGCCCTCTAAATAAGACTTCATATCTTTTAGATTTACTTTCAAATCCCAGCGCAGCTGCGGTTTGCCATTATTCTCAGTAACAAATTCGCCGTCCTTTTCAAAATCGTTCGGAGTATCTTCTTCCTGCTCATTGGGATTTTCAATGATAAGGCTCTCTGGACTTGTATTTCCCGGTTTAACGATCATTTGCTCTTTGGCCATAAACCGCAACCGGAAAAAACCATTAACAATCTCTTGTTTAGCCGCTCCCTTTTTATTCAACACGGCTGTTAACTTCTCAGCACCTTTATCCACCGAAAAAGTACCCAAAGCATCCTCTGCTGTTGGATTCGGAACATCATCTGGATAAATATAACCCCTTGCTTCATTAAAACCATTCGCCTTTATATTGAATTTATCAAGATTTTTCGGCAGATTTATAATAAAGTAATCCCCTGCTACCGCTTTTATTTCCGCCATTTTTTCTCTTGGAATATCCCAGCGGTAATAAAACTCCACATAATCGCCGTCATTTATAATCGGTGCATCCGCTTGAAGTTCTCCTTGCTTAATAATGTAACTCTTAATCACATATGTATTATCTGCCTTTTCCACAGTATAAACATCCGGTTTACCGATATTCATTTTCTCGGTGATATTCTCTGGATCTCTATTGGCTGTTTCTCTCATTTTCGGCAGAATAGTACCCTCTGTTGCTGTTATGATTTCCACTTCTGTTTCTACAGCCTCTTGTACTGCCGCCC
This sequence comes from uncultured Lachnospiraceae bacterium, assembly GCA_963545585.1. Lineage (GTDB taxonomy): Bacteria > Bacillota > Clostridia > Lachnospirales > Vallitaleaceae > W11650. The sequence goes on from CAUUKX010000017.1 coordinate 13,194, forward strand.
CTGCTGCAATCATTTCTTCCCCCAGTTCGGTTTCTGAAAGCAGCTCCAATCCTTCTTCCGCCATCGCTTCTTTTGCCGCCAACTCAGCTTCTGCGGCTAATTCTTCATCCGCCTGCAAGCCAATATCGGGAAAAGTAGCACTCAGAAAAAGAATCAAAACCAACCCCAAACTTATGATTTTTTTCTTCATCACCATTCTCCTTTTAATGTCAATTTATATCATCTTGTGAGAAACGTCATAGAATCTCTTAATAAAAGAAACCAACAACTCAACCTTCCCAGCACAATTTTTAAAAATGTCATTAAGACATTACAACTGTATTATCGGTTAAAATTTTATCTAAATCCATAGGGTTTTTCTCTTATTTTTTACTCTTTATTTTTATTTAATCCATGAGTAATAAGTCCCGATTTTGAGAGCTGAAAAATATCTATTTATGCTCGCCGCCGCCTTCTTTTCACCGCCGGAATGTTCATAACAATCGCGAGCACCGTCACAACCAATAATACCAGCGAAATTGGCCGTCCAAACAAAGCTAACAGCTTATTTTCCTCTGACACGGCCAGTGAAACCGCCCGCCGGAAATTGGAGTCCATCATACCGCCCAGCACCACCGCCAAGGTCATAGCCGCAATCGAATACCCATACCGGCGCATAAAAAAACCAATCAGGCCAAAGACAAACATCAGCAACACGTCAAACAGTCGGTTATTTCCGGCAAAAGAACCGATGACGCACAGCACAATTACCATCGGCAGCAGGATTTTTGAGGGAATCAAAAGCAAACGGCTAAGTTGCGACCCCAATCCCAAACCAAGCAGCAGTAAAAAAACACTGGCAATCAGACCGCCTGCCAAAATTGCCGCAAACATCGCTGGATTGGTCTTAACAAACATCGGCCCCGGTTGTAAGCCATGCACATAAAAAACCGATAAGATAACAGCCGTAACCGCATCCCCCGGAATCGCCAAGGTCAACAGTGGAATCAACGCTCCGCCAATGACAGCATTATTGGCCGATTCACTGGCCACAATCCCCTCGATCGCTCCCTCGCCAAATGGCACGGACGGTTTTTTCACGAGCTTAGTCGCCTGACTGTAAGCAAGAAAAGAAGCCACCGGCCCGCCTGCACCGGGCAGTGCTCCGACAAAAGTCCCAATCAGGCAGTAATACATCGACATTCCTAAATGCTTTAACACATCCCTTGTCTTGACAATCTCTTTTTTGACCCTGACGATCTGTCCAGCATCTCCCTCAGCAATAACCGTCAGCACCTCCGACAAGCCGAATAAGCCGACCAGCACCGGAACAATGGATACGCCCGAATGCAAATCGGCAATACCAAATGTCAGCTTCGGAATCCCCATAACCGAATCCATGCCAATCATGCTGATGATTAACCCCATCGCCGCACTAATCAGCCCCTTGGAAAAACTTTTGGCCGTCAGGGAACCAACCGTTGCCAGTCCGAACAAAGCTAACAGAAAATAATCCATCGGTGTGAAGCGCAGAGTAATTGCCGCAATCGGCCGAGCCATCAGCCACAGCAAAAGAAAGCTGAAAACACTGCCGACAAAAGAATAAACCGCTGCATATTTTAAAGCCGTATCCGCTTTCCCCTGCTTAGCCAGCGGATAGCCGTCCAGCGTTGTTACCACCGATGACGGTGCTCCCGGAATATTAATTAAAATCGCCGATACTGCCCCGGAAAAAACACCAACTACATAAACACCCATAATCATCGCCAGCGCATTAGAAGTATGCCATGTATAAGTCACCGATACCAGCAGCGCCGTTGCCATCGTCACGGAAAGCCCCGGAATCGCTCCAACCAAAAGACCAGTTAAGGCTCCCAAAAAAACAAAGAGGATAAACTGCGGATTGACAAAATACATCAAAACATCTAAAATCCCCATTACTCCCCCTTCTACGGCAGCATGACATGGAGTAATCCATGAAAGATACCATAAAGCACAAAAGCAGTTCCGGCCGAAAGCAGCAAAATCAACTGCCAGCGCCTTTCCCCCAGTAGCCAAAACATTGCCGCCAAAAACAGCAGACTGGAAAAAATAAAACCAAGATACGGCATAGTCAGATAATAGACCAGTATCCCCGCCACAGACAGAAAAAATTGTCTTCGGTAAATGCCTTTGCTATTTGGGCTTTCTCTATTTCCCATTTCTGCCTGTTCGGTTTCTGCTTTCGTATCCCTCATCGTTTCAGCCGCTAAAGCAAATGCCAGCAGCAGCAAAAAAACGGAAATCATCAGCGGAAACAAGTACGGCGACATGACCCAATCAATATTAAAGCAGCTATGCTGATAAAGGGAATAAATCATTAAGCCAACTCCTATTCCGAAGAACAAAAGACATTGGATTCCTTCTTTTTTTAAGTTTTTATTTTCCCAAATTTTCATATCTTTTTCTCTGCTTACTAAGCGTTCCTACTTATAATACACGAAGTATCGATAAATTACAAGCGAATTGCCCAAGTTGTAACAATTTGGTAAATTATGACTCAACTTTCCCATGTTCGTCAAAACAGTCTTTTTTAGGTAGGTCGCCCACTCGGGCAGAAGTGCGCAGCACTTCGAGCAGGGGAAAGTTAGTTGAGTTATGATTTATCGACCAGTTTCACCAGCAGACCAAATGGTGCAGCAAATTGCTTACGGCCGCGGAATATGATACTGAGCCGGATCGTTCTTAGCTGCGCCCGCATCCCACAGCAGCCAGCAAACAAAAGATTCCCAGCTTTGATAAAACCTTTCCATATCAGCTATTTCCGGATAGTCTACATAAAGTTCTTTCAGACTATTTTGCTTGACAAATTCCTGCCACTTGCTATCCTTAACCGCTTCCAAAGCCGCTTTTCGAAGTGCCTCTTTTACTTCTTCCGGACAGTCCTTATCCACCACCAGACTAAGCGGCGTAAACGGCATCGATAAATATTTTTCCGCTTCCGGCATCACCTCAGTCAAAACTGGCACATCCTGATGCTGCGCCAGCCGTTCTTTGGCGGAAACACCCAGCAATTTTAAATCGCCGCTTTTTAGATAAGCGGTTACCGTTGAATAATTGGAATTGGTAAAATCAACCTGATCGCCCAAAACAGCGGTGATACATTCCGCCCCACTGGCATACGCCGTTAATGCCATCTCCAGCCCCAACTGATTATAAATCAGCGCCTGAACATGACCAGAACCACCGGGACCGGTATACGACATTTTGACCTTGCCCGGCCGGGCTTTCATATCATGGATTAAATCTTCTAACCGGTTGTATTTTGAATTCTTATTTACCACAATGACCTTGGGGTCATCGACTACCGCCATAATCGGGGAAAAATCAGCATAACTGTAATCTGAAATGCCCATTACCTTTTGCGTCCCCAAAGAGTCGGCAGTATAAAGAACGGTATAACCGTCCGGTTTCGCATCCAGCACCGTTTTCGTACCGACTGAACCAGACGCACCCGATTGATTGATAATAACAATCGATTGGCCAAGCTGCTTTTCCAGCGCCAGAGCAAATTGCCTGCCGGTTACATCCGTCGTTCCGCCAGCTCCATAAGGAATAATCATTGTAATTTCCTTTTTCGGATAGCCCGCTCCTGAATCTCCGCTGTTTTGACACGCCGTTATTCCGGCTATCAGTGCCACACATAATAGCCATATTATTCCTTTTTTCATTTCTCTGTGCTCTCTCCTGCTATGAAATGTTCTGTCAAAAAACTTTGCTTATTTCCTTTCAAAAAATACCATTTAATTGAAACTTCGTCAATCTTTTTTTCTTCCGGCACAATAAAAAAATAAGGATTATCCTCTATAAACCCTTATTTTTCTCTTGCTGTGATCTTATTCCGTTTTTCTTTCAAGCGCAATCATTCGCTCTGATTTCTTTCGCTGCTGTGGTGCAGTTTACCGCTTGTCAGCTCCTTTTTTTGCCAGATCTCAATATTTGTTACCAGTTCAAACCAGCCAAAATTATACCGGATACTTCCCATAAAACAAGATTTTCGGTCGTATCCGGCATAGGTATCCATTGGCGCAGCAACCGCATAATTTATCGATATTTGACGAATTACACGTAGTCTTGCTGAATTGCCGCTAATATTTCTTTCACATTTTCTTCATCAGTAATCAGGGTATTGATGCCGCCTGCCTGCAATAAAGCCAAAATTGCCCGGGTCTTATACCGGCCGCCAGCCACCAAAATATTTTGCTTGGCTTTCATCGTTTCAATATCCACGCCTATCACTTCCCGATTAATCGGCAAATCCAAAAACTCGCCGTTTTGGTCAAAAAAATGAGCGCATAAAAAACCGACGCCATTGGCTTTGATAATCTGCGACTGGATATCGGAATCAATATAATTATCCCAAATTGCCAGCGAAGTGGCATTGCCGATATGACCAATTCCGCTGATAATCACATCGCAGTTTTGAATCATATTCAACGTATTGCGGACAATCGGCGTATTCTTAACCGCCTCTCTGGCTTTGGAGTCATTGATGTATAAAGGGCAATGCAGCCCATACAACTCCGCCCCTAGATTTTGTGCCAGCAAGAGCCCTGCATGCCGGACATTTTCCGGGTCGCTCCCGGACTGAATATCACCAAACAGCTCCACCACTTTGATATCCCGATGATTTGACTTTGGCGTATATTTGGCCATTGCCTTGATATTCCGGCCCCAAGAAATCCCCAGCACCATATCATCTTTTAAAATCTTAGCCAGCTCTCCAGCTGCCGCTCGGCCACAGTCACGAATCGTTTTTTCCTCATCATCATAGCTTTTGGTAATCACTACCTTATCCACCCGAAAAGCCTGCCGCAGCTGGCGGCTCAGCTGCTGATACGGATCGTCGCCGTAATGAATAATAATCTCCACGATTTTTCTTTCTCTGGCCTTTTTCAGCAGCCGGGAAACCTTTGGCCGGGAAAGATAAAGACTCCTTGCAATCTCGCTTTGGGTCTTATCCTCCAAATAATACATTTCCGCTACATCAATCAGCAGCTGCTGCTCCTCACTTTTGCTCATAAATTCCTCTACTCTGTCTATCATCCGTTTTACCGTTTTAAGACTTATTTTTGCCCCTTAAAGGGTGATTAAATTTACCCTGCAATCGCTGCAACCCGAAATTTCAGCTTTGCCCCTTAATGGCGACTGAATTTGCTCCGCAAATATTACGTCCTGAGATTTTAGCAAAGCTAAAATCTCATATTTGCCCGTAGTAGGCATTTTTGCCGTGTTTTCTCAGATAATGCTTATCCAGCAGTTCCTGCGGTAGCGGTTTGACGTCCGGGTTGATGGCTTCGGTACGCAGTGCCATTTTGGCTATCTCGTCTAAAACTCTGGCATTATGCACTGCTTCCGCCGCACTCTTGCCCCAAGTAAACGGCCCGTGTCCGGTCAGAATCACACCCGGCACTTCCAATGGTTTAATATTTCTTGCGGTTAAGGTTTCAGCTATCACATTGCCGGTTTCCTTCTCATAAGCCGAGTTAATCTCCGCTTTCGTCAGCAGCCGGCAGCAGGGCACCGCCCCATAAAAATAATCCGCATGCGTCGTACCGTAGCAGGGAATATCCCGACCCGCCTGCGCCCATGAGGTCGCCCATTCCGAGTGGGTATGAACAATGCCCTTTATTTCCAGATATTTTTTATACAGCACCAAATGCGTCGGCGTATCCGATGACGGCCGGTAGCGCCCCTCAATGACATTGCCGTCCAAATCAAGCACCACCATATCCTCGGCTTTCATCTCATCATAGCCAACTCCGCTGGGTTTAATCACCACATACTGCGTTTTATCATCAATCGCACTGGCATTGCCCCAAGTAAAGATAACCAGATTTTGCTTTTTTAACTCCAGATTCGCCAGCAGCACTTCTTCCTTTAATTTTTCCAGCATTAAAACATTCCTCCCGCCTTTTGACTCAGCCATGCTTTTGCCGCCCTAATCTGCTCGGCCGCTTCTGCCTGACTGACTTCTTTTTGATTATCGGCCCACATTTCAATTAAAAACGGGCCGGCATACTCCCATTCCTTAATCTGAGCCAGCAAGCCGGCAAAATCAACCGTTCCCTCGCCAAACGGCACACATTTAAACACATTCGGCTGCGTATCCTTTAAATGAATGGCTACAATATGCTGCCAGCCCAGCTTTAATTCACCGACCGGATCCTCCGTCCACTGCGATAAATTGCCAAGGTCAGGATAAATCTTCAGCCACGGCGAAGCAATCTCATCAATATACTCCAGACAACGGCTGATCGTGCCAATAAACTCCGTATCCATAATTTCAATCGACAGCATGACATTGGCCGCCGCCGCTTCCTTGGCCGCCTGCCTTAATCCGTCCTTAAATCTGGCCTTGGTTTCGGCATCTGCCGGCTCATAATAAACATCATAGCCGGCCAACTGAATATTGCGAATGCCCAAATCCTGAGCCAGACGAATTGCCTGCGTCATAATTTCATACGCTTTTTGCCGAACCCCTTCCTCTTTGCTGCCATACGGAAAACGACGATGAGCACTTAAACACATTGACCGAATTTCAAAATCCTGCTCAGCCAAGAGTTCCCTTAAGTATTTCCTGGTTTCCCTGCTCCATTTCAGTCTGGCCAGCCGCTCGTCCGACTCATCAATTGAAATCTCAATAAAGTCAAAACCGGCCTCCTTGGCTATTCGTATCTTATCCGCCCAATCAAAGCAATTGGGAATCGCCTTTTCATAAATTCCAATCGGATTCTTTTTCATGCTAACTCCAGTATTTGGCAATCGTGGCCTGGAACTCTTCCGCAGCCTTGCGCGGACACTGCGCATCCCGAATTCCCCGGCCGGCAATAAAGCAGTAAATCGGGTAATCCTTAAACAGTTCAATATCTTCTACATTTAAGCCGCCGGTCACCGTCACCAAAAAGCCCATATCGCACAGCTTGCCAATCTTTTGCAAATCGGCCTCGCCCCAGTTTTTACCGGCTGCCTGCGCATCCCGGGAGCGATGGTAAACCACCTGTTTCAGTCCGGCGTCCAGCCAGCCCTGGGCCTGCTCATAGGTCCAGTCTCCGTACAGTTCGATTTGAACATCGCGCTCGCCGTCCATACTTTTCGCCACTTCCAGCATGCCCTTCATTGTCGCCAGCTCTGCACAGCAAATCGCCGTCATCCACGTCGCGCCCGCGCCGTAGCATTGCTTGGCCAAAAGGCTGCCGGCATCCGCGCCCTTGATATCAGCTAAAATAATCTTATCCGGGTACAACGCCCGCAGGCAGCGCACCGGTTCTAACCCAGCCGCAACATGCAAAATCGTGCCCACTTCAATCACGTCAATCACATCACCAATCTCACGAATCGCTGCCAGTCCGTCTTGTAACGAAGTATTATCCAAAGCTACCTGTAATTTTGGTTTCATATTGCCTCCTAACTTAACGCTTCTTCCAATTTGGTGCGAATTTCTTTTTCATCCAATAAATTAATCAGACCGATTACCTTTACATTCGCCGGTACGCTGAAATCCTTGGCAAACATATGCGACACCATCACCACATCAAAATCTTTGGCCTGCGTCTTGGCTTCGCCCACGCTGGCATGGTGGACACTGCAATCCTTGCCCATTTCCTTTAATATCTTTTCAATCTTCATTTTAATAATCATACTGGAACCCATACCATTACCGCAAGCTGCTAATACTTTTAACATTTGAATCCTCCTTCATACTTTTCCGATTCATTTATTTTCTGTGCGGTGAAACGCACCCTGCCCCGGCAGGCCGCACCTTATCCGCTTTTTTTACTTAACCAGTTCCTCATTTTTGCAGCGAGACAGGCTACCTGTCCTGCCTTAACACACAATATGTTACGACCTGCTCTGCACCATAACCTACCTATTACAACAACGACTTAAACGGCAAATCCGGCTCAATCGTAAAGGCATCGTGGAAACCGCGATCAAACATGAACTCTAAGTCATCCTTATCCCGCGGCCAGACAAACTTTCCGCCAACTTGCCAAATATACGGCTTAAACTGATATTTCAATCGGTTTTTCTTAAAGTTCCAAATCTCTAAAATCAGCCTCGGGTCGGCTAAGAAGTTCGTCCAAATATCGTGATGCACCGGAATAATCACCTTACATTTCAGGTTTTCCGCCATTCTCAGGATATCTTCAGCCGTAATCTTATCCGTCATTGCTCTCGGATTTTCGCCGTAAGCGCCCAGCGCCACATCAATCTTAAAATCATTGCCATGTTTAGCAAAGTAATTGGAATGATGCGAGTCGCCGCTGTGATAAATCGTGCCGCCCGGCGTTTCAATCACATAATTAACCGCTCTTTCATCCATATCCTGCGGCATTTTATCCTTTAAGATTACACCCTTAGGTGCTGTTACCAGTTCTGTCCGGTCAAATGCTTCCACCACCGAAATTTTTGTGTCCTTAACCGTAATGACATCCCCCGGTTTCACCACGATACAGCGGTCAGCCGGAACTCCCCAGCCCGTCCATAAATCAACACATGTTTTCGGGCCGATAAACTTAACCGATGCGTCACAGTTTTGAATCACCGCCGCCGCCACATTTTCATCAATATGGTCGCCGTGATCATGCGTTGCCATGATGGCATCAACCTGCCGAATAGCAAACGGATCAATCACTACTGGCACATTCCGCAGATTGGGCTGCAAAGCCACGCAGCCAATCATTCTCTGATGCTGATGCTGCTCGGTCATCAATTTATTTTTTCTTGTCCTTTTGCCGCTTTTAACCCATAAGTCAATACATAAATTGGTGTTGTTTTCGGTTTTAACCCACAGGCCGACACAGCCCAGCCACCACATGGCAAAAGTGCCCGGTGCTACAACTTCTTCTTCAATCTCCTCATTCAGCCAAGTTCCCCATTCGGGAAATACACTTAAAATCCAACTTTCTCTTGTAATTGTATCAATTTTGCTCATTCTTACTTCCTTTCATTCATCAATTTACTGAGTTGACAGTTTCGTTTTTTAGCCGCAAAAGCTACTATTTCGATAAACCACTCATAATTTACTCACCTTCCCCCTAATCGAAAGCTTCGCTTTCTGCCATAGTCTTTTTAGGCTCTATCCCGCTCAGAGAAAGGGTGGCATTATGTAAATGGATATTTGCTTAGCCCAAAGCTTTTCCCTTTAATTCTGCGGGCGAAAAGCCTTGACGATTTCTGCCGCATCATCTGTTTCAAACAGCATATTCTTTTTTTCCTCATCCGATAAAATGCTGACAATCTCCTGTAGCACCAAAATATGCGTATCGCTTTCCGTGCAGGAAAGAGAAATAAAGAGCCGGGCATTGGCCGAACCGTCCGCCTCAAAAGCCACTGGTTCTTCAAACCGGGTTACGCTGTAACCGGGTTTTATCGCCCCTTTTTCCGGCCGGGCATGCGGCAGAGCGATATCCGGCGCAATTACGATATACGGCCCGAACTCTTTGACACAGTCAATGATGCTGTCCACATAAGACTCTTTAATATAACCGCCCGCCAGTAAGTCCTTTGTCGCAATCCGAATCGCCTCTTCCCAATCTTTGGCCGATTTTTCAAACCGAACTAATTGTGTGGTTAATTCAAATCCTTCCATTTTTCTCTCCTCTTTTCCGTTGCCTTATTTTATTCAAGAAAAGGGGCATACCTGCCCCTTCGCTTTATTCATCTCTCATAGTCGTAAAATAAGTGTCCTTATGCCGTTTATACTGCAGCTGCGGAATAATCAGTATCAGCGGAATTATCGCAATTGGCAAAACAATGCCAACCCATTTGGACAAGATGGTTGTTCCGGCCCACAGTGTTGCCCAGTCAAACATACCCATCCAGCCGACAACCAAACTGTTCATCGGCTCGGCAGCCGGTAGCAGGAAGGATAAGACCACCGCCGAACCGAACACTTGAATAATCCCGGAAACAAACGGAATAATCATCGCCGCCCGACGACCGCCGGATTTATTGGCAAAAATCGCCAAAGTACCGTTATCAAAGAACAGGCAGATAAAGCCGGCAATAATCAATACATTTCCTTTGACTACAAAGGCCAGTGTCAAAATCGCTAATAATTGCCCGATAAAGCCAAAAATAAAACCATAAGTCGGCCCCTGCGGTGAAAAACCAAACGTAACCGCACAGTCAACCGCCGGTACAGAGCCCTTCAGCAGCCGGTCGGAAATCCCTTGGAACGAAGTGGTCAGCTCCGCTACGAACATACGCACGCCAGTCAGTACCACCGTAATATATACGGCAAAATAAGCGGTTGTTTCCCAAATATAAGTACCGAACCAATATTTTGACTGATCATAGCCGTATTTTACGCCCTCGGCATTGACTCCGGTAAAAGCGTCCTTGCCTAAAATAACCATAATTGTTCCAACAAACGCCGTCATAATCAAGGCATTGGCCACAACATTGTCATTAAAAATCGAGAAAAATCCCGGCGTTTCGGTACGGTCAACATTATGCTTCTTGTCCCCGACATACTTGCCCAGCCGGTAAGCAAACCATGCACCTAACATTTGCTGATGGCCAATGGTAAATCCGCCGCCGTCGGTTACTTCCTGCGTCGGTTCTATAATCAGGTTGCTCATCACCGACCAGTAAGTTCCCAGCAAAAAGCCAGTTACTACTGTCAGCATCATCGACACTGGCGCACCAGTCGCTCCTTCAATCACCCAGTACAAAGCCCACAGCAGCACAACTGATTGCTGATACATGATATGCCCGGTAATAAATAAAGTTCGAATTTTGGTCTGCTTGCGAAAGACAACCAGCAAAATATTCCACGCAAAAGCAATCAGCATCACATAACCGACATTGGTCAGCGAACCGACCGCATCCAATATTTTTTCGCCCGAAGCTTGCCCAAAGTAAGGGTCAATTACCTTGGCGGAAAAACCATAGGTAGCGGAAAGCTTTTCAATAATCGGCTTAAAAGTCGATACCAGCCCGCCGGTACCAACCTGTAGGATCTTAAAGCCGACAAAAGTTTTAATAAACCCGGACAAAGCCACATACCATTCTTTTTTCAATAGCAAATATCCGATGAACACCACAAATCCCAACATCAAAGGGGCCTGTCCTAAAAATTTATTGACAAACTCCCTAAATAGCTCCACTACCATACTATTCTCCTTTTCTTTCTCCGCTTCCCCTGCCTTTTGCCCTGCGGCAGGCTGAAATCTCAATCAAAGACCCGGAAGCTTTGCTTAATCTTTGTTGATTGTTGCTTAACGCTTTTTGTGCCAAACGCAGCCATAAAGCGCTCCTTCGCTCTTATGGCCGTATGTTGCCCGTTAAGCGACAAAACTGCCGCTAATCACCAGCTGAATTATCTGCAGATTCTTCATCAACTCTATTTTAGCAAATTTTAGAACATTTGTATATGGAGTTTTTAATTTTGAAATTTTGTTCACTTATTTCGGTTTACTAATAAATTTCCCCCTAAAAAGACAGAGCCTATTTATGAAATTCTTACAAAGCTTTCTGTTCTGTTTTATGATAATACAATCTAAATTCCCCTATCAAAAAAAGCACGCCGACCAATCTTGCCTTTCCGCGTACTTTTCCTTGTTTTTTTTCCTTTTTAAGAGCCTATTTTTCTGCATCTTCTTCTGCTTGTGCCGTCGCCTCCTCTGCCTGAGCGCCGCCGCTCTCTATGCGAATTCCATGCTTTTCCGCCAAGGCAGCAGCCAAACGGCTTTTGTAACCGATATTACACTGAATCAGCTCCGGCAGAGTTGCCGGCTGATAGCCAATCACACTGGCGCCGGCATTGAGCATATTGGGCTGCCGGCAGATATGCTCATACATGGCATGACAGGCCTCATGAATATGGCCAAAAATATGCAGGCTTCCCCGAAAATAGCCGCGCCACTCTAACAGCGGATAATGGCAAAGTATCAGCTCCCTATTTTCATCGCGTACACTCAGCATATGGTGAATGGACTGAAAATAGCTTTGCGCCGCCTCATCCTTTAAAATCCGGTAATCGTGATTCCCCAAAATCAAATGTTTTTTGCCGTTTAAGCGACTTAGATACCAAACATAATCATGCTCGCTCCGATAGACAAAATCCCCTAAAATATAAACCTCGTCCTTTTTTTCAACCGCCTGATTCCAGCGCCGAATCATCTCCTCATCCATCTGCGCCGTGTTTTCAAAAGGACGGCTGTCAAAGGCAATTACCTTTTCATGACCAAAATGCAAATCTGCAATATATTTTTTCATCGCCGCCATCTATCCCAAAAACTTTTCCCGTTTTTTTTCTTTTCCCGCTTTTTATTTTGAATGGCCGATTCATAAACTTCCAGTACCTTGTGCGCCAATTCCTCTTTGCCGTGCGCCCTCATCGAGTCGGCCGTCCGCTTTTGAAATTCCTTGATTTCCGCATCGGACATGGTTAAGAGATGCTGAACTTTTGCTTTAAAATCTGCAACGTCTTTATAAATATGACCATTAACCCCCTCTTTAATCTGCGACAGATTTTGCTCATCCAATCTCTGCAAAACCGGCAGTCCGGCTGCCATTGCTTCGAGCATGGAAACCGAGTGCATTTCTGACAGCGAAGCGGTCGCATAAAAATCCGCCGCCCATAAGTACTGCGGAATCTGCCCATGCTCCATGCCGCCTAAAAAGCGAACCAAGCTGTCTAAGCCCTCTGCTTTTACCTTCGACTGGAGTTCTTTTAGCTGCGGCCCATCGCCAATAATCCACAGCTCCGCCCTGCCGGTCGGAATTTCAGCCGCCGCCCAAAAATCAATCAAATCATCAATGCTCTTTTCCTTGCCAATCCGGCCGACAAAGCAGAAAACCAAAGCAGAATGCAGCGTGCCTAAGCTGTCCCGCAGCTCATTCCTTTTTTTCTCTTCCCGGTGATCCGCCGAAAAAGCATCAACATCGGCATTATTGGGAATGACAATCACCTCACGGTCAACGCCAATTTCTTTCAAATATTCCTGTGCTTTCACCGACGGACTAATCATCGCATCGGCATTTTTGGCAAAATGAGCCATATACTTATGCGACAGCTTTTCCGCCAGCTGCTGTGCTCCTAAAAAAGCAATATAAAATAAATATTTATTGTATTCCGAATGCAGGGTATAAATCAGCGGAACATTTAGCTTTTTAGCCATTTTCAGCGCCGAAAAACCCATGCCAAACTCATTGTGAATATGAATCACATCCGGCTTAAAGCGCCGAATATACTCCTCGCGTTTTCGGCTGTACGGTGCCGCCAAATTATTATTATACAGCTTTTTCAGCGGCAGACCCGGACAAATCAGCTCGTCATCCGTCAAAGAATATTCCTTGACAGCCTTAGGCGCAACCACAATCGCCTGATGCCCCAGTGCGTTCAAGCCGTCTTTTAGCATCTTAATATGCGTCACTACGCCGTTAATCTGCGGAAGATACGTTTCGGTAAATAATGCAACTCTCATAGAATCTCCTCTCTGTCTGATGGAAGCTGTTTTCCCAACCAATTGAGCAAATCTCCAAGCGAAAAGATACTTTCCCGTGTGCTTATCCCCTAAAGATTCCCAAATCTAAACCCTGCCGGACAATCCTTGTCTTTCCGCCCGGCTTTACAAAATTTCAGCAAACAGCCAAAATGACACAAAAGCAACAAAAAACAAAGTAATCAGGTTGACCGCATCGTTATTGAGCCAGCGAAAGCCTCTGATTTTTGGACGTTCCCTTCCGTCCCCAGCTATCCGTACCTCCGTTACAGTCCCGTCTTCCGCCTGATATTTGACCTGTAACCGATCTCCCAAAATACTGTCAACAATTGTCCCTAAAAAGCCGCAGCCAATCACCACCACTACTTCCAACAAGTGATATCTCATCATCAAAGGCAGGGCTAAGACCGCCGCCGCCAAAAAGCCAGAAACCAAGCCCTTAACAGAAACCCCTCCGGATAAGCCTTTGGCCACCGGTTTTCCTGTTAAAATCGAAAAAGTTTTGCCCTTGGTCAGCATTCCCAAATCAGAAGAAACGGTATCCGCCGCCGCTGCTGCTAAAACAGAAAAAGCGGATAAAAAGGCTGCCTGCTGCTCATGCAAAAACTGCCCCAGCCACAGCACCACTATAATTGCGGCCGAATTGGCCAGCACCTGAACCCAGCCGCGAGCTCCTGCTCTTTGCTGAAGCTTCTCACTGTCCCTTTTCTTTTGCTTTTTAAACTTACTGGTCGCCGAACCGATAATAAAAAAGGAAATCAATCCAGCATAAAGCGCAAACCCGCCTCTGGCAAAAACTAATATTCCCACTAAAAAAGCCACTCCAGCTCCGTTTTCCGTAATCGAATTCCGCGACAATGCCGCGACTAAAATAATCAGCGTAATTCCAGCAATCAGCCAAAATTCATTTTGCTCTCCCCTGACCTGTAACATATGAAAATAGTAATAAAGCGTGGCCGTGCCGATCGGCAAAGACAGATTATCGCAGCCATTGTAACCATAAAGCTCCACATACAGCGCAAACGCCCCGCACAGCAGCGCAATCGGCAAAGCCTCCGGCAAATCAAAAAATATACTGACTAACAGCGCCGCTCCGGCACTCAGCACAAAAACAGCCGCACTGCCGATATAACTTTTGGAATCACGTCCGCTGTCCCATTTCCAACTGCCGAACTTTTCTCCTAAAACCGCCGCCAACCCATCGCCGTAAGCCATACTCAAAATACCGGTATAGGCCATAGCCGGAAACTTTAAAAGCCATCCGGAAACCGTCAGCGCCAAAAGCGATATGGCGTAATAAACTGTTCCCATTGACTTTTTCCCTTCCATTGCCTGAAACAGGTCTTTGCGATAAGACATATAATTGATAAAAATAAAACTAATCGGCGGAATCACCGCCGCCCATAAACTGTCAAAACAGGTAAATGCCATTACAATCCAGTTGCCGCATAAGATATGTATGATTTTCCGACTAATTTGTTTGTTTTTTATTTTCCTGCCTACAATCTCTGCCAGCGCCAAAACTAAAAATACATAGCCAAAAGAATAACCCAAGGCCAGCCAATTTCGCATAATTCACTCCCAATTCTAAGTCTTTCTTGTTCTTCAGAAAAACATTTCCCCACTTGCTGCAATTATAGTATACAAAACAGGAATTGTCAAT
>CAUUKX010000018.1:0-27658 GCA_963545585.1 uncultured Lachnospiraceae bacterium
TGGCAGCAGATCAGGCAGTGAAAGCCGGTATTCATGCCGGGAATATTATCAAGCAAATCGCCCCGATTTTGGGCGGCGGCGGCGGCGGAAAACCGCAGATGGCACAAGCCGGCGGTAAGTTCGCAGAAAAAATTGAGGAGGCTTTAACACATGCAAAGCAAATCATTCAAACTCAACTGGAAAAGCAATAAACCCAGTGAGTTAAGCGGCTTGAGTAAACAAAGCACTTTAAAGGGATTAAATAATTTAATCCCTTTAAAGGAATTGGGCGGAAATAATTTAAGTCGCCGGAAAAAGAATTGGCTTTCGTTTTGTTTGGCGGCGGTTTTATGCCTTTGGGCATTGACCGCCTGCACCGGGGCAAACAGTGCCAGCGATTCGACCGATAAAGAAACAGCGATCGAATCCAGCGTTGGCCTCTCCGGGCAGCAAGCCAAGGAAGCGGCGCCGGTCAAGTCCGTCAAGGAAGAAACCACAGACGAAAACAACATTTCCAAAGAACAGAGCACCCAAGCAGCAAAGCAGCCAGAGCCGGATGTCTACCATGAATGGTCATTTCTGGCAGTCGGTGATATTATGGTGCATAAGGAGCAGCTAAAGAGAGCATATCAGCCAGCCAGCGACAGCTTTGACTTTACCCCCAGCTTTGTCTATGCTCAGCCCTTTATTGAAAGTGCCAACTATGCCTTTGCTAACTTGGAAACCACTTTGGCCGGGCGAGGCAGCAATACCAAGTCCGAAAGCGGCAGTGTTTACCGGGGGTACAGCGGTTATCCGAACTTTAATGCGCCGGAAAGTTTAGCGGACGCTTTAAAAACAGCCGGTTTTGACTTTTTAGGAACGGCGAATAATCATTCTCTGGACAAGGGCTTAACCGGTGTAGTGAATACTCTGGCCTATCTGCGTCAGATTGATATGCCTCATACCGGTACTTTTGATACACCCGAGGAGTGCGATACCTTAAAAATCGTCAAGAGCGGCGGCTTAAAAATCGGAGTGATTGCTTATACCTATGCAACCAACGGCATTTCTCTAAAAGCTGAGGAAATGTACCGGATTAATACCTTGGATAATTACCATGCAGCTCAAATTGAGCAGCTTTATGAAAAAGTGCGCCAAGCCAAAAAGCAGCCGATTGATTTGCTTTTTGTCATGATGCATTACGGTAATGAATACTGGGAAAAACCAGAAAAAACCTATCAGGCTGGCATTACCCAAAAGCTGATGGAACTGGGTGCTGACATGGTTATCGGTTCGCATCCGCATACCTTGCAGCCTTTGATTTACGCCGAGAATGATATAATTTTGCTGAAAAAATCAGAAACCGAGCAGGCGCCGGTTCTGACTTCTGACTCCCGGAAATCAGAAAATACCGTATCCGGTTTAGCGGAAGTTACTTCAAAAACCGATGAAAATGAGGCTGTCCAAGCACCCGCCAAGGTAGAATCGCCGGAAGCAGCTGGTGAAAATCAAAATAAAAATGCAGAAAATCCCGCTGTTCCGGCAGCTGACAGCAATACCAGCGCAGAAAAGCTCCCCTGGAACGTGGCCGGTATTTATTCCTTAGGAAACTTTATCAGTTCCCAGCGGATTGTCAGCGAATACAAAACCGACACCGATACCGGCGCAATGATGAAATGGGTCTATCAATGGAAAAATAAGGAAAAGCCTGTACTGGTCAAGATTGGAATTCTGCCGACGATTGTTGTTTGGCAGGACGATCGGGTAACGGTGCTGCCGATTAATGATATTTCGATTGCTGCCGCCAAGGCTGATCCGAGCATGAAAATCACAGCTTACACCGAGGGCAGAATCGAAAACGCCAAAAATACGGTTTTGAAACGTTTGACTGCCTTTTTCCCGGATAGTTTAATTAACTCCATGCAAACAGAGGGGGATGGTTTTACCTATTTGTACCTGCACCCGGAAATAAACAGGAGATGATTATGGAGCAGACAGAAAGCCGGCGGCTGCGCTTGGAGGAACTGGATATTTGTAGGGCCATTGCCGCACTGTCGGTGCTATTGATTCATATTACGGCAGTCCCGGTTGGGGTGATGGATAAAACAAGTTTATTGTTTCGCCTTTTTTTTGCCGTCAACCGGGGACTGCAATACTCCGTTCCGCTTTTTTTGATAATGAGCGCCCTGCTGGAAGCGTATGCTTTAAAAGGAAAGGGAACTTTTGATTTTAAAGGCTTTTACCAAAAAAAGAGCAAGCGGGTACTGCTGCCGTATTTGGCCTGGTCGGTCATTTACATGGGTTTTAATTTATTGTTGACCAAATTCGGCTATTTTCAGGCCATGAACGAAGCCCATGAACTCATAGATATTTTTGTTTGGGGAAAAGCGTATTATCATCTTTATTTTTTAGTGATTTTGATGCAGTTTTATCTTTTGCTGCCGCTGCTTTTTTACAGTCAAAAATCCGGCAGCTTACGATGGTTTTTGGGGCTGATCCTGTCGTACCTGCTGCAAATTGCTTTTTATTACGGCATTGGCAAGCAGATATATCCTTATTTCCCGAATATTATTATGACTTTCCCGTGGTATTTTTTCATCTTAAACGGCGGCTTTCTGCTGGGGCTTTTTTATCGGGAAAAAGAAAAATGGCAGCGTTGCCGGCCTTGGTTTGGGCTGATTACGCTGCTGAGTTTCCTGTATTATTTATGGAAATGCTTTCGGCTGGAGTATGTGCCGCAGGAGCCGATTGCCCTTTATATGCCGGTCTGGTATTTATATACCTTTGGTATTTCTTTTTTATGGCTGGATATATCGGCAGTCATTGCCCGCCGCAGCGGCAAATGGGCAAACGGTTTAAAAATGATTGGAAAATACTCTTACGGTATTTATTTAATTCATCCCTTGGTTTTAACCCTGCATTTAAAAGTACTTGACCGCCTGCCGGTGCCGGGCAGTTTTTTATATGCTTTGATGATACTGGCTTTGACCGCTTCGGTTCTGCTTATTTCTTTGGGGGCGGCCCGGCTCTTGTCTGCCGGCCGATGGGCTAAATATACAGCCTGGCTGATAGGCGGGAAGTAATTATCTTTTTATCTTTTTTAATTTCTTTTTAGAAAGAAGAAAAGCCGCCTTTGCTCATTCCGGCAGGGCGGCTTTCGTTGCAAAACCTTTATTTTTCATAGCTGTAAACGCTGGTTATATATTCACGCCTGTCTACATTCAGTCGTTGTTTCTTTTTGAGGGTAAACTGGCAATCATCGGACATTGTATATTGATAAATGTACTGACAGTTGGTGTTGTTGTCCGTCCCAATTAAGTACAGTTCATCGCCTGATAACATCAAATTAAGAAAGCACAAGTCTTTTAAGGTTCGGATTGATTGTTTGCCAGTTATTTCATTATAAACTGTCAGGTACGAATCGCTGTAAAACGAATCTTCGTGAATCACGAACAGCAAATCACCTTTTTTCTCTATTCTTCGGGGCGCTTTTCTGGCCAGTTCAATGACAGAATACGAAAAATCTTTTAAAGAAATTTTAAGAATTTTGTTATTCAGACTATTCTCAATCTCTCTGGAATTATAAACATAAATTTCATCTTTTTTATCTGAAGCTGGAAAAAGACTTTGCACTTTTTCTTGCTCCGGTTCTTTTTCCGGTTTCGGCTTTTCTGGGCTAAGCGGCAGCGGCAAATAAAGCGCTTCATCCGTCAGCAAATATTCATTTCTGAAAAAACTTCCGTATTTTTCAGTAGGAATTCTAAGTTCCGCCAATTGGTCTAAAGAATGGGCATTTAAAATAAGCAGATTTTGAATGGGCGGCAAGTTTCCCTCTCCAAAAGAGGAAGAACCTAAAAAAAGGAAGTTTTCATTGGCAGCAGCCAGTTCCAAGTGGCCATTGGGGAGTTTTATCTTTAAAATTTCTTTTTGATCGGAAAGCCGATGCTGCGTCAAAATGAAATTAAAGTCGGAGATTGTATAAGCATATTTGGAATTAGCTGCTACGGCGCTTAGTCTGGTATTATGAGAAACTGGATATTTGCGGATGGTTTCTTTTTCTAAATCAATGACGGGAAAGTCCCAAATCCGATTCCACTTAGAAGAAACAATGCCCGTTGTTTCCAAAAATAACTGTCCATTTACAACCGGACACCGGCCGAAATTAGCCCCCAATCCGGCAAAACGCATTTTTTTAGTTCTTTGTAGTTTTAAATTCTGGTCATACACAAACAGATGGCTTTGATAAAAAGAAGTTGAGGTAGTAACAATTCCAATCTTTTTCTCGCCCGGCTTTAATTTGGGAACATAGTAAAATACTCGTGCGTAAACGGCTAAAAATAATATGCCGATTCCTAAACTTGCTGCCAGAACGCGATGGGTTTTGATAAAGTTCCGCATATTTTTCTCTCCTTCATCAGGCAGTTGATTTATATTTTGCGCATTTGTTAAAATGTACTGGATTTTATAAATTTATCTTAGCTTAATTAGCATAAATTGTCAATTAACTATGCTTAATTCTTATGAATAATTAATTTTCATTTTTATATTTAATTACTTTTTAATCTGAGATTCAACTTTCTCACATTTATTAGAACAGTTTTTGGGGGCTGGTCATTTTTTGAGCGAGATAGAGTTCTCAAAAAGCCGGAAAATTTCACAAGACAAACACATGAATATCGAAAATATCGAAAATTTGGACCGTCGGATTGACAGAAGCGCTGATTGGTGGTATTCTATAAGTTCAAGAGAGAGGAGCGCCGGACGTTCCTGTCAGCGTAATTTTTGAACTAAGAGGAGGCAATTATGGCAATTTTAGTAACCGGCGGCGCCGGCTATATCGGCACTCATACCTGTATTGAACTGATAAAAGCAGGTTATGAAGTAATTATTTATGATAATTTCAGCAATTCTTCCCCAGAAGCAGTGCGGCGAACCGAAAAAATCACTGGTCAGTCGATTCCCTTGGTAGAAGGCGATATTTTAGATGAAGAAAAATTAAGAAGCGTTTTCCGGGAAAATAAAATTGAATCGGTGATTCACTTTGCCGGATTAAAAGCAGTCGGCGAATCGGTCGGTATGCCGCTCAAATACTACCATAACAATATTACCGGTACTTTGATGCTGTTAAAAGTGATGCAGGAGAGCGGCGTCAAAAAAATTGTGTTCAGTTCCTCGGCCACGGTTTACGGCATGAACAATCCTGTTCCGTTTAAGGAAGATATGCCGACTTCCGCCACCAACCCCTATGGCTGGACCAAGCAAATGATTGAAATTATTTTAAAAGACCTTTATACTGCCGATTCCGAGTGGAGTATTGTGCTGCTTCGTTACTTTAACCCCTTGGGCGCACATGAAAGCGGAACGATCGGTGAAAATCCAAACGGTATTCCCAATAATCTGATGCCATATCTGACTCAAGTAGCCGTCAAAAAAAGAGAGTTTTTAACGGTCTACGGCAATGACTATGATACGGTCGACGGTACTGGCGTCAGAGATTATATTCATGTCATGGATTTGGCAAACGGCCATGTTCAGGCAGTGAAGTACAATGAAACCCATACCGGTGTCGAAGCGGTTAATTTAGGAACTGGTCAGGGCTTTTCGGTACTGGAAGTGATTCAAACCTTTGAGCGGGTCAATCAGATACCAGTACCGTATCAAATTTCCGGCCGCCGACCCGGCGATATTGCGTCCTGTTATGCCGACGTGGAAAAAGCTAAACGGCTGTTCGGCTGGCAAACGCAAAAAACATTAGAAGATATGTGCCGGGATTCGTGGAACTGGCAAAGCAAAAACCCGGAAGGATATTAAAATATGATGAATGACGTATTTAATGAGCAGCTCATCAAAAAGCAAAAAACATCGGCCGATACATTAAAAATGGCGGCAATTTGGGGCGGAGCGGTGCTAATTAGCGCGGCGCTCTCCATCTTGGTGCCGTATATTGGTGTCATGCTGGCGGTATTGGTCATCTGGGGTGCTGCCGTTCTCAGCGGCCGGCTGAAGCAGGAATTTGAGTATTCCTTTACCAACGGCGATTTGGATATTGATGTGATTTATAATCGCTCCCGCCGGAAACGAATTGTAACGATTGATACCAAAAAACTCCTTGGCATGGAAAAGGTGCAAAATAAGGAACAAGCTGCCAAGGGCTATGATAAGGTGCTGGATCTTTCTTCCGGTATTCCGTCAGACGAGCTTTACGGACTGGTTTATGATATCAACCACAAAAAAACCCGGATTTTTATTGAGCCGAATGAATCCATCCTCAAAGGAATTCAAGCTTTTGCTCCCCGGTCGGTAACTGGCTATTATGGCGCAGTCAAAAAAGATTAAGTAATTTTCTTGGCTTTCCTCGATGGAAACGGTTCACGAGTAATGTTTTAATCGAGGAGAGCGGGGATGTTTTGATTGTTTTTTCGGCAGCATTTTAATCCAGATAAGTAAACTCAGTTTTCATAAGGGGGAAAAATGGATAATAATTTATATTTATCGGAATATGAGGAAGCCAGAAGAATCGGGCTAAGGGAAGCCAACCGGGCGCGAATATCCGGCGGCAGCCCTTATTTGATGCCGCTGGAGCAAAGCGTCCCTTCTGACCGGATTTTGTCGGAGGTGGAACTGGAAACCCAGGAGATTATGATTAAAAAAATTGCCGGTACCAAGAACCAAGGTCGGTCTACCTCTTTTTCCTGCGGTTTTATGCCACTTTTAGAGGAAGAAAGTGAGTTTGCGTCCAAGTGGATTGCACTGTGTCAGGCTCATAACGAGGAAGGCATCCGCGACCCGATTATCGCGTATGAATATCTTGGCCGCTACTATGTGCTGGAAGGCAATAAAAGAGTCAGTGTCTTAAAATACTATAAGGCAGTGCAGATTATGGCCAAAGTCATTCGGCTGGTACCGAAGTTTGAGTATGATACAGAGGAACTTCGTATCTACCGCCAATATTTGGATTTTTACAAAAAAACCAAGGTTAATTTTTTATGGTTTTCCAAAATTGGCAGTTTCCCCAAGTGCTATCGCTATATTGAAAAATTTAATTGGAGCGGGGAAAATATTATCCAGTTTAAATCCTTTTATTTCCAGTTCCGGTCGGCTTATTATTCCTTGAGTGGAAATACTTTGCCGATTACAACTGGTGATGCTTTTCTGTATTATTTGGATATTTATGGCTACGATTCGGAACTGGTTAATTCGCAGATTACCCGGCAGCTAAAAGCGCTGTGGATTGAACTGGAAAATCTGTCCAAGCCCAGCCAACTGGACTTGACCCAAAGGGAACGGCACGAACCCAAGTCGGTTAGTTTCTTATCGGAATTAAATCCGTTTGGGGCTAGCCGCAAGCATTTAAAAGTGGCCTTTGTTCATGCCGACAGTGCAGATAGTTCGGAATGGGTCTATCAGCATGAATTAGGCAAAAATCATGTTGACTCTAAGTTAAGCGGTCGGATTTCAACGGAATCTTTTTTTAATGTGCCGGAGGATGAAAGTGCTTATGGCACAATTAAAGAAGTAGCTGAAAAAGGCTTTGATGTCATTTTTACCACTTCGCCGACCTTTATTTTTTCCACACTAAAAGCAGCGCTGGAATATAAAAGCACCATTTTCCTGAACTGTTCGGAAACAATGTCCTACCAAAATGTCCGTTCCTATTTCGGCAGAATTTATGAGGCTCATTTTTTGGCGGGGATTGTGGCTGGAGCAATGACCGAAACCAATACTATCGGGTATGCGGCAACCTATCCGATTCCTGAGTTTATCAGTTCCATCAATGCGTATACTTTGGGCGCCCGATTTGTTAATCCTTATGCCCAAGTGTATTTAAAGTGGGTATCGGAATGCAAAGAAAACTGTCTGTCCCGGATTAAGGCAACCGATGAGCAGTTTGCCAGCTTAGGAGTCGATATTGTTATGCATCAGGAATCGAATATGCTGACGAATAAATTGCAGTCTAACGGCCTTTATTTTATTCGCGACCGCTATCCCTTTGGTCAGGAATTTGACCCTGAGTTTAAAAATTATCTGGCCATTCCTTTATGGAACTGGGGGGTGTTTTATGAAAAAATTCTGGTCAGTATTATTAACGGCGATTACAGCCGCTCCAAATTATTCGGCTCAAGCGAAAATGCAGTTAATTATTGGTGGGGATTGAGTTCCGGCGTAGTGGAATTCTTTTATTCTAAAAATCTTTTGTCCAGAGAATTGACCAATACGGTGGAATTTATGAAAAAAATGATTAGTCTGGGCAGTTTTCAGCCGTTTTCGGGCTTGATTTATGATAATAAGGGCAATAAGATACAAGGCGAAAGGCAAATTATGACCGGACAGGAAATTATGTCCATGGATTTTCTAATTGAAGGCGTCCTAGGCAGTATTCCGAATATTACCATCCGGAAAGGGCAGGACGCCTTTTTGGATTTACTTGGTGTGAAAAAACGATATGAATCTTGATTTTCTTTGATATTGAAAGCCGTTTGGCTCATAATCGAAAATGTAATACTGATAGCCGTTAATAGCGGTGGTTTGCATGATTTGCTGCCGCCGCTTTATTTTATGCGAATAATTCATATGCACATGGCCATGCAGAAAATAAGAGGGCTTATAGGTTTCCAATATCCGGTTAAAGCTTTCAAAACCCCGGTGCGGCAAATCCGTCGTTTCATATATGCCGAGACTGGGCGAATGAGTTACCATGATATCAATGCCGCCTGCCTTTTCAATCTTGCGGGAAATGGTTTTGACCCGCTTGGCCATTTCTGCTTCATTATACTGAAACGGTCCCGGCTTATAACGATAGGAACCACCCAGTCCCATAATCCGCAGACCCTTAACCGTTACCACCTGATCATCAATCAAGTCGCACCCAAGAGGCGGATTGCGCAGATAATCTGCGTCATGATTGCCCGGCACATAAAGCAGGGGAACCGGCAGCATAGTAACAATAAAAGAAAGATACGAAGCTTTCAGATCGCCGCAGGAGATGACTAAGTCAACGTCGGCAAAAGCTTCCGGATCAAAATGATCCCAGATATAGGCAGATTCAGCATCCGCTAAAACTAATATTTTCATAGATTACCGCCTTGTTTCGTAGAATTTCATAAGATTTAAGTTGAATTAGTAAACAGTATACCATAATCAAAAAAAATTACAAGTAGCTGCCGGCTGAAAATCAAGTTTTTAAAAGTTCAGGTACCCATAAATACCCGTCTACACTCGTTATTCGCTGAAAGCTAATTACAAGTGCCCTACCTGAACGGCAGTTTTTTAAGAGCATGATATTTTCCCGGAGGTTTAACGACTTTTAATTTGACACCGAGCGACGCTATGCGTTATTATAATTTTGATAAATGTTAAGGAAAGAAAGTGTACCCCCTATGAAGAAACAAAAAAAGAATGATATCAATCAATTTAAGGCAATGGAGTATCGGGAAAGTGCTAAGGAAAAAGTCAATCGGCATATTCCGGTCAGTATTTTCGCTGCCAGTGTCGTTTTGATTTACAGTATATTTGTAATTTATCATTCCCTGAGTACCCAATCAATTAAAGCAGTAACAGTCGAAGCTGGAAGCCTGACAGAAAGCAATGTCTTTAACGCCATGGTACTGCGGCAGGAAACCAATATTTATGCCACCGACAGTGGAATTGTTGACACTTTTCTGCCAGCTGGCGCTACTGCTAAAAAAGGAGAAACGGTTTGCAGTGTGACACATGATGCGGCCAAAAGGCAGCAAATCTTATCCGAGCTGAGTGCGGAAAAAGCCCGAATGGCTGCCACCGTTAATTATGACCCGCAGACGGAAAAGGAATTGCAGGCCTTTCTGCGCGAATATGCCATTAATGCCGGCTCTCGGCGGTTTGAGTATACCGGACAAGCCTTGCTTGATTTGGAAAATATGTTAAGCAGCGGCAGTTTTGGTTATACTATTCATGACAGCGGCAGTTATCAGAAAAGCCGAGACAACTTGGAAATGTACCGGCAGCAGATTGCCGCTATCGGTAAGGTCTATACTGCCAGTCAGTCCTCAACTATTTCCTATTATACGGATGGTCTGGAAACTATTTCGGCTCTCTCTTTTCAGCTCTCGGATTTGAGAAGAGAGGCCAAGCCCCTATATCGATTAGAAAAAAAAGAAGTACGAGGAGGTGACTTTTTATTTAAAGCGATTGATAATCTCTATTATTATTTCGGTGCTGAAATAAACGCCTCCGCCTATAACTATCTGGAAGATTTTCTGGGTGGTTATATTACCTTGTTTTTTCCATCAAAAAATTTATCCATGACCGTGCGGCTGGAACGGCTGGAGCCTTATGCGGGCAGCTATTTAGCGGTTTTTCAGGCGGATCGATTCATTAATCGCTTTTTAGATGATCGCTTCGTACCAGTTCAAATCACTTATGATCAGCATAGCGGCTTGAAGATTCCCAATTCAGCGATTGCAGCCAAACAGGTACTACTTATCCCTAAAACGGCAGTGGATAAGGATGAGCGCGGCGACTATTTTGTCCGCAAAAAGGGGACGGATGAAAAGAAACAGGAAATCGGTGTTTCTGTTCGAATTAAGGTCTACGGCGAGGATGCGGAAAACCATTACTATGTTTTAGCGGTCGATGACCCGAAAGAGCTGACAAAAAATGATGTTATTTTTAACTTGGATACAGAAAACACCAAGGAATACGACAGCTATACTATTATTAAAGAGGAAAAAATCTTAGGCGTTTATGTTTTAAATAAGGGTTATGCTGATTTTAAACGGATTCGCCGCCTGTATCAATCCGATCATTTCAGTATTATTCAGAAGTTTTTCCCTTACAGCATTAAAATTTATGACCAAATTGCTGGAGAAGCTCAAAATATTAAAGAGTTTTCCATTGTTAAATAAGAGCTGTGTTCGCACATCAGAAATCAACTTTCCCCTGTTCGAAGTGCTGCGCCCTTCCGCCCAGGCGGGGAGTCTTTCTAAAAAGACTGTTATCGTTTTGCAGAACATGGAAAGTTGCGCAATCGGATAAAGACACAAAGCAGGAAGGAAAGGAAATGGAACTGGAAAAAAATTTAAATCAAGTTTGGCAGACAATACATGATAGTTTAGCCAAGGCCGGACGGAGCCGGGAGGAGTTGCATTTAATTGCTGTCAGTAAGACCCGAAGCGCCGAGGAAATCCGGCAGCTTTATGCTTTGGGTCAGCTGGATTTTGGAGAAAATAAGCCGCAGGAAATCAGAGATAAGCAGCCGCTTTTGCCACCAGAGGTGCGCTGGCACATGATTGGCCATTTGCAGGCCAATAAACTGAAATATGTGGCCGGAAAATGCGTTCTGATTCACTCCGTTGATTCCCTGAAATTAGCTCGGGAAATCGAGGGTTATGCCGAAAAGCACGGCCTGACCGTCGATATTTTGCTGCAACTGGACATTGCCCGCGATGGGCAAAAACAGGGATTTTTAGAAACGGAAATCCATGAAGCTATCAAGCGTATCACCGAATACCGTCATTTAAGCGTCAAAGGGCTGATGACCGTTGCCCCCTATGTCAGCGCCGCTGAAAATAACCGCAGTATATTTCAAAGAATTCGGCAAATTTCAGTTGACATTCAAGCCAAAAACTATGATAATGTATTTATGAATGTTCTGTCGATGGGAATGAGCAATGATTATCCGATTGCAATTGAAGAAGGAGCGACCCACATACGAGTAGGAACAGCTATTTTTGGAGAAAGAAAGTATTAGTAAGGAGAAAAGATTATGGCAAATTTCATTGATAAATTGATGAACGTGATGAAGCTGGGTGATACCGACGCAGTGGAAGATGAGATGGATATAGATGCTGGGAAGTGGTCTGATGAAGAATCATCAGCCCAAAACATTCGTCCGGTCAAGAGGGATGTAAAATTGGATTCTTATGAGCGGTCGGAGCGGGTTGAACGAGGAGAACGAGAGCGGGAACGTGCCATTCGTTCCTTAGAAAGCAGTTATGATAGTTATTTCATAAAGAATGAGCGCAGCAACCGACCGCAGACCAGTAATGTTGTTAATTTCCATGCCAGTGTGCAGATGGAGGTAGTCGTGATTCAGCCGGCAACCTATGATGAAGCGCAGGTGATTGCTGATCATATCCGCAGCCAGCGGCCGGTGATTGTCAATTTAGAAAAAATGGACTACAGCATTGCCCAGCGGATTATGGACTTTGTTTCCGGCGCAGTTTATACCTTAGGCGGCAATCTGGAGCGGGTAACGCAGAATATCTTTATTATTGCCCCGGAAAATGTGGATATTGCCGGACATTTTCAGGAAGAGCTGAAATCAAACGGTATTATTTTGCCGTGGAAGAGTGAATAAAATGGAACTATTGGTAAAAACAGTTTCTTGGTTTTTAACGGCGCTTGAAATCGCTTTATTTGCCCGTATCCTTTTGTCATGGGTTCCATCCGGCTCACCCATAATTATTAGAATCAAAGGATTTTTATACGAACTGACCGAGCCCTTGCTGGAACCGATTCGTAAGTTAATTGAGCGCTCTATCTTTCAGGGCAATGGGAATATTTTCGATATTTCGCCGCTGATTGCTTTTATCGTCATCAACGCATTAAAAGCAATCCTATAGCTATCTATTTGCTTGCAAGGCATTTATGCTTGATATGCCAAAAAGCTTCTTTTCATGAGAAGTATTAGACATAAATATCCATTTGCCTAAGTTATAACAAAAAATTGAATTTTAAAAAGGTGTGCAGAGCGCCGAGTTTAAAATATGAGAAAATGGAGGTTAAAATGCTAACACCCCTAGATATTGAATCAAAAAAGTTTGATAAAGCGCTGGTGGGCTTTAACATTAGAGAAGTCCGCAAGTTTTTAAAAGAGATTATTACCAATTATGAGGTTCTGTATCGCGAAAATATTGAATTAAAGGATAAACTCAATGTTTTAAGCGAGGGCATCCAGTATTATAAAACTATGGAGGAAACTCTGCAAAATACGCTGATTTTAGCAGAAAAAACGGCCGAGGAAGCAAAGAAACGGGCTAGAGAGCAGGCAGAATTAATCGAACGGGAAGCGGAGATTAAGGCTGAGGAAATTTTAGGCAGCACCAAGGACGAATTGAATCATCTGCGCCTGCAAAAGAAAAACTTGATGCGTTCCTTTGAAACCGCTAAAATTCAAGTTCAGCAATATTTGCAGCTGCAGCTGGATATGATTGGCAAGGAAGATGTCAATTTTGTCGATGAATGGATGGAAAGAGAACAGCCGGGTAGTTTTCAGCCCAAAGAATCTTGGGCTAAGGCAAAAGAAATATTGAGCAATGAGGATAATTAGACATGAAGTCAATATTAATTGTGGCACTGCTGGTGCTGCTGGATCAAGGCACAAAGCTGCTGACTATTTTAAAATTAAAAGGAAATCCGCCGATTACAGTTCTAAAGGGAATTTTTGAATTGAGTTATGTGGAAAATACTGGCGTAGCTTTTGGCATTTTTGCCAATAAGCAATACGGACCGATATTGCTTTCGGTTTTTACCGGTATTATTTTTCTGTTAATTTTGTATTTTTGGTATAAGCTGCCGCTGACAAAAAAATATGACCCGATTCGATTTGTCCTGCTGTTTTTGATTGCTGGCGCACTCGGCAATCTAATTGACCGGGTTCGCTTAGGTTATGTTGTTGATATGCTGCATTTTTACTGGTTTGAGTTTCCGGTCTTTAATCTGGCGGACATTTATGTTGTTACCGGTTCACTGATTTTGATTGGATTAGTTATGACCAAATATAGGGATTTGGAATTTTAAATGGAATGGCTGTATGATTTCGATGAAAAAGTTCGGATTGATAAGTTT
Organism: uncultured Lachnospiraceae bacterium; assembly: GCA_963545585.1. Lineage (GTDB taxonomy): Bacteria > Bacillota > Clostridia > Lachnospirales > Vallitaleaceae > W11650. The sequence continues at coordinate 13,789 of CAUUKX010000018.1, forward strand.
TTAAGCTTACAGCTCCCGGAAGAAAGCCGCAGCTTTTTGCAAAAGTTGATTAAGGAAGAAGCCTGCCAGGTCAACGGCCGGCCGGTCAAGCCAAATTATCTTTGCTGCCGGGGCGATCAAATTGATTTACTGCTGCCGGAAAAGGAAGTTCCACAAGCCGCTGCTGCCGAGGATATCGCTCTGGATATCGTATTTGAAGATGCTGATTTGCTGGTGGTTAATAAGCCGCGCGGCATGGTGGTGCATCCTGCGCCCGGACACACGGCCGGGACGCTGGTCAATGCCGTGATTCATCATTGTCAGGGAAAGCTTTCTGGTATTAACGGTGATTTTCGGCCGGGGATCGTACATCGCATTGATAAGGATACAACCGGTCTTTTATTGATTGCCAAAAATGACGAAATACATGAAAAAATTGCCGCCCAGTTAAAGAGTCATCAATTATTCCGGCGCTATGAAGCCATCGTGCAAAACAATGTCAAAGAGGATGAGGGCACGATTTCTACTTTTTTAAACCGAGCCGCCTCTGACCGGAAGAAGAGAGTGGTAGCTGCGGCCGGGAAATGGGCAGTGACTCATTATCGGGTACTGGAACGACTGAAGCAGGGGCAGTTTACCTATATCAGCTGCCGACTGGAAACCGGTCGCACCCATCAAATCAGAGTGCATATGGCTTATCTCGGTAACCCAGTACTGGGGGATAAACTGTATGGTCCCAAAAAATCCTTGTTCCATTTAGAGGGGCAGCTCCTGCACGCCCGTGAGCTGGGTTTTATTCATCCCCGAACCGGCCGGGAAATGCGATTTTCCAGTAATTTACCGGAAGATTTTAAAAATATCTTGACAGTCTTACGAAATTATGATAATTTATTTCATTAGATAAGCGTTTGGAGATTATCATACAATAAAATAATTTCATAATGCTTTCAATACAACTGAGATTAAGTGGTTTGCTTAATCTTTTTTTTGGGCAAAAAGGAGAATAAAATGAACGAAATCAGTACCAGTAAAAAAATGATTTTAGGTATACAGCATGTTTTAGCTATGTTCGGCGCAACCGTTTTGGTCCCTTTTTTAACTGGTCTAAATCCTGCGATTGCTATTTTTGCAGCCGGTATCGGAACATTACTGTTTCATTTGGTAACGAAAAGAATCGTGCCTGTCTTTCTGGGATCGTCCTTTGCATTTATTGGTGCTATTGCTTTAACCCTTAATCCGCAAGGCTTTACCGCAGGCGAATTGACTTCTTCCGCCAATTGGCCGCTGTATTTACAAAATCTGGCCAATGTCAAGGGCGGAATCATCGCTGCCGGTTTGGTTTATGTATTCCTTTCCGTTCTCATTTATTTCATCGGTGTCGATGCTGTTAAAAAGTTCTTTCCTCCTATCATTACTGGCCCAATCATTATTGTTATCGGTTTAAGACTTTCCCCGGTTGCCATTAACAGCGCCCTTTACACCAATGGCCAATTTGATCCGAAAGCGGCTCTGATTGCTTTCATCGTTGTTACCACTATGATTGTGGTTTCCATCTTTGCCAAAGGCTTTTTCCAACTGGTGCCGATTTTAATTTCGGTAATTGTCGGTTATATCGTTTCCATTCCTTTAAATTATGTTAATCTGTCCGGCTTTGCCAGCGCTAATCTGTTTACTTTTTCTTCGGCGGCAATTCGGGAGCAGGTCTTTCTTTTGCCAAACTTTTCCTGGAGTAACATCATTGCCATTGCGCCGATTGCGCTGGTTGTCTTTATTGAGCATATCGGCGACATTACAACCAACGGCGCAGTTGTCGGTAAGAACTTTTTTGAAAATCCGGGAATTCACCGCACCTTGCTGGGCGACGGTCTGGCTACGGTTGTGGCGGGTTTCGTCGGCGGTCCGGCCAATACCACTTATAGTGAAAACACTGGCGTTTTGGCGGTAACCAAGGTTTATGATCCGGCTATTTTGCGGATTGCCGCCGTTTTTGCCATCATCTTCAGTATGTCTGGACACTTGGCTTATTTGGTGCAATCAATTCCCACCCCGGTCATGGGCGGCGTCAGCATTATTTTATTCGGTATGATTGCCTCGGTCGGCGTCCGGATTCTGATTAACTCCAATCTGGATTTTGCTTACAGCCGCAATCTCTTAATTTCGGCGGTTATTTTGGTGCTGGGCATCGGCATCGGCGAACTGCCGCTAAGCAATAGTCTTTCCGTCAGCGGCTTGGCAATTGCAGCGCTGGTGGGAATTATCGTTAATCAAGTGCTGCCGCTGGAAATTTAAAGGCGGCTAAAAGCTAAAAACGAATGCAAAAGATTGACATATCCGGGGGGAATGTTATAATAAAAGGCAAGACTCGGCGGTTTCCCATTGATGATGAACAAACAAAAAAAGCGAGGAAAAGCGTGATGAAACTGCAAAAACGAACGGTTTTAAGCGAAGCAGAGAAGCATCAAATTGATGATTTGGTCAAGCTTTGCAACCGACATGACACCACCTACACCGACATTTATTTAAGCAATCAATTTAATTATTATCCTGATTTGTCGGCCTTTTTTCTGGCTTATGAAGGCGAAAGGCTGGTCGGCATCTTAAATATTTATGCCGATGAAGCCGACGATGCCGAGATTAAAGCCCTAATTTGCCCAGAAAACCGGCGGCAGGGGATTTTTCGGCTTCTGCTGCAAGCCGCATGGACAGAATTAAAGCAAAAAGAGTACAGCAGTATTCTGTATGTGGTTGACCGTAACTTCTCCGGCTATGAAAATCTGATGGCAGCTTTGGGCGGGGACTATATCGAAGCCGAATACTATATGCTATGGCAAGAGCCGGCACAAGCTGCGATGGGCGGCTCAGCCGGAAAAATACCGGAAATGGCAGAAAATCCGGTTCAGGATAAGAAAGTGCCGACAGCAGCAGACGGCAGCAGAAAAGTGCGCCCGGCCACCGAAGATGATATCCCGGTTTTAGCCCAAATTGCGGCAGAAGCCTTTGACGAAGACATTGCCATTCAGTTAAAATATGAAACCAAATCGCTGCACGACCCCGAGATTTATAAGTTTGTCATTGAGCAAAACGGTCAAGTCGCTGGCAGTTGTTCGGTTAGCGTTCAGCCGGAGCTGAATTATATTTTTGGCTTATGCGTGGCAAAAGTGCGGCAGCGTCAGGGTCTGGGAAAAGCATTGCTGGACGGTGTAATTGCCCGGTTATGGGCGGAAGGGCGTAAAAATATCGCCTTGTCGGTCATGACCGACAATGAAAACGCACTGAAGCTTTATCAAAACTGCGGCTTTGTGACGAAAACCGTTAATTTATACTACAAAAAAGCGATTGACTAAGAGGTGCCTATGCCGTTAGAATTATTAATTTACAGTTTGCTGCAGCTATTGGTCGCCGCTTTTTATGGGTTAGACAAATACAAAGCAGTCAGCTGCGCACGGCGAATTCCCGAAAAGGTTTTGCTGCTGCTGGCGATGCTTGCACCGTTTGGTGCTTATATTGGTATTTTTGCTTTCCGGCACAAAACCAGAAAATGGTATTTTATCGTGGTTTCCTTCTTATTTATGTTTATTCATTTAGGGCTTTATTTTTTGTATCAAAGCATAAAGAGCGGCCGGATTTAAAAGGTTTGCCGATAAAATTTTAAGACACCATCTGTAGTCCGTAGATATTTATGAAAAAGATACGGATGAGACCCCAAAATTATGGCAGACCACCCGGGCAGAAAGCAAAGCTTTTGATCAGGTAGATCGCCTCCCCAGACAGAAAGGGAAAACCTTTCGATAGGATAAGGTTGAGAAATAAGGATGTGATTTTATGGAAAACTATAACCCGGATGCCTGTCAGCAGGTATTTCGCTATTTAAATGAGCACAAAATCCCTTATCAATTAGTTGAGCATGCTCCTGCTTTTCATGTGTCGGATTTGGTTGATATTAAAGAACCGGATAACAGTAAGGGTGTGAAGAACCTTTTTTTGAGAGATGAAAAAAAGGAAAACTTCTTTTTAGCAGTTGTTCCGCAGGAGAAACGGGTCGATATCAAAGATATCCGCCGCCGAATTGGCAGTAAGCCGCTTAGCTTTGCTGACGCTGATTTGTTATGGAAATATTTGAAAATTACACCGGGCTCGGTCAGTCCTTTTTGCATTTTAAATGATGACAGCCGACAGGTCAATGTTCTTTTGGATGAAGACTTATTTCAATATGAAAAAATAGGTGCGCATCCCAACGATAATACCAAAACAATTTGGGTAGCGCCGCAAGATATTAAAGCATTGGTTGAAATGCAGGGCAGCCCTTTGCAAATTATCCCTATTTTAGAAAAGAAAAGCTGATTACAATCCGCAGAAGCGGGCAGTGCTTCAACTATCGCCGGTCGCACCCGGACAGAAAACGAAACTTTCGACATTTTTTGTTCGCAAAAGACAGACTGCGGTTTTTCGCTGGACAAGATGTATGCCCATGCAAAAAGCGAAACAAAAGGCAGTTCGTCGGACAAATTGCAGTTCGCAATTTCGATAGAGTAAAGTTAAATAAATAGTAAAGAAACGGAGAAAAATAGAATGGAAAAAATGGAAGAATCGAAGCGTTTAATGGACAAATACTGCCGGGAAACCAGAGCATTTCACACCAAGAAATTATTGCCTTTTGATATGAATGCCCACGGTACTTTATTTGGCGGACGGCTGACCAGCTGGATTGACGAAACCGCAGCAGTCAGTGTTTCCAGACATTGTCGGGCAAAAACCATGACGGCTTCGATTGATACGCTCAACTTTTTACGCCCCCTGATTTTGGATCATTCGGTTTGTCTGGAATCCTTTGTGTCAGGAGCAGGAACGACTTCAATGGAAGTTTTTACCAAGGTACTGGGTGAAAATCTGATTACTGGAGAAAGGTATTTAGCCGTAACCAGTTTTTGGACTTTTGTAACTTTGCGTGATGAAAATGGAAACAAAGTACCGGTTCCGCGAATTATTCCAGAATCAGAAGAAGAAATCTTCATTTGTCAGGGCTACGAGGAGCGCAACCGCAAACGGATGAAACAATTAGAAGAAAATAAAGTATTCGGTAAACATCTGTCAATTGAGCTGCCTTGGTAAGTATATATAACTATTCGCAAAAGACAACTTTAACGAAAAGATTTATCGGAATGAAACAAGCAGATATCACAACCATCTTTTTAGGCTTACATTTTAATTAAATAAGCAATTGAAACACTTATACTTCAAGGAGTTTTTATTTTCATGGAACTGCAAAAACTATACAGCTCTGTTCGCAAAGCAATCGACACTTATCATATGATTCAGGCCAATGATCGGATTGCAGTGGCTGTTTCCGGTGGCAAAGACAGTCTGGTGCTGTTATATGCCTTGGCCGGACTGCGCCGCTTTTATCCGCAAAAATACGAACTGACAGCGATGACCGTATCACTGGGATTTGATAACTTTGATTTATCCCCGATACAGGAGCTTTGCGCCAGCTTGGATGTGCCTTATCATATCGTTCAAACTGATATTGCCGAGGTCATCTTTGATGTTCGCCAAGAAACGAATCCTTGTTCACTATGTGCTACCATGCGTAAGGGCGCTTTTAATGAAAAGCTAAAAGAACTGGGCTTTAATAAGGTTGCCTATGGCCATCACTACGAGGATATTGTCGAAACCATGATGCTGTCCCTGTTTTATGAGGGAAGATTTAATGTTTTCCCGCCAGTTACTTATCTTGACCGCCGGGAGATTTACAGCATCCGTCCGCTTCTGTTTACCCATGAGAACGATATTCGAGCTTTTGTCCGTAAATATAATGTACCGGTCGTTAAAAGCCCCTGCCCGGCTGACGGCAATACCAAACGAGCGGAAATGAAGGCATTGCTTAAACAAATTAATGAAACTATGCCCGGCCTTTACAAACGCCTGTTCCATGCCATTTTGTCCTCTGATTTAAACGGTTGGGCTGTTAATAAAGGAGAATCCCATGTCTAATTACCACGAAAAACAGGATGAAAAAAATACCCGACACCTGCGTGAACTTTTAACTCAGCTGCCGCCCTTGGCTGGTCAATTTTTTCGTGGAATTGAAACGACAACGGCTTCGCGAACCCGAATTGCCTATGCCTATGATTTGAAAATCTTCTTTACTTTTTTAACGGAAGAATTGCCTAAATTAAAAGGGAAAAAAATCACCGCTTTAACTTTAGCTGATATTGACGCCTTGACGGTTGATGATCTGGAACAATATGTGGAATATCTGAATTACTATGAAACCGACCTGCTTTCTCACAGCAACAAAGAAAAGGGAAAATCTCGAAAAATTGCATCTCTGCGCAGCTTTTACAACTATTTCTATAAAAAGCAAAAGATTCAGAATAATCCGGCGCTTTTAATTGATATGCCCAAAGTTCATGAGCATCATATTACCCGCTTGGAGATTGATGAGGTAGCCAGACTTTTAGACGAAGCCGAAAGCGGTCAAAACCTCAGCAAAAATCAGCAACATTGGCATGAACATACCAAAGAAAGAGATTTAGCCTTGCTTACCCTATTACTGGGCACTGGCATTCGAGTCAGTGAATGTGTCGGACTGAATATTGATGATTTGGATTTTAGTGTCAACGGTATGAAAATCGTGCGCAAAGGAGGCAATGAAGTCGTCCTTTATTTTGGCGAAGAAGTAAAGGAAGCGCTTTTAACCTATCTGGAAAAGCGGAAAAAGCTCTTGCCCCTATCCGGTCACGAAAACGCTCTTTTCCTCTCAATGCAGAACAAACGCATCCATGTTCGCTCCGTTCAGAATCTGGTTAAGAAGTATTCCAGCTTAGTTACAGCCTTGAAGAATATTTCCCCGCATAAGTTGCGCAGTACTTATGGCACCAATCTTTACCGGGAAACTGGCGACATTTATCTGGTTGCCGATGTGCTGGGACATAAAGATGTCAACACTACAAAGAAACATTACGCCGAACTGGAAGATGAACGCCGCAGAATGGCTGCCAAAGCGGTCAAACTACGAAAAGAATAAAGTGAACTACTTTTTTAAGCGAATCATTGGCAAAGCAATTGTTTTGCCAGCATAAATGGCTCCATCCTCCAGCGCATTTAAATTGCAGACTTCCTGAATGTATTCCCGTCTGGAAGGATAATAATCGGAATGTGCGTATTGTCCGGCATATGCCCACAGGGTATCGCCCGGCTGGATTTCAACTGCCACAAAAACTTTTTCGTAATCGGCTTTCGCCTCTACTTTTTCAGTGCTTATATGTAAAAAGACTGACAGCAGGAGCAATAAAAGTCCAAGCACACATACAAAAGTAAACTGATAGGATGATCGTGTCCGTAACAATTTCCTGCTTTTCCAGAACGACTTGCCAGCCAAAGCAGACCGGTTCTGACCGGAAATATAAGTACTGTTGATTTCACTATTTCTCATATTGCACCTCCCCCGAACGTTTGTTTGTATCTTTATTATATACGAACATACATTCTCTGTCAATATCTTTTTGTAAAAAACGAACATTTGTTTGAAATTTATTCCGGAATATGCTAAAATAAAGAAGGAAAGATATGCCCTTGCTCAAAATTATGTGATGGGAACAGAAAATATTTTGATATCAGCGCTGCCGGTAAGCGCATGACTTTTGCCAAGGCAGCGATATGGATGGTTTTATGGAAAAGAACCATATACCGAAAGGAGTATTATGGAAAAATTAAACGGCAATCAGGAGAACATTTTAAGATATATCCAGCATGTGTTATCAACCAAAGGCTATCCGCCCAGTGTTCGGGAAATCGGCGATGCCATCGGTCTGCGTTCTTCTTCAACGGTACATGGTCATTTAGCCAGACTGGAAAAAGCCGGCTATATCCGCCGGGATAAGGATAAGCCGCGGGCAATTGAAATTATTCATCCTGACTATATTCCGGAAAGTTACAGCAGCGGTTCTTATGCCGAGACTTCCGAAAACTTGACGATTCCCCTGCCGCTCCGGGAATTGGTTGATATTCCGATCTTGGGACAGGTGGCGGCCGGTCTGCCGATTTTGGCGGACGAAAATATTGAGGATTATTTTGCTTTGCCGCTCCACTTTTTACCCAGAACCAATGCCGAACTTTTTATTTTAAAGATCCGGGGCGACAGCATGATTAATATTGGATTATTTGACGGGGACTATGTTATCGTCAGCCAGCAAAATACCGCCCAGAACAATGATGTTGTGGTCGCACTGATCGACGATTCGGCAACCGTTAAGACTTTTTTCCGGGAAAAAGACCATATTCGGCTGCAGCCGGAAAATGATGATTATGAACCGATTCGAGTCAAAGACATAACCATTTTAGGTAAAGTGATTGCTTTGTATCGCCGGTTTTAGATAGCTGATTTGCTCTTTTAGCAGGTAATCAATCATAAATATTCATTTGTTACCGCTCTCCACAACTTTCTAACTTGTCTTGCCTGATGATGAGCAGTAACAGTTCCGTAGCACATAGAGCGATTCATACCAGAATATCAAAAAACCAAAAAACGGGGAAAACCATTCTCAAACTGAGAACTTGGATTTTACCCGTTTTATTTATCAATTCCTGCACCCGGCCAGACATGCCGACCGCCTTTGCCGTAAAGGAAATCAAGCAATTTTTCTTACCTATCAGGCACTTAAAGCCGCTGTCTAAAGCGCACTTACATCTTCAATTCTTTTTCCGTCTGCCCAAATCCGCTCCAATTCGTAAAACTTTCGATCCTGTTCGGAAAAAATATGAATGATGATGCTGCTGTAATCCATCAGCACCCAGCCCCGGTCGGCCGATTTTTCAATATGCCTAGCCAAAACGCCGTCCTCTGCTAATTTTTGCTCCACATGATCGACCAAAGCGTCAATATGACTGGCGTTCCGGCCGTGAGCAATAACAAAATAATCCGCCAAAACACTGATTTCGGAAATATCAATGACTTTAATATCTTCGGCCTGCTTATCATCTAAGACCGCATAAATTCGCTTGACGATTTGATTGATTTGTGCCTTTTCTTCCTGTCTGCGTTCGCTTTCTTTCTTTAAGTAATCCATGCCTTCCCGGAAACAGCACTGCCGCCGCCTCCTCTCCTTTCTTTTAAACCTTTAAGTTCTGATAATACTGATAAGCCTCCTGCGTCAGAGGATTGATTTCCTTGCCTTTATAGCTTAAAAAGTCCAAAGTTTCCGCCATCAGATAGCGCATTGTCTCATTTAGGGAAATCGTCGCCAGTTTTCGGGCCTTTTCCAAATAATCCTGCGCTCCCCGGCCCGGCTCAATCGCATCGGCAATATAAATAATCTTGGCAAAATCCGTCATCGCCGGTTTACCGGTGGTATGATAGTAAATCGCATCTAAAATCTCAAAGTCTTCAATCCCGTACCTATCCTGAGCAATGTATGAGCCCAGCTTGGCATGCAGCAAATCTAAGTTTTTTTCCTCCAGCGGCGTAATCTTAATCTGATACTTTCGACAAAGTTTTTTCTTGGTTTCGGCCGACATACATTTGGCATAATCATGAAGTAAGGCGGCTGTCGCCAAACGAGCGGTATTAATATGATACCTTTCCCCCAATTCAATTGCCATTGCCTCTACACCTAAGGTATGCATATAGCGGCTGGGGGTTAAAACCTTGCGCAAATCCTTGCGAATCCGGCCGGATAACTCCGCATAATCGGCAGCCGGCGGCACCGCCGTCTCCGCCCGATTTTTCTGGTAAAGCCCCTGCTTTTGGATATAAGCCGCCGCCTTACGCGGCAGCAGAAAATCAATCGGCTCTCCGTTTTTTATTCTTTCCCGAATCATAGTTGAGGAAATCTGAATAATCGGATTATCTACCAAAATGGTTTTTAAATTGTATTTGCTTTGCATTTGCGCCAGCTTTTCCCTAACGCCGGGCAAATCATCGGTCAAGCGGCGGACAATCACCAGCCGTCCGTTTTGCAAAATCCGCCCTGCCTCCCGCCAAGATTCAATCGAAAACAAATTGTCATAACCGATAATCCACCAGAACTCATGACCGGGATATTTAACTTTCAACTGTTCCAAAGTCTTATAGGTGTAAGACGTTTCAGCGGTCTCACACTCCAAGGACGATACCTTTAGATAAGGGGTTTTCTTAACCGCCAAATACGCCATGTAAAGGCGATCCGTACTGCCGACTGCATCTTCCGGCTTAAACGGCGGATTGCCGGCCGGCATCAGCCAAACTTCATCAAATTGTTTGGTTAAATAAACCGATTGGGCAATCAGCAGATGCCCATAATGAATGGGATTAAAAGTTCCGCCTAATATGGCAATTTTTCTAATTGACATTGCTCTTTCATTCCTTCCATTGTTTTCGTTTGCCGCTGAAAACTATCGAACTTAAAATCTCTCCTTTTCCTTGCTTTTCGAAAAATTTGATTGCTCAGTTTTTCGCATTTCAGCCGCCGTTTCAAACAGGCTGCGGCTGCGGAAACTTATTATTGCAGAATCAAATATTTTTGAATTTTATCAAAAGTATTCTGCCGGTCATGCTTTTCAAAAATTTTACGCAAATCTTCAATAACATAAAATCCTTCGCCGGTTCTGGCTTTGACAATATCCTCCGCTAATGCTTTGGTCATATCCGGCGTTAATTGAGAAAATTCCTCAACACTGGCTCGATTGACATTGGTATACAGCGTAATCCGGTCAATATGCTTGGTCAAAAAGGCAGGTAGTTCAGCTGGATTAAGATACTGGCTGCGCAGTTGTGATTTTTGCGAATCCGTCAGCTGAAATTCCTGTGCTAATTTATCCTTACCGGCAGTATTTAAATTAATAAAATTAGTCTGCGGCAGTGTATCAAAATAAATGTATTTGGCAATCTGAGATGCGTACGTTTTGCCAATCACTTTCTCTAAGGCCGCCTGATCACGGAAAGGCCGCTTATTCATAACATCTTTGATTAATCCGGCCAGCTGATAACCACCGACGCTGACCTTACCGAACAGACTTCGGATTTCATTTTCGTCCGCCTCATTAATTGGTGTAAACAGCCGGATATTATCACTTAAAGCAGTCATGGAACTCAATTCTTTATTTAAGGGAAAATGCGGCTTAAAAAGTTCTTCTACATTACGCAGCGGGTACACATATCGCTTAGAAAAATCTCTCAAAATAATTGCCTGTGCCGAACTAACACTAAGAGCACTTGCAATCTGCGTTTCGTTAGCGGTGTTAACATTGACCACCTTGGCACCGATTCCGAAAAATTCATAGAACTGATCACCATAAGTCAAATACGGCCGCAGGGCTTTGCGCTGACTTTCTAAAATATTTAACTTTTTAAAATCTTCTTCCGAAGACAGGGGCTTAAATAAACGGTACTGCAAAATCCGATCAGTAATTTTGGAACTGTCCGTTACCCGACCAGTCAAAGAAGCAATCTCATACGGCAGCGCCGTCTGTAAATTGGTTCTCAAATGAAGGTGGGGAGCATATTCCATAATTTTTTCCGGTGTAAAAAACTTTGCATCTAATGCTCTTAATTCTGCCAGCCGGTTAATAGGATTTCCGCTAATTCGCGAATGCCACGCACTGGCCTTTAAATTATCAATATCAAAATGCGCAGCAATTTGTTCGACACTGGCTGTATTCAGGTTTAGAATCCGCTCACTGACTTTTTTATCGGAATAATCAAAAATACCCAGACTTTGATTCTTGGCCGATTCCTGGCTGCGGGTAAACTTTAAGTATTCTTTGGCTGTCTTGAAGTCGGCATCAGCTAACGCCAGCCCTTGTTTGATTAAGTCTTCGTTATGAGAAATACTTAAATCCGCATATAAATAGCAAAAGCGAATCCCATTTTGAGCTGGAATATTGCTGTCTTCGACCAAATAAACGGTTTGATTGAGCAGCTTTTTTACACTGTAATCATAGGCTTGCCGGTTGCCGTTTGGCTTTACACCAATCAATCCGTAAACCTCAATATGGGGACTTTCCTGATCCAGCACCAATAGTTTATAAACATTGGACTCTACCACTTCCAGCACTCTGGCCGAAATCGGCCGGTCTCTCTGCAAATCAAGTTCTGCCGCCTGAACCGACTGCTGGCAAAGCGTCAATAATAATAGCAATAATACCGCAACTATTCCTCGTTTCATTGTTCCCTCCTTGAAACTGTTATTATTCCATATATTCAAACTCCAAATACCCGACTCTGACGACGTCGCCTTCCTGAATCCCTAATTTCTTCAATTCAGCATTAATGCCTTCTTCTTCAATATAATTTTGAAAGAAGTGAAAGCCTTTCTCGGTTTCCAGATTGGTGTAACCCAGCATTTTGTCGATGGCTTTCCCTTCCACCACAAATACGCCGTCTTCATCAATATATATATTTATCGGATCATTTTCTTCTTTTATTAAGTTAATGTTGATTTCACTGGCATATTCGGCAGTTTCCTTGGGCAAAGTTTGCAAAATATTGTAAATCTCCCGCAGCAGCGCTTCCACGCCCTGACCGCTGACTGCCGAAATCGGAAAAACCTTGATACCCGCAGGCTCGTAAACCGCCTGAATTTCCTGCAGGGCAGCATCATCATATGCCGCATCCATCTTGTTGGCGGCAATTAACTGCGGTTTTTCCAGCAAAAGCGGCGAATACTTTTTTAGCTCCAACCTTATTTTTTCCAAATCATCCAGCGGATCACGCCCTTCCGTGCTGGCTGCATCAACAATATGCAGCAGCACCTTGGTACGCTCAATATGCTTTAAAAACTCATGGCCTAAGCCCACCCCTTCGGCTGCTCCCTCAATAATTCCGGGAATATCAGCTACTACAAAGCTGTCGTCATAAAGATCCACCACGCCCAAATTGGGAGTTAAAGTGGTAAAATGATAATTGGCGATTTTCGGTTTGGCATTGGAGATACGGGATAAAAAGGTGGATTTGCCGACATTGGGAAAGCCCACTAAACCCACATCGGCAATGGATTTTAATTCCAAAGTAATCCAGCGTTCCTTGGCCAACTGGCCGGGCTGTGCGTATTTAGGCGCCTGCATGGTAGCGGTAGCAAAGTGCTGATTCCCCTGACCGCCCCGGCCGCCATTTAAAAGCACTACCCGTGAATCTTCCTTCGCTAAATCAGCAATAATCTTATTGCTCTCAAAATCTCGAATCAGCGTTCCCTTCGGCACCTTTAAAATCAGGTCAAAGCCGTCCTTGCCATGACAGTTTTTCCCGGCGCCCGGCTCTCCAGCCGCAGCCGTATAATGCTTTTGATGGCGAAAGGTAAATAAAGTACTCATTGACGGATCTACTTCAAAAATCACATCGCCGCCATCACCGCCATCGCCGCCATCCGGCCCGCCATTGGGAATGTACTTTTCCCGGCGAAAGCTGACACAGCCGTCGCCTCCTTTCCCGGATTTCACAAATATTTTTACTCGATCAATAAAAATCATAATAGTCCTTTCATTTCCTGTTACAGTATAATCATTGTGCATCCCGATGAATGCTTTGCCCAAACTGCAACCATTTCAAGCAGCATAAAAATCAAACCGGTAAAGAAAAGCCTAACCGGCCGACCGAAATCCTCCATTGCTTGCTGCGTATATCTTTTCTTATTTTAGCACATATCAATTGATTTTTTCAAGCCCTAAAACATTTGTTTTTTAGGAAAGTTCAGTGTAACGCACACGAAAAATCAGCCCGCCGCCAAACAAATTGCATATCCTGCTGAAATATGATAACGCACACCTATTCTCTTGATAAAATAGAAAAGAATTCGGGTTATAGGCACAAAAAAACGGCCGACCAAATGCCTGCCGTTTTTTTAATTTTATTCTTATTCTGCCACCGCATAAACAGATGCCTGCTTTTTGTCGCGGCCTTTTCTCTCAAACCGGAGAA
>CAUUKX010000019.1:0-27067 GCA_963545585.1 uncultured Lachnospiraceae bacterium
TTTTGCTGACCTAATCCGAGCGGTATACCACACTCAAAGTACAATACCACAGTTCGGGGGAAATGTCAAATAAATTTTTATTTCCCCAGCTCCGCCAGCAGTGTTTTTAAATATTCCCAAGTTCTTTGGGTTGAGGAAATACTCAAGCGTTCTTTAACCGAATGAACATCCCACATATCCGGCCCGATGCTGATAGCCTCCAACTCCGGTTTCTTCGATAAAAATACGCCGCACTCGAGCCCCGCATGAATCGCCTTGACCACTGCTTCTTTTCCGGTCAGACTCTTGTACGTTGCCGCCGCTTTTTTGAGCAATTCGCTTTCCGGTTTCATTTCCCATTCCGGATATTCAGCTGTCTTATAAAAATGCAGGCCGTTCATGTCCGCAAAATCTTGCAGCACCGAATTGAGCTGCTGCTTTAAGCTGCCGACATTGGAGCGGGTGGAAAACGACAAACGGATAACCTGTCCCGCCATTTCAATCACTGCCAAATTAAGCGAGCTTTCCACCATACCGGGAAGTTTGCTGCTCATGGTCTGAACACCATTAGGCAAGGTGTTCAGCAGCAGAAGAAGCTTTCTTGCTGCTTCTTTGTTTATTTTTTGAACAATCTCTGTTCGGCAATCATTCACCAGCAGTTCGACCTTTGGATCACTGGCCGATAATTCATTGGCCCACTCTTTCTGTATTCGGTTCTGAACTTCGGTCAGCACCGTTTCCTGCTCTGCGGCTAAAGCAATCCGGCAGACCGTATGACCGGGAATTACATTATCCTTAATGCCGCCGCTGATTTCCAAAACTTCAAAATCGATTTCTTTTTTCAGCGCCGACAAAAACCGACCCATCAGCTTATGCGAATTCCCGCGGTTGGTGTGAATTTCCGCACCGGAATGGCCGCCCTTTAAACCGGTGACAATAATTTCCTTCTGCCGAAGGCTCGGCGTCAAATCTTCTTTGGTATAGGGCAGCTCTAACACTGCTTTTAAACCGCCGGCGCAGCCGATAGTAATTTCGCCTTCCTCTTCGGAATCCACGTTGATAAAATATTTTCCTTTTAATAAGGCGGTGTCAAAATGCAGGGCGCCGTTCATATTGACTTCTTCATTTGTCGTAATCACCACTTCCAAATGCGGATGCAAAATATCTTCGGAATCCAGCAGCGCCAACGCCATGGCAACGGCAATGCCGTTATCAGCACCCAAGGTTGTATCCTTAGCTGTCAGCAAATCACCGTCAACTTCCAGAGTCAGCGGGTCTTTCAGAAAATCATGCGAACTGTCCGGTGTTTTGACACAAACCATATCCATATGTCCCTGCACGATTACCCCCGGCGCTTTTTCCATGCCGGCAGCCGCTGGCTTGGTAATCAGGATGGAATCAGTTGCATCTTGAACAACCGCTAATCCCCTGTCCTTGGCAAATTTTACCAGATAATCGGAAATTGCCTTTTCATTGCCGCTCCCTCTGGGGATTTGGCTAATTTCTTCAAAATAATCAAATACTTTCTTCGGTT
The DNA here is from genome assembly GCA_963545585.1 of uncultured Lachnospiraceae bacterium. Lineage (GTDB taxonomy): Bacteria > Bacillota > Clostridia > Lachnospirales > Vallitaleaceae > W11650. Next base: position 1,514 of record CAUUKX010000019.1, read on the forward strand.
CTAAGTTTAACATTTTATCCTCACTTTCTTATTGTCGTAACTTTTCCCTGTCGAAAGGCTTCGCCTTTCTGCTGAGCCGGAAAACACCACTGATTTGTTTATGGGCCGAACTGTTTTATGCGCACCGGCAGCGAAGATGGAGAAAGCTCTTGCACCTTCCGATAAAATAACCGTGAAAAACCGCAGCTTTCTTTCCGCCGTCCTTAATGCCCCGCACCGACTGCCTCTTCCACGGTTTGAAAGCCATATCGGTCAAGCACATGCGGCAGGTCGGCAATGATTTCCGGACAAACCTGAGGATTGACGAAATTGGCGGTTCCGACCGCCACCGCCGCAGCGCCGGCATAAAAAAACTCCAGCACATCTTCCGCCGTTTCAATCCCGCCCATCCCAATAATCGGAATCTTAACCGTTTCATAAACATCATAAATCATTTTCAGCGCCACCGGTTTGATGGCAGGCCCCGACAAACCGCCGGTCTTATTGGCTAAAAGCGGCGCCCGTTTTTTTAAATCAAAGCGCATGCCAATCAAAGTATTAATCATGGTAATCCCGTCTGCGCCGCCGTCCTCCACCGCCTGCGCCATTTCCTTAATATTGGCCACATTGGGCGAAAGCTTCATATAAACAGGCTTAGATGCCGCCGCCTTAATCTTTTTCGTCAGCCGCCGGGCAATTTCCGGATCCTGTCCGTAAGTAATGCCACCCTGTTTGACATTCGGGCAGGAAATATTAATCTCCAGCGCCCCGATATTAGGCACCTTGGAAATCCGTTCCGCCACATAGCAGTAATCCTCATCCGAGTACCCGGCAACATTGGCGATAATGGGCAAATCATACTGAGCCAGCCAGCGCAGCTCCTCTTCCACTCGGTCAATCCCGGGATTTTGCAGGCCGATGGCATTCAGCATTCCGGCCGGCGTTTCCGCAATCCGAGGCATAGCATTGCCGGTGCGCGGCTCTCTGGTTACCGCCTTAATCATAATCGAACCCAAGAGCGATAAGTCATAAATCTCACTAAACTCCCAGCCAAAACCAAAACAGCCGGAGGCCGGCATCACCGGATTTTTCAGGTTTAAGCCCGGCAGCTTAACGGCTAAGCGATTCATATTCCACCTCCCCCAAGACAAACACCGGCCCATCCTTGCACACTCTTTTCAGCCCGGCTTTGGTTTTCAGCATACAGCCGTAGCAGGCACCGATACCGCAAGCCATTCTTTCTTCAAAGGACAGATAACCCTGTTTTTGACCTTGGTATTTCAAATCCAGCGCCTGCAGCATCCCTTTCGGCCCACAGGCATATAAAGTGTCAAACGCAATCGTTTGACTGGTTAAGACATCCAAAATCGTTCCTTTTTGACCAATACTGCCGTCCATAGTCGATACCAAAACCTTACCCAGCGCCTGAAACTCTTGCACGGCATAAACACTGGCGGCATCCTGAAAACCCAAAACCGAGGTAATTTGAATTTGCTTTGCCTTCAGCTGTTTGCCCAATTCATACAGCGGCGGCACACCAACCCCGCCCCCGGCTAAAAGCACAGAACGGGTCGTTTCCGAAATCGGAAAGCCATTGCCCAAAGGGCCTAAAATATTCAGTTCTTCCCCTGTTTTCATTTGTGCCAGCAGAGCCGTCCCCCTGCCCAGCACCTTATAAATAATTCGGATGGTATTCTGAGCCGGGCTGACTTCATAAAGCGAAATCGGGCGGCGCAGTAAAAGCGCGCCGTCGTTGATTTTGATATGAATAAAACAACCGGCGGCAAAGCCCTTTAAGTCAGCCGCCTCAGCCGTTAAACTCATTCGGTAAATGTCTCTGGCTAACGGAATGTTTTCGGTAATTTTCGTTTGATATTGCTGCATCATGATTTTCCTTTTCTTTCAGCCTCTTGCTTTGTATAACCTTGATTTCTGCCGGTTTTGCTCTTCCGGTCATCATATAACCTTTCCATCCTGAACAACCATTTTCCCCCGATAAAAAACAGTGTCAATCCGGCCCTTTACTTTCCAGCCGGCAAAGGGCGTATTGCTGCTCCGACTAACCATATCTTCCTTTTTGATCTCATATTCTTTGTCTAAATCAATCAGCACCAGATCGGCTGGCTCACCGACCGCCAAACGATGGCCAGTGAGCCCAAAGATTCTGGCTGGGTTTTCCGTCAGGGCCTTCAATAAAAGGTGCAAGCTAATTTTCCGGGTCTGCACCAAATAAGTGTATAACAGCGGAAAAGCCGTTTCCGAACCGATAATGCCAAAGGGCGATCCAGCCAAGCCCTTGCTTTTTTCTTCCGAACTATGCGGGGCGTGATCAGTTGAGATACACTCAATCGTGCCGTCAGCCAGTGCCTGAATGAGGGCCTGCCGGTCGACCCGGCTGCGCAGCGGCGGATTCATCTTAAAATCGCCGTCCTCCTGCAAGTCATCCTCGGTTAAAAGCAAATGATGCGGCGTTACCTCACCGCTAATCCAGCCGCATTTGCTGCGGTAATAGCGAAGCAGGTCAACCCCTGCGGCCGTACTCATATGGCAAATATGATATCTGGCTCCGGTCGCCAAAGAAATGGCACAGTCTCTGGCAATCTGCAAATCCTCACATAGTCCTAAAATCCCTTTATGCCCATGTTCTGCGGCATAGCGGCCGGCGTGAATATAGCCGCCCCGAAGCAGGCTGTTTTCCTCACAATGCGCCGCAATCAGGCTGTTATTTGCTTTGACTGCCAGCATCGCATCATACATCATGCCGGCATCCTGAACACCTCGGCCGTCATCGGAAAAAGCTACTGCTCCGGCGGCTAATTGGTCTTTAACCTCCACTAAGGTTTGACCATTTTCACCTAAAGTAATGGCCGAATAAAACAGAGTTTCAATTAAGGATTCCTTGGCTGCTTTAGCAGTTAATTCCTTTAAAAGTTCAGGGTTATCAATCACCGGCTTGGTATTGGGCATTGCCAAAATGGTAGTATAACCGCCTCTGGCCGCCGCCCGGGAGCCGGTAGCAATCGTTTCCTTATACTCAAAGCCGGGCTCACGCAAATGGACATGTACATCCACAAAGCCGGGTGTTAAGAGCTTCCCCTTGGCATCAATAATCGTATCGGCGCTCCGCTCCTCCGGAAGCGCACAGCTGATTTCCGCAATTTTTCCTTCCTTTATAAGTACCTCAACCGGAAGAAGCTGATCATTTTCATCCGCCGCCCGCGCATTAATAATTTTAATCATCAAAACTCCTTTCTATAATGCCAAGCCCTAAACCATTGATTTTTAGGCTTTCTACTTCTTACTTACTCAACTTTTTCCCATGTTCGCCAGAACAGTCTTTTTTAGACGCATTGCATGGACTTCCCGCCCGGGCAGAAGTGCGAAGCACTTCGATCAGGGGAAAGTTGAGTTACTTACCGCTAATCTGCTAAAAATATTATAAGTTAGAAGCAGCGGAAAGTCAAGGATAGTGCCTTTATAAAATCTTATCACTTTTTCTCTAAATTTCTTATGCTCCTTTTATTTGACAGGAAAAAAGGCTCATGTTATACTTCCGTCAAGGCTCCTTTACAGGTAAAAATAATGACCCGCACCGAAACGACATCGGAGCCTTCTATAATACTTATTATGCGGGAAGGGTCTGTTTTCGATTGCCCTGTTCATTTTCTTAAACATGAAAAAAGCCCTGCTTTCCATGATTCGGAAAGCAGGGCTTTCATATTATCACCACTATGATGATAGTTTAAACTTATTTCTTTTCCCATTTATAGATAATGCCGCGTTCAGCAAAATCTTTAATTTGTTCCTGCGTATAGCCCAGTTCTGCCATGACTTCATAAGAATTCTCACCAATCAGCGGGCCGCGGCGATACTCCGGCACGCCCATTTCATGGAATTTTACCGGCGGACGAACCAAGGTTCTCTCGTTGCCGTTGTCATACTTCATCTTATAGAAGCAGTTGTTGGCCCAAGCCTGCGGATCCTCTAAGATTTCTTCCCAGCTTTGCGCTACCGAGAAAGCAACGTCAGCTTCTTTCAGAATTTCCTTCCATTCTGCCGCTGTTTTCTTGCCGAAAGCTTCCATGACGATATCATAAACTTCATAAGTGATGCCCTTTTCCTGCAAGGTCTTAATCGGGAAATAGTTTTCATTGTCCAGCAAATCTTCCCGACCCAGCGCCTTCATAAACGGCTTATAGTAGGTGTTGTAATCCGGCATGCAGGTTTGGATGAAACGGTCATCCTTCGTCCGCCAAGCGGCATTAAACGGATTCGGGGATAAGCGGATATCAATCGGGTATTTCTTGCCGTAATCGGTATACTGCGCAGCCTGCACCATCATACCCATGTTAAAGACAGCGCTTTCATACAGACTGGTTTCAACCTTTTCACCCTGACCGCTAACCTTGGCATGATAAAGTGCTGCCAAAATACCGGCTGCTAAGTTCATACCAACATTGTGGTCGCCTAAGCCCGGCACAACGTTCATCGGTACAGTTCCGTCCTGCCGCAAGGTATCCAAATAACCGCCGCGGGCAAAGAAAGAAGTAAAATCAAAGCCCGGCAAATCCTTATCCGGCCCATATTCACCATAACCGGTGCAAATAGCATAAACTAATTTCGGAAATCTTTCCTTTAATTGATCATAAGCCAGACCCGAGCGTTCCAAAGCCTGTACTCTCCAGTTGGTAATCAAAACATCGGCACTCTCCAGCAGCTTAAACAGCGCTTCTTTGCCTTCCGGTTCCTTGGTATTGATAGAGAAGCAGCGTTTATTTCCGTTCTCCAGTTCCCAAGTTGTATTCTCATACATATCCAGCGGCCGTCCTTCCGACGGTGCAGTATAACGCAGCGGATCACCCTTGGCACTTTCAATCTTAATGACATCTGCTCCCAGGTCGGCTAAAAATCTGCCGGCAGTTGCTGCTGCGATAAAAGTAGCTAATTCTACTACTTTTACGCCTTCCAATAGTTTTTTGCTCATAGTTTTGGCCTCCTAAACATTTTATTTTTGCTGTTGCCTTTCCCTAATTTTGTCCCGAAAAAGAGAAAAAAACTTCTTTCCCAAGTCAAAAGACAGGAAGTTTATCAGATGGCCGGCTGCGGAAAAATCCGCCGCCTGCCTTATCTTTTTCTTGTTTGCTAAAAAACAAAATATATCTTCGGTTGCTGAAAATATTTTCAGCGGTCAAGCTGTCGGGTTTATTTTACCTTTTCTACTGTTTTGATTTTTCAATTTCCTGATGAAAAGCTTCTGTCAGCGCCGGAATCACCTTATGCAGGTCTCCGACAATGCCGTAATCGGCCACTTCAAAAATCGGCGCATTTTCATCTTTGTTGACCGCAATAATCAGCCCAGCATTCTGCATACCGGCAATGTGCTGAATTGCTCCCGAAATACCGCATGCAAAGTAAACCTGCGGCTTAACTGTAGTTCCGGTTTGCCCAACCTGATAGGAATGATCAATCCAGCCAGCATCAACTGCTGCCCGGGAAGCGGCAATCGTTCCGCCAAGGACATCAGCCAGCTCTTTCAGCTTATCAAAACCTTCCTTGCTGCCCAGACCCATACCGCCGGAAACGATGATATCGGCATCCGTCAGTGAAACCATCTCGGTGGCTGATTTGACAATCTTTAAAATCTTAGTGCGAACGTCATCTTCAGTAATCGACACTGTCAGCGGAACTACTTTCCCTGTCCGATCAGCATCAAATGGCGCCTTGTTCATTACGCCCGGCCGAACCGTTGACATCTGCGGACGATGGTTCGGACAAACAATCGTCGCCATCAAATTACCGCCAAACGCCGGACGGGTTTGCTTAATCTTCTTATCTTCCGGGTCAATTTCCAGCTGCGTACAATCGGCAGTCAAACCGGTACCAGCTTTTACGGCCAGACATGGCCCCAAATCCCGGCCAATATGGGTTGCGCCCAGCAGCACAATTTCCGGCTTATATTCGGTAACTGCCTGATAAATCACCTCGGTATATGCGTCGGTTCGGTAATTTTCCAAAATCGGCGAATCAGCAACATAAACCTTATCCGCGCCATAGCCAATCAATTCTTTGGTCAAATCACTAATGCCGCTGCCGCACAGCACCGCACACAACTCCGTTCCGATTTCATCAGCCAGACGGCGACCTTCACCCAAAAGCTCAATCGCCACTGACATCAGCTTGCCTGCTCTCTGCTCGGCAAAGACCCAAACGCCGTGATAGAGCGATAAATCGGTACTGCTTTCCTTTTCTTCCCGAATGATGGCATCAAACGGGCATTTTTCAACACAAACACCGCAGGCCGTACAAGCCGAGCCGATTTCGGCCACTTTGCCGACCATCGTGATGGCATCAAACGGACATGCCTTTACACATATTTTACAGCCCCTGCACTTATCAGTAATAACTCTTACAGCCATGATAACCTCCTAACCTAAATTATATGCTTTTCCTTAAACTTATTCACCAAATACTGCGCTGCCTCAGCTTCCGTTCCATTAACCATTTCTCCCTTGCCCTTAGCTGGCGGCGTAAAGGAACGGAACACTTGGGTCGGTGAAGCGTTTAAACCGCAGTCATTTGGATCCAGATTAACATCGCTGTGATTCCAAATCGTGATTTCCTTTTCATAAGCGTCTACAATCCCGTTCACACTCATGAAGCGCGGAACGTTCAGTTCATTGACGGCGGTTAATAAGCAGGGCGTTGAAACTTCAATTTCTTCATAACCGTCCTCCATCATTCTTTGAACGATGACTTTCCCGTTTTCCAGCTTAAAGCCCTGTACATAGGTAACCACCGGAATATTCAGGCGCTGTGCGACCTGCGGCCCAACCTGCGCAGTATCGCCGTCAATAGCCTGCCGACCGGCAAAAATGATATCATAATCACCGATTTTATTGATTCCGGCGGCAATAGTCGTAGAAGTAGCACAAGTATCAGCGCCGCCAAATGCGCGGTCACTCAACAAATAAGCATTGTCAGCTCCCATCGCCAAGCATTCCCGCAACATATAGGTTGCCTGCGGCGGTCCCATGCTGACAACGTCAACCACCACATCTTCATAGGTATCCTTAATTTTTAAAGCTTCTTCCAGCGCATTAGCATCGTCCGGATTTAAAATACTGGGAACTCCTTCCCGGATTAACGTTCCCTTAACCGGATCAATCTTAACTTCATTCGTATCCGGAACCTGTTTTACACAAACTATTATCTTCACTGCCTTAAACTCCTTCCCTTATTTTAATAACTGACCGGAAATAACCATTTGCTGTACTTGGCTGGTGCCCTCATAAATCGTAAATACACGGCAGTCACGGTACATTCTTTCCACCTTATATTCCTTGATAAAGCCATAGCCGCCGTGAATCTGCACGGCCTTGGCACAAATCTCGTTACATGTTTCCGATGCAAAGAACTTAGCCATGGAAGCCTCTTTGGAAGCGGCCAGTCCCGCATCTTTCATCATCGCCGCCTGATAGGTCAGGAGTTTGGCTGCTTCAAGCTTCGTTGCCATCTCCGCCAGCATAAAGCTGATTGCCTGGAAATCAGCAATTCTTCTCTTAAACTGCTTTCTTTCTTTGGAATAACGAATCGCTTCTTCCAAAGCACCACCGGCCACACCAATTGACTGGGCAGCCACGCCAATCCGTCCGACATCCAGCGTTTTCATGGCATTGACAAAGCCCTTGCCCTCTTCGCCTAAAAGGTTTTCGACCGGCACTTTAACGTCTTCCATAATAATATCGCTGGTTGCGCAGCCAATCACGCCCATTTTATGTTCCGGTTTGCCGCAGGAAACACCCGGCCACTTCATATCGACAATAAAGGCACTGATGCCTCTGGTACCGGCAGCCGGATCGGTTTTGGCATAAACGATTGCATAATCTGCCAAAGGAGCCATAGTAATAAAAGTTTTCCGGCCGTTTAAGATATAGTAATCACCGTTTTTAACCGCCCGGGAAGTCATGCTGCCCGCATCAGAACCGGCACCTGGCTCGGTTAGGGCGAAACATAGCTTTTTCTCACCGGTAATAATCGGTTTTAAATATTTTTCCTTTTGCTCATCCGTGCCCGACAGCAGCAAAGGGCCACCCGACAGGGAGTTGGGAGAAGATACATAAATACTGGCCACACCGCTGACCTTGGCGATTTGTTCCATAACTAAGACATACGCTAAAGTATCAGCTCCGGCACCGCCCAAAGCCTTCGGCACTTTAATACCGAAAAAGCCGGCTTTTGCCATTTTCTGATAAATTTCTTCCGGAAATACTTCGCTTTCTTCTACCTGGTCTAAAACCTCATTGGTCAGTTCCTTGGCCGCAAAGTCCGCAGCCAGCTGCTGAATTAGTTTATGTTTTTCCGATAAAAACATTATGACACCTCTTTCTTAAAATTCCTATCTTTGCGTTAAACCGAAAGCTCCTTAACTTTCCTTAGTATAATTTTTAATAATTTTTTTTCATCAATTTTCCCGGATGCTAACCGCTCAATTTCATTCAAAAAGAAAATATATCGCGGGATTTTATAATCCGCCAAGTTCTGCTTTAATTCCGCAATAATCTCCTCTTTGGTTAAATCCTTGCGCAAGGCAACAATACAAGCGGCAATTTCCTCCTGCAAAACCGCAGCCGGCACTCCCATCACCTTGACCTGTTCGACGCCGTCAATTTTCCGGATATAGTATTCGATTTCTTCTGGCGAAATATTTTCCCCGCCTCGAATAATCAGATTCTTCCCACGCCCGGAAATATGCAGATAGCCGTGTTCATCCAAATAGCCAATATCACCAGTAATCAGCCAGCCATCCGGTGTAATTGCCTCTGCCGTTTCTTCCGGCATAGCATAATAGCCCTTCATCACATGATAGCCCTTGGTTTGAATCATCCCCCGTTCTCCGGCGGCACACAATTGCCCAGTATCAACATCCACCAGCCGCAGCTGAATATGCTCAATCGGCCTGCCAACGGTTGTTGCCTTGGTTTTCAAATCGTCATCATAAGCCGCAATCGTGATACAGGGCGAAGATTCCGTCTGCCCGTAAGAGGGCTGCAAATGGAGATCCGGCCGAAACATCCGGCAAATATCATAGTAATCATTTTCAAAAATCGGCGAACCGGCAATCACACCCGAACAAACCGACGATAAATCATATTCCCTGTGCGCAGCATTATGCTTCATCGCTAAAAACATACTGGGGACGCCGTTTAAAATCGTACAGCGGTGCTCCTGCAGCATACCGCAGACCTGAACGGTCCGGTAATGATCCAGCACGTAAAGCGGAAAACCCATTTCCAAGCCAGCCAAAATACAAGCCGTTAAGCCAAAGCAATGAAAAAAGGGAACTGCTACACACATCCGGTCATCTGCCTGCCAGTGCATAGCTTCGGCAATTGCCCGAGCATTATTAAGCAAATTATAATGCGTCAGCATAACCGCTTTTGCTGCCTTGGTTGTACCGGAAGTAAACAGAAAACAGCAAACTTCATGTTCAGAAACATCCGCCGCCATTTCTACTGCCGAAGCAAGCATTTCTTTCCAGCCGTCTGTCCGCATTTTTCGGCTGCCAAGATAAGAACGGCGCATACAGATAAGGCCTAAACGCTTCATCAACTCTTCAAAGCTGCGATGATAGCCTTCTCCATAATATAAATAATTCACTTCTGTTAATTCAATGTTACGCAGGATTTCATCATCACTCAGGGCAGTGTTAAGTAGTACCGGTTGAGCACCAAGCAGCTGCAAAGCAAAAAAATAAAAAATCCAAGCCTCACTGTTAATCGACAGCAAGCCTATCCGCTGCCCTTTTTTCACGCCCTGCCGCCGTAATTCTTCAGCCAGTGCCAAAGAGATTTTTCCGGCTTGTGCCCAGCTGTATTCGTGCTCACCGAAATGATAGGCCAATGCCTGCGGCGTTTCTTTTATTCGCCGGTAAAAACACTCCTGAATAGTATAATTAATCAGATTCATCTCTTTTTGTTTTCCCATCCTAAAACACCACTTGAAAGCTCTGTAATCCAGTGTTGCTATACTATTAGCAGCCGAACCGCTCAAATGCACAATCTAAACAAATCCCGTCTCCGTGACCCAGAGCCAAAGTCAGACTGCCGTGCCGCCGAAGGAAACCTGCGGCGGCATGAGCCGGCAGCCCGGCATTTTTAGCGAATCATTTCGCTGAAAGTCTGCAAGGTCGTCTTGGTTTGCTCGTAATTGACCATCTGCCGGTCAATTTCGGTAATAACATTAGCGATATCAGCCTCATCCAAAGTATTTTTAATGCAGACATAATCAAACTCTTCCGGGTCGCAGAACTTGGTCATCAGAACAATAACACCATCTGCCTTACGTTCCTTGGCCATATCCCGCAGCATATCCGCACGCTTGCGGTCTTTATCAAATAAAACGCTGCAGCAGCCCATATTGGCAAACTTATCCACCAACTTATCCAAAGCCGCAGCTCCGCTTACCGCATCCGTCCGGTACTGTCTCGATTCATGTGCGACATCATCACCTACAATCGTCATGTTATTATCATCAAAAATCGCCAGTAAGTTCGGGCTGTCGGCCAAAATACCGGTAGTGATGACTCTGACCTTGCCGGTTGATTTTTCCATGCCTTCTAATTCCTTTAAGAATTCAGCCACTAACTTACTGTGTTCTTCTTTCAGCATAAAATGAGCGGACTTAAAAATATTGCGGCGCTCATAAGCCGTAATCTGATCATGGTCAGCTAAAGCTGCACTGAGTTCACGCATCAGCTGGTTATGCTCATTATAAATATCCAAGGATTTCTGCAAAGCAGTATCGTCAAACTTACCGCCCAAATGCTTTTCAATATCGGCAATGACCCGTTCATAGGACGCCTTGGTAAACGCCCGGCCAACTTCATTTTCCCGGTTTTGGGGATAGGTCATAGGAATAAATAAAATATCATCTTTAACCGCATATTTCCAGTTTTGCCCCAATGATTTAAGCGAGTCGCACAAAGACGGAATAACGATTGCTTTCAGACCCTTATATGCCCCATGAATGCCCAGTTCCAGAATACTTTGCATAATCGAGCAAATAAAGGACGGATAATATGCCTTGGCATCCTTGATTTCAACATCCGCTCCCCATAAACCAAAGGGTACAAAACCCATAGAATGAATAATCTCTTCCGGCGTATAAACTGGCACTACGCCGATTGTCGGTTTCCCGGCCGCCATATAGTGATCCAGCTGTTTTCTCGGGGAATTGGCAATCTCTTCAAATTGGTTTAATAATTCTCTTAATCTGCTCATTTTACTGCCTCCCTTTTGTTTTCTTCCATGATTTCATATAATCCCTGTACTCTGGTTTCATATTGGGCTTCCGAGAAGTTGCGGGGGTCAGCCTGATCACCGTCAAAAGATACAACCGGAATATCGGTCGCTTCTCCGATTTGACGGCTCATTTCATACATAAACGAGCTCCACAGCTTACAGGAACGGTTGGTATGAACCAGCATTCCTTCCGGCTGCGTTTTTTCCACAATCCGAATCCGGTTATCCCGTGCTTTTTCCAAAGATACTGCATTCGGCACATTGCAGTAGCATTTAATCAATTCATCAAAGCTGTTGTAAATCAAGCCGAAAGCATCGGCGTAAATGGTTGCAACCATGTTGATACCGCGTGACTTTAAGCCCGTTGCCGTTGCCCGCAAATGCGGCCAGCAGGCAATGCCTTCAAACATAATCCGGTGCTTTTCTTCACCGCGGAAGGTACTGGTGCCGTTTTTCACATTTTCCTTATACTCTTCCACTAAGGTTTCAAATGCCTCGGCTGCTTCAACCGTGCCGCGGGCACAAACGGCAACCGCCATGTGGTTAAGCAAATCAAAGCCGTTTAACGGTGATGGATGGTATTTGGTATAAGAAGTTGCCTCCAACCATGCCCGGGAAGTTCGGTTGGAAATAGCCATGATTTCTTCAAACTTCTTATCGTCCCATTTTTTACCGGTAATTTCTTCTAATTGTTTAATTGCGTTTAGGAATTGCCCCTTGACATAGGCGACTTGTGCATCCGAAACTTCATAGTCTGGATTAAACGGAATGTCAATCAAAATCAGCGGAATATTTAATTCCTTAGAGATACTCTCGTACCATTTGATCATACAATTACAGATATTATTGCAGCACAGCAAAAAGTCAGGCTGCGGCATATTTTGCTCCGGCGCATCCTTAACTTTGGTATATGCTAAACTGATTCTGGCGTAAGCGCAAATATCGTTGGAATAGCCGTCACTTTCGGCAATGTCACACATTTTTTCGCCTGCGCCACGGGCAGCAATTGCCGCTGCCTGGTTTTCTGGGTAACAAACCTTAACTCCCAAGGTCTGAAAAATCTCCTGCGGGAAATTGCTGGCACACCAGCCAATCTTTTCTCCGCGAGCCTTGGCTTCCGCCACTTCACGATAATGATCCGCTACAACCTTCCCCAATTTATACTTGGAAGAGTTGACATCAATCGGTTTCTTTTCCGGTTTTACTTCTTTTTTCTCTTCTTCTGCCATAATTTGCCTCCTTAATTAATCACGCTTTTTCCCCACGATGCTTTGAGCCTTCTGCAGCCATCCAAAAAAAGCCGCCTTTCGCCGCCGACAAAACAACATGCGCAAACGCTAACCCAAGCGAGTGCAGGAAAATAGCCATTGCCTACCAACCTGACTTTTCCATGTTCAAGCGAATTTAGAAAAGCCAAGCACCTTACTGTACACCTTCCAATGAGTAAAGAGCCGCTCCCAGCGCTCCCATGTACTGAGCATCCGGTGAGAATAAAATCTCCATTTCCAACTTCTTACTCATGGCATCACGAACTCCCTGATTGCGAGCCACCCCGCCGCTCATACAAACCATTTCTTTGATGCCGACCCGTTTGGCCAGAGAAGCCACTCGGTTGGCAACTGAAATACAAATTCCGGCAACGACATCTGCCCTTTCCTTGCCGGCCGCCAGCTGCGAAATAACCTCCGATTCCGCAAATACCGTACAGGTATTGGAAATATTAATCGGCTGCTGCGACTTAAAATATTCTGTCTGCAAATCACCAATCTGCAAATGCAGGATATTAGCCATCACATCCAAAAACCGCCCCGTACCGGCAGCACATTTGTCATTCATCACAAAATTAACCATCCGACCCTTGTCATTTAACAACAACACTTTCGCATCCTGACCGCCGATATCAATAATCGTTTTAGTCTGCGGAAAAGTATGAAACACTCCCTTGGCATGGCAGCTTAATTCACTGATTTCCGCATCCGCTTTCTCAAACAATTTTCGGCCGTAGCCGGTTGAAGTAATCCGCACAATTTGCTCCCCCGGAATCTGCTCCAGTATCTTTTCATACACCTGATACGAACCGTCCGTGCCGATTCCGGCAACAACCATCTCTTTGGCTGCGATTTCTCTTTTTTCATTGATTACTACCACCTTGGAAGTGGTAGAACCGATATCGATTCCCAGATAATACATTTTCTCTCCTAAACCGAAACATCTGTCATACCTTATAACCCCGTTAAAACGCTGTAACCCCATTAAAACGCTTTTTCCGTCCAGAAGTTTATTCCAGCAGGCAAATAGGTACTAATATTATTTTAACATACACCATTTTAAATATATATTAAAAAATATTTACGAAAGGATAAAAACCATTTGCCAATAAACTCCTGTTGTGCTTTCCATGCTTTTGATACTTGCTGTACAAGATTGCTCCGACTCCCGCCGCTCGCAATACTTGCAAAAGCATTCGTAATTCGCTCGTTTTTGTGCAAAAACAGCTGCTTACTCATGTTTTTTCGCACCAAAAGATGATAAATCCTTTTGATACTTGTTATATCAAAAAGCCATCTTTATCGAACTGCATATCATACGGTTCACTTAAAAGCTCAATTTCCGGGTTATCCTTCAGGGTTTCATAATATGGCAGAGAAACCTCGATTTCATTCATATGCAAAGTGTTCAAAATACGAACAATTTTGGCCTGCGTATAATCAATTCCGAGGCAGGTGCGAATACATACCTTGATAGCTTCCAAATCGGTTTCTACATACATCGGAATACTGCCGCCAGTTAAAATATTAACGGTAGCCACATTTGTCCAGGTTGAACTGAAATCAATGTCATTTAAACACCGCCGGGTGGTAATATCAGCCCCTTTAATCCCAGCGCCGTTATGATGCGATTCCTTGCTGATGCCGCGGATAAACAGCTTTTGAATATTGACCACATCCTCAAAACCCTTGGAATTGCTGCGCCCGGTAATATTGGGGTCATGCCCATTGCCGCTGATATTTTTACCGATTTCATCAATAATCAGCAGATCAAAATCGGGATTTTTAAACTTGGCGATTTTTTCCTTGGCAATTTCCAAAAGCGCCGCATCCCTTTCCAAAAACTTCTCGGTCGGGATAATTTCCAGCTCACTGATTTCATCATATGCGTTTTGAACGATACCTACGCCGAAAGCCAGTTTGGCATTTTGCAAAAAGACTTCACACACTTCCGGAATCCGCTGGGCAAAACTTTGAAAGCCCATCCGGTGGAACATTGATGCCCCCTTATGATTGGCAATTCCGATTGCCATCATTTTGGCCAGACCGCTCTCATGCTTGCCCCTAAAATCGGTATGCGGCTTAATCTTATTTAAGATGACGATGCCGTCCGATTCATAGGCATATTTATCGCAGTAAACCGGTGTTTTATCCGGCAGTTCGCCAATCTGAACCACATCTAAAGTAGCCCGAACCGGCACGCCCATTGTTTTTTCAGTAATGCCGTAGCCTTCTAAAATCTCAATCTGCCCTTCTACGCTGGCGCCGCCATGGCTGCCCATCGATGGAATAATAAAGGGATTGGCACCGTATTCCTTTAATTTTTCAACAATTGTCTTGACCATCAAATCCAAATGCGGAATACCCCGGCTGCCAACCGTAATACAAATGCTCTTACCTTGATAATCGGCCTTATTTTGAATGGTCTTATCCATTTCCTGTTCAATAAAGCCTTTTAAATCTTCAATCTTGGCACTGTCATATTTTTGCCGAATTTTCACCATTTGGGGCAATTTTACTTCATCCAGTCCCGGAATTTTAAAATCAATTTTATTAAAGTTGATAAATTGCATAGCGTCCTCCTTTCCTGCCTTATTATTTCCCTTGCCGGTTCGTCTGCATCTCCGCCCAACTGTAGTGAACGCTACTAACCAAATGAATAACGTTCACTACATCACGGAAAATTTATTTTGCTCGTTTTTCACCGGGAAAATCATTCTACCATCAGCAGAGATCAGCAGAAATTAGCAGAAATCAGGGTTTCTCTCTTTTAATCTTTACTATTTTGCAGGTTTTTGGTTAATCTTCTTGTAACCGATCACAATTGTCGGCAGAATAACCACCGCAATACAAGCATAAGCCAAGTAAGTAAAGCCCTTGCCAACGATGACGTTCAAGCCCAGCTGCGATACCAACAGGCAAAGCACCAACATAATAATCAAGGTAACCAAATCGCGGCCTACACCTTGTTTCATCGGAATATACTTGCCGTAGCGGTTGCAGACAGCAAATGCAAAGCTGACCAAAGTGGTAATAATTGCCAGCAGCAGAATCAAAACATACAGATATTGAAGTACCGGGATGCCCAAGAACTTAACAACCTCTAAGTTCGGAATATAGCTGCGGATTGGAGCACCGTCTGCACCGGTCACCTTTCCAGCCAAAACGCCAAAGAAAGTATTTAAAATATTAGGATATGCAAACAACAGGGCAGCGATGCCGACAATCAAAACAGCATTGGCGACAACGCCGTAAATCACTGCTCTTAAAGAATCCTTCCGGTCTTTCAAACCTTCTGCTACCGATACGGCATTAGCCATATTACCGGCTGATTGGAAACCCGCATACAAAACAGCTGACCACAGCGCACCCAAAATGCTGACATTGCTGGCAGCCGGAACATAAGGATATTCGGAAAGATTTTGACTCATATGCAGAGCAAACTGTGCTTTATCCGAGGTCAAACCGACGAGGATGATAATGCACAGTGACACCAAAATAAGAACCGTCATCAAAGTGGAAGACGAGCGAACCAGCGCCGCACCGAAGATGGATAACACAACCGTAACTCCGGCCAGCAGCAAACTGCCGACTAAATTCGGAACTCCAAACGTGCTTTCAATCGTTTTAGCACCGGTTGCAATACAAGAACCAACTACCAAAAGTACCGTTACCGCATAGGTAAAATCAAAGAAGTTGGCAAAAAACACTTGATAGGGTGAAAAGAACTTATTGGCAAAGTCCTTGAAATTGTAAGTATTGTTGATTCTGGCAAATTCAATTGAAAAGAAAATACAGGTGCCCAGCAAAAGCATGGCGAATAACCCCGTGAATAAGCCGTAAATGCTAAACTTGCTGTAATACTGTCCTACTTGGTTTCCAGAAGCAACGCCTGGACCGCAGTGTGCACCGAACCACACGCTGGCGATACCAATGGAAACCGGTAAACTTTTTTTTGCTGATTTCATAATCATTCTCCTTAAACCTGTCATTAAATGATATTACCCTAGCTTTTCTGAGCTAAACCCATTCGCCTTCAGAAAAGTTATTTTTTTGTCAATCTATGGTAAAAAAAATAACTTTTATATTTATTTTTATTTTCCCAAAGATTTAAGAATAGTTTATACCTAATCAAAAAACCTGTCAATATCTGAATTTAAAACAATAATTTCAACACGAAAATATCGCCGGAAAAACCAATATTTTTATTTCTTGTTTTTATGCAAAATACGCAAAGAAACAAAAAGGATACTAGTCTTTTTCTTTTGCTTTAAAGCAAAACAACCAATATCCTTATCTATTTTCAAAATAAAATGCTAAATTTGTGCTATCTTTTCATGTTGAAAACTTTCTCTCTCGATTCAATTTTTCATTCTAATCCTATCTGACCTTAACCCATATTATTTGCCTGAACTGTACCCTGACAAACTGCTGCCCAGTCTCGCCTGTTACTCAAACTTTTTATCCCGCAGCATCAAGTCCGTTACCGCCTGCTGCGGATCCTTACCAGCAAATAAAACTTCATTCATCTGCGTCACAATCGGCATCTCAACCTGATATTTCTCCGCTAACTCCCGGCAGGCAATGGCCGAATAAACACCTTCCACCACCATGCCGACCTGATCGGCTGCCGCTTGCGGTGAAACGCCCTGCCCAATTAAATAACCGGCTCTACGATTCCGGCTGTGAAGTGAGGTACAGGTAACAATCAAATCGCCCATCCCGGTCAATCCAGTAAAAGTATAGTCCTCAGCCCCCATCGCACTTCCGAGTCGGCGAATTTCCGCCATTCCCCTTGTAATTAAAGCTGCCTTGGCATTATCACCAAAGCCCAAGCCGTCAGAAATGCCGGCAGCTAAGGCAATCACATTTTTCACTGCTGCTCCCAGTTCTACGCCCTTGACATCGTTGCTGCCATAAACTCGAAACGAAGCATTCATAAAGACATCCTGCAAGCGCAGAATCAACTCATTTTCCCTGGCGGCAATCACTACCGAAGTCGGCAGCGCCCGCACCACTTCTTCGGCATGCGAAGGCCCAGATAAAATGGCTGTAGGATTGTCAGGAAAATATTCGCGGCTGATTTCATCCAAAGTTTTCAAGCTGTGCTGCTCAATTCCTTTAGACACATGCACCAAAATCTGGCTCTGATTTACCAGCGGAACAAGCCGCTCCAACACAGACCGCACTGCCGCAAACGGTACTGCTATGATTAAAAGCTCGCTGCCGGCTGTAGTCTTTGCCAAATCAGAACATAACGCAATCGTCCCCGGCAAAACAGCTCCCGGCAGTTTAGCGGCAATCGTGCCCGTCATTTTGATTTCTTCCAAGTCCCCAGCCTGCCATGACCACAGCCGCACCTGATGCGAATTCTTATCCAGCAGCGCCGCCAAAGCCATACCCCAGCTACCGGCACCGATTACTCCAATTTTCATAAGCTGCTCCTTACCGCCGGCGTTCTTCTTTTTCTGTATTCCACACGCCCGCTTTGCGCAAAATTAAATATTCCTGATAGGCTTTTTCCAAAATCAGCTTTTCATTGGAAAATTTGAGCAAATAGTATGCTTCATGATATTTATAATATCCAGAATCCACAAAATATTCTTCCTTCTGCGGTTTGCTGTAATAATTATAGGCTTTCATTAAGTACCAGTGCACATTTTTATTCACAATATCATTTGCAACCCTAAAGGTGTATTGACTATCGCCGATATATTTCACAATATTAGCCGATACGCCGGTTTCCTCCCTGACTTCCCGCAGAGCCGTATTTTTATAGTCTTCCTCTTTTTCCACGGTTCCCTTGGGCAGTACCCAACCTTCGTACCGGCCTTTATAATCTTTATAAAGCAATAATATTTTCCCTCTATGGATTACCACCCCGCCGCAGCTGACTGCTTCTATCATTTCCAACCTCCTTGGGTGTTATCCGTTGACATTCCTGCCGAACGTTTTATTCTGCCCGCAATATAGACACCACTCCGTCTCAAAAAGCGATTCCCACAAGCGACCGAAGTTCAGCAACCTGTTTAATAGTATATAATGATTTGTCAATTTTTTCAATAGAAAATTAACCAAACTTTATCCCGCTGAATTGATAAAGCCAAATTAAATACAGAGCCAGCGCCAAATACAGCACTAACACAAAAACTTTCAGCAGCCGGATATATTTGCTCAGCGCCCGGACTTCCGTCAGTTCCTGATTAACAGCGGCAGCACCCATAACATCCATCCGTTCTTGCTCCGACAACTTGCTCATATTTTCAATCATACCAGCAATGGCAAAATTCCCCAGCATTGCACTGCCGCCGTAACTGACAAAGGGCAGGACGACACCAGTCAGCGGAATCATACAGCTGTCGCCGCCCATAATCAAAAATCCCTGAACAGCCAACATAGTAGTCAAGCCTGTCCCGGCATAAAAATAAAACTTATTTTTGGACTTTAGACATTGATTGTATAAAAACAACAGCAGGCATAAAAAATGCAAAACAAACAGCAATAAATAAAAAGCCCCGTATTCCTCACCAATGGCAGCAAATAAAAAATCCGATGTTACTACCGGAATTTGCTCCGGTGCGCCGCAGCCAAGACCCATTCCCCACCAGCGGCCATTCATCAGCGCCTGCAAGGAACGCACGATCTGATAGCTCTCATTCTGCGCATATTTCAGCGGATAAAGCCAGCTGATAATCCGCACCCGAACATGAGAAAAGAAGAAAATACTGACCACTGCCGCTGCTGCCGCCAACCCCCCCTGTCCCAGCAAAACCAGTTTATTATGGCTGTACATATAAGTAATCGCTGCGTAAATGATAAAAAAGATAAAAGCACCGCCTAAGTCCCGCTGCCACACCAAAATCCCCACTACCGCCATACTTAAAAAACTGGCCGTCAAAAATCCCCGCCAGCTGAATCTTTGCAGCAAAAAAGATGCCAAAAATAAAGAGTATAAGATTTTTACAAACTCTGACGGCTGATAAACCAGCCGGCCGATGCCGGCAATTTGAATCTGCGTCCAATTGGTCGCACCGTACATGGTAACATTATTCATCAGCAGCAATCCGACCGCGGCAATATAATAAAAGAAATAATACCGCGGTGCTGTCCGGAAATTGCCCACCAGCCAGTGAATCGGCAGAATCAGCGCCAGACCCAAAAGGCAGATTATAATATGCCGGATCGCCAGCGCCGCATCAATCCGGTACAACATAAAACTGCCGACCTGCACCAAAAAAACAATCTCTGCCCAAATCAGCGGCTGCAGTCCCGGCAAAAACTGCGCCAAAATCAGAGCCAGCAAAGAAAAAAGGATAATCAGCCCAAACGCAGTCAGCAGCTGCCGGCTGCCGCCCTGCCAGAAGTAAAGAGCCAGCCCCGCCGTCCCCTCGCTTAAAAATACAAACAGGAAAGGAACAAACGCAGAAATTTTTTCTTTATACGCCAAATAATTTCCGGTCAGAAACAACAGACTGAAAATTACCAATCCTACATTCATCATGCTACTATTATTCTACTCCTTTGCTGTAATGACCGCGGGTAAACTCCTTGAGACCATGCAGCGATGCCTGTTTTCCCTGCTTCAGCTGCCCGGTCATCCGCATCAGCTGCTCTAACTCCTCGGCGGTTTCATCCAACAGTTCCAGACGCAGGCACTCGGCATAGCTGGCCGGCTGATCAGCCAAAAAGAGCGGTACCGGATTAAACAAGGTATTGGAACAGGTTTTGCAGTTACGGTGATAACCCAGTGCTACGCCTTTGCGGTCAGTGATATAATTCAGCGCCTCTGTCGCACCGATTCGGCAAAGGGGATTCGTCGACCGGTCTTTCCCCCGTCCGCCGGCATTGGCCAGACAGTTGGCGGTCTGCATGGTAGCAAGCTTGCCGTAAATTACCATTTCAAAACGCCCCAACCGCGAGCGAGCCTGATAGCTGATTTCATTACTCAGGCAAATGCTGACCGACTCGGCTTCGGCTTGATAAAATTGATAGGCCAGCCGATTCCAGATGTGAAAGGAATGATCCAAAGCCAGTACTGCTCCTTTGGCCCGAAAAAAAGCCAAATGATCCGGCGTTCGCAGCAAAAGCCCGATTTCCCGGCCATTTTCCCGGCCTGCCGCCCGCAGGCGTTCATATTCCCGGTCAAAGCGCTGCCGCTCCTCTCCGCGCAGAATAGCCGGAGCGGCTAAAAATATCTGCTTAGGTGTCGCCGTCATTGCTTTAATATAGGAAAGCATTGTTTCTATGTTTAAAAATGACCACTCCAAATAAATCCGGTCAGCCTCGGAAGCGAAAGCTCTTTTCAGCTGCTCCTCGGTTCGGACTAAAATCGAAACTTGCGGCACAGCCGTTTCCGTGCGCCGGTACGGCTCCGGCCAAACAATCTCTGGCAGCCGCCGGATTGGCGCCGGAGTTTCCCATTCTCCCTCTTTTTCACCTTTTTCCAAGTTCTCCCAGTCTGAGCAAAGGACGGCTTCAACCGCCGCGGTCGCTTGCCGGCGCAGTTCTTTCAGCTGACTGACCGGTACAAAAACTTGGGCATCCATTTCCAATTCCAATTTATTCAAGGTCAGAAGCGTATCACCTAACTGGCGCAGCGGTTTTTCGATTTCTGCCGCCGTGGTTGCTTTCTTCTGCGCTGACTGCACCAGTCCGCCCCTTCGGCAAATCGAAGCCAAGGCCGATAGCCCGCCGCCAAAAACGACGGTTAATGTCAACGGCTGCCCCTGTTTGGCCTGAACATAAAAATCAACTTCTGCCTTTTGAGCCGGTTTTTGCCGGACAAAAGCAAGTTCCGACAAGGTTTTGGCATTGGTCAGTTTAGCGGTTTTCGGCTGCTCCGGAAAAATCATATCGGCTGATCGCCGCATAAAATAGTAGCCGGCACTGGTCGCTCCCCGGGAAAAAACCTCGCTCATTCTGTCCACATCTGCCGGATCAACCTGATAGGCAGCGCCGGACAAAGCTAAATCCCGGTATTTTCGGTACATTTGGGTAACGGTATACACATATTCCGGATTTTTCATCCGACCTTCAATTTTAAAGGAATCAATTCCGACAGCCACTAACTCCGGCAAATCAAACAAAGTCATTTGATCTTTGAGTGAGAGCAGATAACCGCCGGTCTTATCTGTCTGATATGGCAGGCGGCAAGGCTGGGCGCATTTGCCCCGATTCGCCGAACGCTCGCCGTAAGCGGCACTCATTTGGCACTGGCCGGAATAGCAGTAGCACATTGCCCCGTGGACAAAGGTTTCCACCTCAACCGGTACGGTTTCCATAATCTGCCGTACTTCCTTCAGTGTCAACTCCCGACTTAAAACAACCCGGGCAAAACCCAATTCATATAAGCGCGCCGCTCCCGCTGCGCTATGAACGGTCATCTGCGTACTGGCATGCAAAGCCAATTCCGGGAAATAGCGCTTAAAAAAAAGATAAATGCCCATATCCTGAATAATAACGGCGTCAATATGAGCTTCGCACAGCGTATTGCCAATTTCTTCCAGCAGCCTAAGCTCCGGATTTTTGACCAGCGTATTTAAGGTCAAATGCGCCTTGGCCTTGTGGCGGTGCAGCAGAGCGACGGCTTCGATGATTTCTTCCTTTTCAAAATTACCAGCATAGGCTCTGGCCGATAATATTTTTCCGCCAAAATAAACCGCATCCGCACCGGCGTGCAGCGCGGCATATAATGCTTCCATACTTCCTGCCGGCGCTAAAATCTCCGGCCCTGTCTGCCTGACCATAAAAACCTCATTTTCTTTCTCTGTTTATTCAGCCTGTCCTATATTGAAATACTTCACAGTTCTGCGCAGGCACGCACCTCCCCAACCAAAAAGCGTAATCTTTTGCAGACGCACAGCCTGCCCAGCGAAAAGATATTCCTTTTACAAATGGGCAGCCGCTCCCCAAAAATGCAGCTTTTGCGGATCGAAACACGGACAAAAACTCCGCTTTCCGTGCGGATTCCGCTCTCACCCGCCGCCGGCTTATTCCGCATTTAAAACCTTTAAATATTCTTCTAATTCCTGCTTGGTCTTTTCAATTTCCCGGTGCAGCTTTTTATTTTCATTAGTCAGGGTCAGCACCCGCTTTTTTTCTTCTTCCACGTTTTTTCTTTCTTTAAAGAGATCGTCAACAATATTAATCGCCAGCAAAATTGACTGCATCTTGCTGTTCATTCGTTTCAGGTCGGCACCGCTTTTTAATTCATCCATTTTTTTATTTAAATAAAGCGCCACCCGCTGCATATATTCTTCGCTTTCATTTCCGTTTAAAGTATAGACTTGTCCGCCGATCAACACTTTTGTTTGGTTTTCCATTGCGATCTCCTTCATTCGTCAAGAATACGTCAGGCATTAAAATTGGCATTAATCACTGCCACATATTGGGGATGGGTCTGATAGCTGTTTCCCTCTTTCCACCCTAAAATTGCGGCATTCTCTGATATTTCTGCCGGAACTGTCAAGTGATATGCCGCTGGAAACTTATGGGAAATTTCAATTAACAGCAGCATCACAATCCGGTACAGCTCGTCCTCTTTTTCCGATATATAAAAATCCTTCACTCCCTGTGATACCAGTGCCAGCAGCAGGTTTTTCAAATTCGTCCGCACCCTTGTCACCATTTCCGAACATTCCTCAATGTATTGATACAGTTTCTGGCTGCGGTAATTTTTGCCGTCCTCAGTCAGGAGATAGCGGGCGGAATTATTGGCCGTTTTGCTGATCAGCAAATACTGCCGTTCCTCCAAAGTGCGCAGCATGGAATTAATCGTGCCCAAAGAAACGCCAACTTCCTTAGCGATAGCCCGCTGATTAATCTTTTCATGCCCCGCAATAATATTTAATAATTTCAATTCCTCGTCCAAAGCTTTGCCCCCTACTCCTCATCCAGCTGCAGCGTTTCCTGATATCTTTCCTCTGACAGCCCCAAATGCTTATAGCCGAACGGTGTAACCTTCCGACCGCGCGGCGTCCGCTGCAAAAGTCCCTGCTGCATTAAATACGGCTCGTAAACCTCCAAAACCGTATCGGCTTCTTCGCCGATGGTGGCAGCGATGGTTTCCAGTCCCACCGGCCCGCCGTTATATTTTTCAATCATGCCTAAAAGCAGCCGCCGGTCGTTTTTGTCCAGTCCCAAAGGATCGACATCTAAAATATCCAGCGATTCCTTGGCCACCCGCCCGGTAATCCGGCCGTTATATTTGACCTGCGCAAAATCCCGCACCCGTTTCAGCAGTCGGTTAGCAATCCGCGGTGTTCCCCGGCTGCGCAGCGCCAGCTCTTTAGCTCCGTCTTCATCAATCTCCACATTAAAAATTTCAGCCGACCGGCAAATAATTTCCTGCAAATGAGCGGTTTCATAATATTCCAGCTTTTGAATCACCCCGAAACGGTCGCGCAGCGGCGAGGATAAAAGGCCAATCCGGGTTGTTGCCCCAACCAGTGTAAACCTTGGCAAATCAATCCGAATTGACTTGGCCGAAGGCCCTTTGCCAATCAAAATATCAATCGCAAAATCTTCCATCCCTGGATAAAGAATTTCTTCCACCTGCCGGCTCATTCGGTGAATTTCGTCAATAAATAAAATTTCTCCGTCTTTTAAACTGTTTAAAACCGCCGCCATATCGCCCGGCCGCTCAATCGCCGGCCCGGTCGTAATCCGTATCGGCGCATTCATTTCCTCGGCAATGATTCCGGCCAAGGTTGTTTTGCCCAGCCCCGGCGGCCCATAAAGCAGCACATGGTCAAGGCTTTCTTTCCGGCTCTTGGCGGCTTCAATATAAATCTTCATCGTTTCCTTGACCTTGGTCTGGCCGATGTAATTTTCCATTCTCTTTGGCCGGAGTGAATTGTCCAAGCCCATATCTTCTTCGATTAAACCGCCAGTGATAATCCGATCCTTCATCTTCCCCAACTCCTGCTATCTATTTTCAGCTTTCCTCTGCGCCCAAACCAGCCGAAAGCATTTGTCTGACTCTCCATCTAAAAGACTGCCATTAAGAGACTGCCATTAAGAGACTGCCATTAAAAAACTGCCATTATTACAGTGATAAATACCGAAGTGCCAGCTTAATCATCTCTTCCAAACTGTTTTCTTCCGATACTTTTTTGAGCGCTGCCGTAGCTTCCGCAACCGAATAGCCCAAACCAGTTAGTGCCTCGACCGCCTCCGAGCGTGGGCTAACTTCCCGGCTGCCGACCGTCGTAGCCGATTCATTTCCGCTCCCAATCTTGGTCTTCAGCCGATCCTGCAATTCAATTACCAGCTTCGAGGCCGTTTTTTTGCCAATGCCCTTAGCCGCCGAAATGCTGTCCACATCATTGGCCAAAATCGCAAATCGAAGCTGCTCCGGTGTCATCAGCGACAGAATGGCCAGTGCTCCCTTGGGCCCAATCCCGCTGACTGTAATCAGCATTCGGAAAATCTGCAAATCATCTTCGGTTAAAAAGCCGAATAATTTCAGCATATCCTCCCGGACATAAAGCTCCGTATAGATTTTAACTTCCTCATTTTTAGGCGGCAAAGCCGGCAGTACCGACAGCGGCACTTCAATCAGATAACCGATACCGTTATTTTCAATCACGATTTCATTTTCACTGATATGTGCCAGTTCCCCTTTAATATAATGTATCATAAGTCTATCCGTTTCTCAAACCATCTCTTAATGTTTTCTGTTCATTTTTTAAACAATAAGCATTTTTATAGATTCTCTTTTCTCTGCGCTTTTTTCAGTTCTGTATGATAAAAAAACACTTTTGTGTTCAAAGAATGTACGTTGATTATACCATATTTTTCCTCAAAAAAGCCAGTAAAAATATTTTTTAATCGGATCTTAATAATCCGCTGCCATTCCAAATACTTTATGATACCCACCGGCATTAGGCAAAATATTTCTTTCTCATCCCGCAGCTTTGCCTAAACCACAGTAATTTTTCTGCTGCCCTTTCTCCAGTCTTTTTTATTCGTTCTCCACTAATCCCGGCTGCGGATCACCAGAAACT
>CAUUKX010000020.1:0-26707 GCA_963545585.1 uncultured Lachnospiraceae bacterium
CCTTAGGTATCAGCGGCAACACCAATTTGATGAAAGTGCAGGAAGTGGAGTAAAATCCGGTTTGCTGCTGCTTCGCAGGAAAACAATCCTTGCTTGGTGCAAGAAAAAATCAATATAATTACAGCCCCTTTTAAACTGCCGGCGGAAAACCGCTACCACAATTTAAAGGGGCTGTTGCATTTTAAGATTTTTACACAAGATTTAGAAAAATTCTTTCGTAAAATCTGCATTTTGCAGCAACCCCTTTTTGTATTCTGTTTTTTTGTATTTTGTTTTCTTCGTACTTTACTTCATAACTTATTTCATACTTTACTTCGCATTTTATTTTTTTGTTTTTGGCTTACAAAACCGCAAAGCTTTGCAGCAATTCAATTGCATCCACGTATTTTTGAACTTCTACATATTCATTGGGTTGATGCGCCATTTCTGGCTCGCCCGGGCCAAACAAAAGGACTGCCTGCTCCGGGTTGTGCGCCGTTAAAATTGAGGCATCGGTAAAGAAATTAATCCCGATTTTATCCCCGGCATAGCCTTTCTGGCGCAGCAAATTCTCCCAGCTTTGAACCCATTCCGCCGCCGATGCAATCGGAATCGCCTGCCGCTGGTTAAGCACCGCAAACTCCATACTCAATTCCGGGCTTTTCTGCTGAAACTCCCACAAAATCTCTCCAGCCCGGCGCAAAATATTCTCCGCCGTCAGCGGCGGCGTCATGCGAATATCCAAAACCGCCCGGCAGTCGTCAGCCGTCATATTGGCCGCCATCCCGCCTGCAATTTGATTAATCTGCATAGTCGACCGCCCCAAATAGGGATGGGAAAAGTCAAGCACATAGGATTTTAGCTGCTCCGTCAGAGCATATAATCGCTCAATGGCATTAATCCCTTTTTCCGGATAAGCACCGTGCCCGGTTTTGCCCTTGACTTTAATCTCCAGCCATAAGCAGCCCTTTTGGGCAATACCCAGCCGCATACCAGTTGGCTCGCCCACCAAAATAAGCCCGGCCGGCTTCATTTGTCCTTTATCCAAAACCGCTTTAGCACCCGCACCGCCTCTTTCTTCATCGCAGGTTCCCAGAAACTGAATGCTTTTCCGCGGCTGCTCCGGTAAATGCGTCAGAGCATATACTATTGCCGCCAGCCCGCTTTTCATGTCCGAAGCGCCCCGGGCATAAATCCGGCCGTCCTGCCGCACCGGTACTTGCGGATCGGTTTGCCATTTCTGCCGGTCACCGTACTCAACCGTATCCAGATGCCCATTCCAAACAACTGTTTCCTCTTCCCGTCCCGGTACAAATGCAATCACATTGGCTCGTTTCTCATCCAGCCGGTCAATCTTGCTTTCAATACCATGCCGGCTGAAATATTGGTGCAGATATTCCGCCACCTTGCCTTCATCATGCTCGCCGTTGACCGATGGAATTCTTAAAATTTCTTCCAAAAATTGAACCGCTTCTTCCGCTTTCATTTTTCTTATTTCCTCAACTTTCCACACTGAAAGCCGCAATTTTCGCCAGCTGCGTTCACCGCAAAACCCGCCCAAAGACCAGCGTGCCTTTCCCGCTCTTTAGGCTTCGCCGCCGAAACGCTCGACTTCCGCCCACTCCGGAATGGAAGGGGCTGCCCCCGGCCGGGACACGGCAATCGCCGCCGCCTTGGCTGCCAGCTTCATACATTCCTCTTTCGGCAGGCCTTTCAGCAAACCGGCCATAAAATAACCGGTAAAGGTATCGCCAGCCGCCGTCGTATCCCTGACCGCCACCTTATAGGCCGGTTGATAGAGATTTTCGTTTTTATCCAAATACATCGCACCGTCCGAGCCCAAAGTCAACAGGATTCCTGCCTCAGGAAAACGATCCGCCAGCTGCCGAATCAGCTTTTCTCCGTCCGTTTCCTTCAAATCCTCCCTGCCCAGCAGGCCCTTGGCTTCGATTTCATTTAAAATGAAATAATCGACAAAGCGGAGCGGAAGCCCTTCTATTTTCTCATTCATCGGCGAGGGGTTGAGGACAATCCGCAGCCCGCGCTGATGCGCCTTTTCCATAATTTCCTTCATGCCGTTAATCTCGTTTTGCAGCACCAGATAATCACCGGCCGTAAACAAGGCCAGTGTCCGCTCAATCTGCTCGGAGAAAATGCTTTGATTGGCTCCGCCGTATAAAATAATACAGTTATCGCCGCTCTGGTCTCTTTGAATGATGGCGTTGCCGGTTCGAACCGTTTCCGATACCGCCACCAGCTCCGTATTCACCCCGGCTTGCCGCAGCAGCTGCAAAAGGCTTTCTCCGTCAGTGCCAACTACCCCGGCATGAAAAACACTAATCCCCGCCCGGCCCATAGCAATCGACTGGTTCAGGCCCTTTCCGCCGCTGAACACCTCTAAGCCCTCGGATGATATCGTTTCTCCTTTTTTTACAAAATGAGCCACACTGTATACATAATCAATATTCAGCGAACCAAAGTTTAATATTTTCATTGGATACCACCTTTGATTACAGTTCAGGCAAGCAGATATTTATACTTAATATGCCGACGCAACTCCTTTCGCCGCCACTGACGGCTTGCCTGAATGATATAATTACACTTCCTTAGTCAGCCATTTTACCAGATTGACAAACAGCGTTTCATAACCCGGCCATTCACAGAACTCCGCCGGTGCCCAATGCGGCGCACAATCCGTTGTAAAGACCGCTGTCCGGCCGACGCCGTACTCGGCCGACGCCACAAACGGATCGTCTCCGACCGTCGCTAACAGCTCGGCCTCTGCCTTGATGGTGGTTTTATTATAGCCCAAAACCTTCGGCCACTCGCCGATGCCCTGCAGGATGGCATGCGCTTTGACCGTCTGCGGCTGAATCCCTTCGCAGTGCTCCTGCCGGTCATCGCCGAACAAAAGCTTGACCGGAAGAACATCCTGCACTGCCGTATCCCCCCATTTGCCTTTGCCGTCAATCCCGGAAAAAGTCATATACCCGCCGATCATCAAGAGCCCGCCGCCTTGCAGGACATATTCTTTCAACAGATTGCAGCGGTTGGGCCGAACCTGGCTTTTGGTAAAAGTGGCCGTCGGCAAAAGTAAAGTGTTGGCGCCGATATCTGACAGCATAATGACATCATACTGCTTTAATTCCTCTAAAGTAAAGGGAAATTCTTCCATCGCCAAATGATTCGGCAAAAATACAAACTCATACCCGGCTTTTTCCATCACCGCTTTTAAATATTTCTCACCGGTTTCATAAACCGAAGTATAAAAGGTATCAAACCCCTTAACATGGGTGGTGTAACTCATCCAGGATTCCCCGGCCAGTAAAACTTTTTTGCTCATCTTATCTCCTCCTGATATATCAGCTGGTTGAACTTTATTCTCTCATTGTTTTAAGCAGCGCACCGCTTTGGCGGTTCTCGCCATTTTTCCTTTAGCACTTTAATGTTCCGGTTTACCGAACTCCAAAATCAAATGTGCATAAATCAAAATGCTCTCCAAATATGCATCCAGGCTGACCCATTCATCAATTCCGTGGCATTGCGCCAAATTGCCGGGGCCAAACTGAATAGTCGGACAACCGGCAATATTCTTCCACAGTCTGGAATCGCAGCCAGCCGGCGAACCAACAATTTTTACGGCCTTATCCCTGGCCGCCAGATACCCCCGCTCAAAAGCATGAACAAAGGGATGTTCCCGTTCCATTTCAAACCCGCCACCGGCCTGATAAATCGTAATCTCCGGCAGATTTTGCTCCAGCCAGGGATCAGCTTTTGCCGTGCGCTGAATTGTTTCGGTAAACTCATCCACCACCTGCTGGTACGACATTTGATTGGGAATATAATGGACACAAGTGGAAAACTCGCACTCTCCGGCCACAGTGGAACCGGCATCGCCGCCCTTGATTACGCCGACGTTTAAGTTCGGCGGCGGCAGCAGCGGATGTTTATAGTGCAAAAGCCACTCATGCTCCTTGTCGCGCAAGGCTTCCATCAGTTTAATCGCCTTTTCGATCGCATTTACACCCTTGGTCTTATCCCCGGAATGGCAGGCCTTGCCTTTAATCCGCACCCGAAAGAAAACAAAACCCATATGCGCCAAAATCAGCTCATCACTCGTCCCCTCGCAAACTACCACACCGTCGGCTCGCTGTCCGCTCATAATCGCCTGCATCGAGCCATTCCCGCCGCCTTCTTCATCACACACCGAAGTAATGGCGACATTAACCGGCAACTTCTCCAAACCGGCATCTTTCAGCAGCTGAACCGCCATCACCGCCGCCATCAGGCCGCCCTTCATATCAGCCGTTCCCCGGCCGTACATTTTGCCGTCCCGAATCACCGGCACAAATGGCGGATTGGTCCAGTCCTCGGTGTTATCGGCCGGCATCACGTCCATATGGCCGTTAAACATCAAGGTCGGCGCGGGCTGCTTTGCCCGAAACGTGGCATAGACATTAAACCGGTCCTGATAATCATGCCCCAGGTTTCCTTCCTGATATTGCCGGTAACAGCGCTGAATGCTTTCTTCCGTCATCGGATCGGTCAAAACCTCCGCTCCCATCCGGCCGAATAAATCCAGCATAAACTCCTGACCGGGCTTTTCCAGCCCTCCCAGAATACCATGCCCCAAATCATGCGTATCAATTGCGACAATCTGTTTTAAGGCCTCGATATATTTTTCCTGATTCGCCTGCAATGTTGCTTTTAAATCCTTCACTTAGCGTCCTCCTTCCCGCCCTACGAGTATAGACGCAGGCCGTCCTCAACCATATCCCAAAACTTTTCTACATCAATATCAATCGCTATGTCGGCCGTGGCTTCTCTTTTCATATAGCCAAAGTAGTCACAATTAGTCCGGCCATAGGATTGAATGCTCCTGTGCTCGATTTCGGTATTCATTGCTTTCAGCGTCAAGACTGTCGGGTCGATCAAATAAGCAATCGTTATCGGGTCATGCAGCGGGCCGCCTTCCCAGCCGAAAATTTCTTTTTGCGTCCGGCAAAAATGCCCCATCAGATCAACAAATAAGCCCGAAGCCTTGTTGCCGATTTTGCCCATGCGCTCTACAATCGCCGGGTAACACAGTGCCCTCCGGGTAACATCAAGCCCAACCATTACCACCGGCCGGCCGGCACTGAAACAGACATGAGCCGCATCGGCATCGGCAAAAATATTAAATTCGGCTGCCGGTGTGACATTGCCATTGGTATAAGCGCCGCCCATCAGCACAATTTTTTGAATTTTTTCAATAATTCTCGGCTCCATCCGCATCGCCATAGCCAAATTCGTCATCGGTCCGGTTGTCACCATAGTAATATCACCGGCTGAGTTCATCAGTGTTCTGACGATAAAAGAAACGGCATGTTCCTTTTCCAGTTCGCGGGTCAGCGCTGCAAAAACCGGACCGTCCAGGCCCGTTTTGCCATGAATATCCCCGGCCGTCACCTTCTGCCGTACCATCGGCTGACCGCAGCCGGCATAAACCGGTACGTCCAAATCCAGATGCTGGACTATGTTTAAAGCATTACGCTGGGTATTGTCCAAGGTTTGATTGCCGGCTACCACCGTAATACCGAGCAGTTCAATCGCCGGATTTTTGGCCGCCAGCATAATCGCCACCGCATCGTCATGTCCGGGATCACAGTCCAATATAATCTTTGTTTTTTCCATTTTGTTCTCCTTTTTGAAATTATGAATCCAATTTCCCGCATTTGTCAGCACAACCTTTTTGGGGTAGGTCGCCCACCCGGGCAGAAACGCATAGCGTTTCGACCAGGCAGAACGCCCGCCCGGGGAAAATTGAGTTATCCATTCGTCATCAGCGACGACTCCTTTTTCTTATGAGCTTTAATCTTAATAAACATCGACACCGCCAGCACTAAAACCGTAACCAGATACGGCATCATCAGCACAAACTGAGCCGGAAAGCCATAGGCCTGCAAGCGGGCGCCGATGGAATCGGCAAAGCCAAACAGCAGACAGCCCACCGCCGTCAGCACCGGATCGCCGCCGCCGAAATACATGGCTGCCACGCCCATAAAACCGCGGCTACTTGTCATATTTTCCACAAACTGCCGGCTGTAACCCAGCGATAAATGTGCACCGGCCAGGCCGCCGATAATTCCGGAAATAAACATGGCCTGATATTTGACGGCATTGACATGAATGCCGGCCGTCTGGGCCGCTATCGGGAGCTTGCCGACTGCCCGCAGCCGCAGTCCCCAAACGGTTTTATAAAATAAAAATTGCAGAAAGATAATGAATACCAAGACAAACCATTCCGTTAGACTCCAATCATTTAAAATCTCGCCAAGCACCGGAATGTTTTTTAAAAGCGGCACGGAAATCCGCGGAATCGGTACAATCGACGGATTGGAAAAAGTTCCGTTGGTCTTAAAAATAACCTGCATTAAAAACTTGGTTATGGCAATAGCCAACAGGTTAATGCCCATGCCAATCGCACAAATCTCGGAATTATAACGGATATGCCCGACCGCCATAATCATTGCAATCAGTCCGCCGGCCAACATCGCCACCAAAACGCCCGCTATCCAGCTGCCGGTAAAAAAGCTGACCGCCACGGCCGTAAACGCTCCTATCAGCATGATGCCTTCGGTGCCGATATTTAAAATATTGGCCTGCTGCGTGATAGCTGCGCACAGCGCCGCGTAAATAATCGGCGTTGACGCCCGAAAGGTTGCGTAAATCAAAGAAAGATTAAAGATTTTCGCCAGATTTTCCATTATTTTCGCTCCCTCCTTCGGTTTGTTCCGCTCCTGTCTGCGGCTGCGTCTTTTTTAATTTAGAAAGAAATGAGGATCTTGCTTTCCACTGGAACAGCAGCTCCATTGTTGCCACAATGATAAAAACGGCAGAAATCGTATCCACAATTGATTTCGGTACGCCGGTTGACTGCTGCATGGCCATTGCTCCTGATTTAAGCGCTCCCAAAAAGAATGCCATAAAGGGAGTGAAAATCAGATTGGATTTAACAATTAACGCCGCCAGCATGCCGTTGGTACCCAAGTCCCGGGCAAAGTTATCCAAATAATAACCATGCACACCCAGCACCTCAATGCAGCCGGCCATTCCGCCCAGCATCCCGGATAAAATCATGGCCTGAATAAATACTCTTTTTGAAGAAATCCCGACATAATCGGCATGATAGGGATTGGTGCCGACCGTTCGGATTTTGTAGCCCCACTTGGTTTTATACAGCATAAACACCACCAGCCCGACCACGACCGCCGCCAAAAAAATACCGGCATTGGCCGACGACGGCTTCATAATCTTGGGAATCGTTACCAGCACGGGATGCGACTGCGGATTGGCCGTTCCGGCACTCATCGGCCCGCTGACCAGATAAGAGGCGATATAAAGGGCGACCGTATTCATCAAAATTGTGACACAGACCTCCGAAACATCGTAATATGCTCTTAAAAAAGCTGGGATGCAGGCCCACAATCCGGCCACCACCATCGCGCCCAAAAAGCAGGCCAAAATCAGTAACGGCTTCGGTAAAAAGCCCCAGTTAATGCCGATATAAGCGGCTGCAATCCCGCCCAGACAAACCTCGCCTTCGACACCGACGTTAAAGGCACCAGCTTTGGCCGCCACCGCAAACGCCGTGGAAGTCAAAAGCAAAGGCGTAAAACCGGCAATCGTATTGCCCAGACCCAGCCGGGTACCGAATGCACCTTTTAACACCGCCCGATAAGCACTGACCGGATTTTCCCCAATCGCCAAAATAAAGACTGCGCCGATGGCCAGCACCAGACAAAGAGTTAAGCCTATTTTTACAATTGCCCTAACGGATTGATTCATGACTTTGCTCTCCTTCCTGCACTTTTGCCCCCATCATCAACAGACCCAAGTTATTTTCATTGGCTTCCTGCGCCGGCATTTCCCCGGTAATCCGGCCTTCATGCATCACTAAAATCCGGTCCGACAAAGAAATAATTTCTTCCAGTTCGGCCGATACCAAAAGTACTCCCGCCCCTTCTTTTTTGGCTTTTTCCAAAGCGGAGCGAATAATTTCAATGGCTCCGACGTCAATCCCCCGCGTCGGCTGGGAAGCGACCAGCAGCTTTTTCTTCATTGATACTTCCCGGGCAACGACTACTTTTTGGGCATTGCCGCCCGATAATGACGAGGCCGCCAGTTTATAGTCGGCCGGCCGAATGTCAAACTGCCCGACCAGCTGCCCGGCGTGTTCAGCCTGAGCCTGCTCATTTCTTAAAAGGCCTTTGGAAAAACGGGGTTGGTCAATTTCTACCGCCACCAGATTATCCTCTATGCTCATCTCCCGGTTCAGCCCGCGGACATTGCGGTCCTCGGGAATATGCGCCAAACCTGCCTGCCGCA
Source organism: uncultured Lachnospiraceae bacterium (assembly GCA_963545585.1). Lineage (GTDB taxonomy): Bacteria > Bacillota > Clostridia > Lachnospirales > Vallitaleaceae > W11650. Next base: position 8,347 of record CAUUKX010000020.1, read on the forward strand.
CTTCTTTGGGACTTTTATTCGTCACGTCCCGGCCGTTTAACAGCACCTGCCCTTTTTCCGTCCGGCGTAAGCCCGTAATCGCTTCAATCAGTTCCGATTGACCGTTGCCGTCAATACCGGCAATGCCGACAATTTCCCCTTCCTTTACGGACAAGGACAATCCTCTGATTTTAGAGGATTCCTTTTGGCTCGGCACCCAGACATCTTTGACTTCCAAAATCTTTTCGCCGGGCCGGCCATAATCCTTTTCAATATTGAGGAAAACTTCGCGGCCAATCATATCCTTAGTCAGCGCCAGCGGATTGGTTTCTGCCTTCGGCACCGTCCGAATATAATTGCCCTGACGCATGACGCTGATCCGGTCGGAGATTTCCATGACTTCATTTAATTTATGCGAAATAAATACAATTGATTTTTTTTCTTCCTTTAAATTCTGGAGGATTTCAAACAGCTTTCTGGTTTCCTGCGGCGTCAGCACCGCCGTCGGCTCGTCTAAAATAATGACCTCCGCTCCCCGCATCAGTGTCTTGATAATCTCTACCCGCTGCGCTTCGCCGACGGAAATCTGACCCACCTTTTTATCCAGCTGAATCTCCATATTATACTGCTCAATATAACGCTTCACGTCTTTTCTGGCCCGGTCAAAGTCGATGGTAAAACCTTTTTTCGGCTCAAAGCCTAAAATAATATTTTCCAAAACCGTTAGATCGTTAACCAGCACAAACTCCTGATGCACCATGCCGATACCCAGCTGAATCGCCAGTCTCGGCTCCAGCTTCGGCATCATTTTGCCGCAAACGATAATTTCTCCGTCATCAATCGGATACATCCCGTACAGCAGCTTCATCATCGTTGACTTGCCGGCTCCGTTTTCTCCGATCAGAGAGTGAATTTCGCCTTTTTCCAGAGTAAACTCGCCATGCCGCACCGCCCGCACCTCACCGAACGATTTTACAATATTATTCATTTCTACAATGTATTCGCTCATCTTTTCCCTCATTTGCCGGTCGGGTTCAGACACACGGATATTTATGCTTACCGCCCATACTGATAATTCACCGAAATATCGGCAGATTATCGGGAGCTTGCCTGAACTGTAACCTTTTCTCTTTTGTTCCAAAAAATAAGCTGCCGCGCAGGATGACTTTACCGACTGGTCGGTACCACCCCCGTGCGGCAGCTTTTTTTACGCTTTATTTCGGGCCAAAGCCTTCGTAATTTTGAACTTTAATTTCTCCGGAAATGATCTTTTGTTCCAGTTCCTTACACTTATCAACGATGTCCTGCGGGAACTTATCGCCCAGGGCTGCTTTGATTACCGAAAAATCGGTTAAGCTGACGCCGCCCTCTTTCAGGCTGAGATATTGGGTGCTGCCGCCTTCAAAGGTTCCCTTAACCACTGATTCAATAACCAGATAGCAGGCGTTGTCGACTCTTTTTACCATTGAGGTCAAAACATGGCCGGGCTGGTCATTATCCTGATTTAAGTCTACGCCGATGGCATAGCGTTTCGCTTCTTTGGCCGCTTCTAAAATACCCGAACCGGTACCGGAAGCAACGTTCATAACGATGTCTGCGCCTTGCTCATACTGTGCCAGTGTCAGTTCCTTGCCCTTTAACGGATCAATCCAGCTGCCGGCAAACGCCTGCAAAATCTTAATGTCTGGATCAATATATTTGGCCCCCTGCTCATAGCCGATGTAAAAGTCATGCAGCACCGGAATGTCCATACCGCCGACCCAGCCGATAATTTTTTCTGAATTGACACCCTCAATATCCGTTTTTTGAGTAAACATTGCTGCCGCCGCGCCGGCTAAGAACGAGCCTTCGTTTTGAGCAAAACTAATGGACTCAACCGTCGGCAGATCAACGGTCGTATCAATCACTGCGAACTTAACATTCGGGTAGTTCTCGGCATGCTCGGTAATATAGTCGGCAATATTGGACGAAGCACCGATAACTAAATCATAGCCTTCCTCGCAGGCCGCTACCAGGTTTGCTTCCCATTCCTGGGCCGTTGTTCCTTCCAAGGATTTCAGCTCAATGCCAAAATCTGCTTTTGCTCTTTCCGCTCCGGCGTTACAGGAATCGTTATACGATTTGTCGCCCAGATTTCCAGTATAAACAATACATACTCTGATTTTCTTGCCTTCCTCGGTTTTGGTGGTTTCTTCTTTCTTTCCACTATCCGTCTGGCCACTGTCCGGCTTTCCGCTGTCCTTCTTCCCACTGTCCGCACTGCCGCATGCCGCCAAACTGAAACAGAGCAGACATGCCATCAACAAACTTAATACTTTCTTCATTTGCTTCCCCTTTCTTTTTTGCTTAGGAAAATATTTTCCTATAACTTTTTCTTTATCGCTTTTATCTTAACCCTTCCCTTGGTTTTTGTCAATATCTCTTTGCTTTTTTGTCTATTTTTTGATTATTTTCTAACTATTTTTATGCAAAATGACGAGTCGAAAGCTTCCACCTGCGGAAAGACCTTTACTTTTGGTGGTAATTAGGTTATGATAAAAGTATTACAGGGAAAAATCAAGGATAAAAAACCAGAAAATGAGAGGGATTGGATATGAATATAAAGGATATTGCCAAACTGGCCGGTGTTTCGGTTTCAACCGTTTCCAAGGTCATGAATCAAAAAGACGGCAGCATCAGTCAGGAAACCAGAGAAAAAGTATTAAGGATTGCCAAGGAGTATAATTATGCGCCTTATTCCTTTCTGCCAGCAACCGCTAAGAGCTTCCTGATTGGCGTATTGCTGCGCTCCCAGAAAAGTCTGTCTAAAACTCTAAGCGGCATTTTGGCCATCGCCCACGAGCATGGCTACCAACTACTTTTAGCCGAGTCCGGCGGCGACCCGGCCGAAGAACAGAAAGCGCTGGCCGGTTTCGGCAAAAACAAGGCCGATGCTGTCTTATGGGAAATGGCCGCCGAAAACAGCTTAGACTTTGCTCCCGAACTGGAAAAGCTGAAAATCCCTTACTTACTTTTCAATTCCCCGACTGCCTCATCGGAAAACATTGATTATCAGGCTTTCGGCTATCAGGCCACGCAAGCCTTAATCGCCTGTCATCATCGGGACATTGCCTGCCTGCTGCTATCCGGCGCCAGAACCGAGGATTTTTTTAACGGCTATAAGAAATGCTTATTTGACCGGCAAATTCCACTGCGCGAGGATTTGGTTTTTAATGAGCAAAGCTTACCGCTGCTGCTGCATAAAATCAGTAGCCGGGCGGTTAGCGCCGTAGTTTCTTCCCATTATGCCGCCGCCGCCGAGCTTTATGCCCACAGCCTGGCCCAGCATTATCAAATCCCCTGGGACTTCTCCCTGCTTTCCCTGCGGGATGATATCCGGCCGGAGGACAGTTTTCCCGATATTTCCGCTTTTTCGATTTCCCGTTACGACTATGGCCGGTTTTTAGGGCAAAAGCTTCTGCACCGCCTGGAAAACCTGCCGCTGCCTATGGAGCATTTTCAATCCGAATATGTTTTAAGCAGCCGAACCACCATTGATGTGCCGCATTTTATGCACAGCCAAAAGATCTTAGCTGTCGGCAGCACCAATTTGGATATTTATTTAAAGGTACCGCAGCTGCCGACCTCCGGCAAAGCCATCCTCACCACCCAGTCCTCCCTGTACGCCGGCGGCAAAGCAACCAATGAAGCCATCGGTGCGGCCAAGCTGGGACACCGGGCAGCCATCATCAGCGCCGTCGGCAGCCAATCGGAAGCGGATATCATTTACGACGCTTTGCAGCAGCATGCCGTCAATACCGACGGCTTAAAACGGAGCTCGCAGTTTTCTACCGGCAAAGCCTATATTTTTGTTGAGCCCAAAGGCGAATCCACGATTACGATTTTATCCGGCGCTAATGACAGCCTGTCGCCGGCTGATTTATTGCAAAAAGAATATTTATTTGAAAATACCGCCTATTGCTTAGTCAGCACCGAAATCCCCATGCCGGCGGTCGAAACCGCTTGCCAGCTGATGCGTAAACACGGCGGCAAAACGATTTTAAAACCGTCATCCTGTAATTATTTAAGTCCTGAGTTGCTGAGCAGCGTTGATATTTTAGTCTTAAACGCAAAAGAATTGTCTGAGATTTGTCCGGGCGACCGCCCGATTGAAGAAAAGGCCGCTTTCTTTTACCGGCAGGGCGCAGCTATCGTCATTGTCACACTGGGGGCGGAAGGCTGTTATGTCCTGTCGGAAGAACTAAACGAACGCTTTCCGGCCAAAAGTTTTCCTTCAATTGATAATACTGGCGCAGGCGATGCCTTTATTTCCGCTCTGGCTTCATATCTGCTGTATGGCTTTGACTTAAAAAAAGCAGTTGCCATTGCCGGCTATGCCGCCGGATTCTGTATTTCCCGGGAAGGCGTCGTGCCGTCACTGGTCGATAAAAACACCTTGGAAGCGTATATTCACCAGCAGGAGCCGAATCTGCTGGTCAGAAGCGACCGCCCTTATTGATGAGTAAGCCGCCGAGCCACCCGGCCATAAAAAACAAGCAGCAGCACCGCCGTCAGCGCCCATGATACCGGAAAACACAGCATAACCGTCATAAAGCTGCGATACCGCGGCAATACCAAATAAATCCACAAGATTCGACTGGCACAGGTGCCGATCAAAGTCAAAATCATCGGCCCCGCCGTTTCGCCAGTTCCCTGAATCGCTCCTGGCAGGATACAGCCAAAGATATATAAAAAGTAAAGCGGTGCAAACAAATGAATAATCTGCGACATAATGCTGATTACTTCGGCATCGTCTACCAGCGCATAGCCAAGCGGAATATGCCAGAAATAAAGAATTGTGCTAATCGTCAAAACCAGACCGGCCGCCAGCAGCAGTGCCGCCCGCACCCCCTGTCGCACCCGCCGGTACTGTCCGGCTCCATAGTTTTGGGCAACAAAAGTTGAAATCGCCAGATAAAAAGCGTCCGACAGCGACCAAATCAAAAAGTCCAGCTTGCCGCAGACCGACCAGGCGGCAATACAACTAACGCCAAAGGTGTTGATGGCCGACTGGATAACAATATTGGCCAATGGATAGACAATCGCCTGAATTCCGATCGGCAGGCCAAGCGTTACGATTTTGCGCAGATATTTTGCGGTAAACCGAAGCTGGGCCAAACGGAGTTTACAAGGCAGGTCGGTTTTCATTAAAAAAGCCACGATCAGCCCCGCACAAACAATTTGTGCAAGCAGGGTGGCCACCGCCGCACCAGTTACTCCCCAGTCAAAAACAGCCACAAACAGCAGGTCTAAACCAACATTTAAAATAGTAGCTAAAATCAAAAAATAAAACGGCGTCTTGGAATCGCCCAGCGCCCTGAGAATTCCGGCAACAACATTATATAGCATGGAAAATGCCATTCCGCCGAAATAAATCAGGACATAGGTCAGTGCCGCCTTTTCAATCTCTGCCGGTACTTCAATCAGCTGAACAAAAAACGGAGCAGTCAAACCAGCTCCGACCGACAGCAAGGCACCGCCCCAAAAAGCAAAAAGCACCGCCGTATGACTGGCGGCGGAAATGCGGTCCAGCTTTCGCCCTCCGAAATATTGAGAAATAATGATGGCCGCACCGGAAGCCAGGCCAGTAAAGAAATTAACCGGCAGTTTTGTCAAAAAATAAACCGATTCTAAGGCCGCCAGCCCGTCCCGACCGGAAAAACGGCCGACGATTACCGCATCAGCAATCGTATAAAAGGACTGAAAAACAGTTCCCCAAAAAATCGGCAAAACAAAGAGCAACATTTTTTGCCAAATATTGCCGGTTGTTAAGTTTTGTGCCTGTTCTGATAATTTCATCGTATCCCTCTAAACCATTTTCTAACCCGGCCTTATCTTTCTGCTGCTGCAAAGCAAAGCCCCGGTTACAACTCTGCAATCTGCTCGGCCGTCAATCCGGTAATCTCTCGAATCGTTTCGGCATCAAAGTTTTTCGCTTTCATATTTTTAGCTGTTTGCAGCTTGCCACGTTTTTCTCCTCGTTTTTCTCCTCGTTTTTCTCCTCGCTTTTCTCCTCGCTTTTCACCAATCAGGATACCCTCTGCCCGTCCCTTATCCACGCCTGCTTCCCACAATGTCGCCCGGTCGGACGCATAGCGAACGGCAGCCTCGTAGTTCCATCGTTCTTTCTTATCTGCATAAAACTGATTCATGACTTCATTGGCATATTGCATAACTATGTTCCTCCTCCCTAATTCTTCCCTGACCGCTTTGTCATCGGTTTGAATAACAACTTCTTAAACGCATAATCATTGCGGGCGGTAAAACGCATATTGTCAGGGCTTTCAATAACCGTCCGGGTTTCATCAATTTTTCCCTTATTCTCAGGCATCTTCTTCTCCTTTTATTATATAAGATAATCTTCGGTTTTTCAATTCTTATCTTAGCAAAAATGAAAGTCGTCTCTAGCACATACTCAAAATCGGACATATTTAGATACCCCAAAAGTATGTGCGAAGTTTGCCTCGGCGAGCGAACAGTCGATTTCGAGAGGTCGAGCACACACTCAGTCTTTGAGTTTTGCCAATAAAGCACCGGTGTGTGCGGGACTCGGTCTCGGCGAGTAAAAAGTCTACACCGAAGAGCAAGAAATGTCGTCAGGCATTTCTTGCCGACAGCAACGTTAGTAGTTCAAAGCAGCCGATACCTTTCCGATGACCGAGCAGTACGAATACGAAGTATTTGCGTTCGACTGTCATATGAAAAAGCAATACAGAGAAAGATGGCAACAAGCAAACCGCTAATTGTGGAAAATGATTAAAATCTAATTAGAAATAAGTTAAAAAAGGCATAGACAACGAAAACCTGTAAAATAAATTATCCCATTACTATAAAAGGTGAGAGTGCTAACGCCATCTCACCTTGAAAGTTGATTTTATTCTTTAAATTGTACTAATGCCATTTGACAAAGAATCTGACAATAAAAGTCTTTCCTTTTACGCCTTTTGCGGACCATATTCTTTATACAGCATCGTTGCCCCGCTATAAACCAAAATAGCGGCAACTAACCACTGCAACATTCCGATATCCATTGACTTTACCACAAAAACCGCCAATAACACCCCTAAGATACCGACAAAGGAAGAAATCAGCGTAATCTTTCTGGCATATTGTCCTAAGCGGACAAACTCCATACTGCCGACCGGCACGGAAAACGTACATGCACCCATCATAATCGGAAAAGCAATAATCGGGTTCAGGCCAACCGCATACACGGTCAGCATCGTTACCGGATAAGAGCCGATACCGATGGTATTCATAGCACCAAAGACGGCAAACAAAGCAACCGTAACCCACAGCTTAACGCCGGTCAAACCGGTCAGCTCACCGCCAATCGGGAATACCCCAAACTTACCCATCAAAATGATAACCGTTGCGCCCAAAAGGCCAAAGCCAATCACCCGGCGAATGGTCTTAATCGGAAGCTTGACCACAAAGCGCGGCAGAATATACGATCCCAAGGTTTGGGAAACAATACACAAAACCAAGGTCAAAATATCCACTTCTATCGACTTGATGTAAGCCAGTGCCATGACCGCTACCGGCAGGACGCACTGCGTGTTCAGCGTTCCGGGAATCTTTTTATCGTCCACCCATTTTGTAGCCCGATAAAATGCCGTGGAAATCGCATAATCGGACACACCAAAGGTCGATAAAAAGTAAATAATAAACGAACTAATACAAATAAGCAAGGGTGGGCCGGGTTCTTTTTTGGCTTCCTCCCGGTGCTTCCAATAATCCTTTAAAAACAGGTAAGCAAACAGCCCGTTCACTACAATAATTCCCGCAAAAATAAGATACAAAACATATTCTTTCGGCATAAAATACCTCTTTCTTTTTAATAAGAGGCAGAAATCACAAATACTTCTGCCTCTTATGATACTAAAAATGACCGTTTGTCACTGCTTGCTCTGCTATTTCATTTCTTCCTGATCAGCGGCCAGCCAGCGGAACAATTCTTCCTTACGGGCAGCCAAGAGTTTCTCCGTTTCGGCTTGGGGCCGGTCATAAACCGTACCGCCTTCTTTTCTCATCAATTCAAACAATTTAGCCGGCGGTTCTTTGTCAATTGACAGAGATGGCTGCAAATAAGCGGCAAAGTTTACCATCACCGGCAGTCCGGCAACATCGGCCGATTCGATTGGACCGGTTACGGAATAACGGCGGCCAATACTATATTTTACGATGGAGTCAATCGCCTCAGCCGTCGCTACACCTGCTGCATAAAGCGCCCAGGCCTCCCGCAAAGCCGCAAACTGAATCCGATTGCCGATAAAGCCGTCAATTTCCTTGTCAATCACAACCGGCTTTTTACCGATACTATGCAATAATTCACAAGTCCAATCCAGCGTTGCTTTGCTTGTTTCCGGCGCACCGCAAACCTCGACCAGCGGCAGCAGCTGGGGCGGGAACCAGAAATGGGTCGCAATCACCCGATCACGTTTCTTGACTTCGGCAATCACTTCTGATACCGAGTGGCCGCTGGCCGTTGCTAAAACCGCTTCCGGCGTGCAAATTTTTTCCAGCTTGCCGAAGATTTCCGTCTTCAGCGCCATATTCTCCGGTACCGCCTCAATCACAATTGCCGCATCTTTGGCCGCTTCCAAGTCCTCACTGGTCGATATCCGGCCCAGCGTCGCCGGAATCTCTCCCTCAGCCAGTAAACCATGCGCTACAAAATCCTTTAAGCTGATTTCGATTCTCTCCAGCCCCTTTTTTATTGTAGTTTCATTTAAACCAATCATTGTGACTGGATATCCGGCTTTGGCAAATACCTCGGTAATGCCATGCCCCATTGTGCCGTCACCAACAACTGCGATTTTTACTTTGTCCATACTAAAATCCTCCTCTGTTTAAAATTATATTATACTGCAAGCATGAAAAACGCCTGCTCTGGTAACAATTTTCTATTTCTTGCCTCTGTAAATTTTGTTAAAATTATAACAAACAAGCCGAAAATCATTCCTGCAACTCTCAAAAATGATAACCCTCCCTGTTTTACCTCGATTGTCCTGTTTTCGATTTGCATTATCATCATAGCAAATATAGTCGGTATAGAGTCAAGGACGATTTAAAAATTTCTGAAATCAAGTAAAATCCCCCTAATTTATTGACAAATTAGGGGGTATTAAGCAGGCAGGTAATGATACTTGTAGTCAAAATTCGCTGCTATTCAAGCAAAACCCCCTAATCTATCGACATATCGACAAATTAAGGGGCAGGCAAATAATGATACCTGTAATCAAACTCCGGCTATCGGAATGTGAAAATAATTAACCACAGCCGAATTATAAGTTATTCACGAAAAACGCTGAAAGCGAACCGGAATTTTGACCCGCATAAGCAGATTTTTCCGGTTTTCCCGAATGGCAATTAAATCGCTGATCGACTCTTCAATGCAGTCGCCGACAATTTCCATATGATTGTTTTGAATATGCTCAATCAGCTGATAGGTGTATTTTTCTTCATGCAGAACCTCATTGCAGTAAATGCAAAAATAGGTTCCGCCGCTGATTGCAATTAACGGAACTCTATCCTTAGCATAGAGTTCGTCAATATAGACAAAAAGTTCGTTGCAGTAGAGCTTACCCGGACTTAACACTTCCCTGCGAATCAGCGAAGCCGGGTTAAAGGAATAAAAATGCGGCAAATGATATTTGTCCATTTCCGCCTTTAATTCCATCAGCCCCTGCTCATACAGACGTGTGTTCTGATAATAATTGCAGTCGCCCCGGTAGACAAAGGCATAACGCCTAGGAAAATACTCCAGCACAATCGTTCCCAGCGCCGGCATCAACTGATAGGCTTCCAAACTGTTTAAAATATTGCGGATTGCCACTTTTTTAAAATTTAGCTCCCGCATCTCCTTATCGATTTCATTCTGTTTTTTCTCCAGCAGACAGGACAGCTGCCCGGCATCAATTTGCTCGGCCGATAAAATGTGATGAATCTCCTCCAGACTCAAATCGCATTTTTTCAAATACTTAATCATATCCACAATACAGGACTGCTCAATGTCATAATAGCGGTACTTGCTCCCGGCATCCACCCATTTGGGACTAAGCAGCCCCATTTTCTCATAGTAGCGCAAGGTCTGAACCGAAATATTGTTTAGTTTCGCCATTTGACCGATACTCAGCTTTTCTGAAAACGTTTTTGCCATGCTCCCCTCCTGTAAAAATCATTGCTGCTTTTGGGTAACTGTCGAAATACCGGCAAGTGATACGTTGGCATCCGGCTGGCCATTCGCCATCCGTCAAAACGAGAAAGCGATTAGCCGCATTATCCCTCTGCCCTTTGGCAAGCCTGATGCCAGACCATAAACCCGGCCGCCAGAGCAAAGCACAGCACCGCTAAAGCAAACGGCAGCATGGCGTGAGTCTGATAAAAAAAGCCGGCAGATAATGCCCCGCCAATCATACCCAAGGAGCGGACAGCATTGTAAAGCCCCATCACTAAGTTCCGGTTTTGATAATTGGCCTCATGCGCAGCGTTATCCTGCAACAGCGGCACAATCAGCGAATGAAAAGAATAATAAACAAAGCAAACTGCCAAAAACAGCGGCACACTAAAAATCCCAAACAATGCAGAAACGCTAATCGCACAGCAGACTAAGACAAGGCCGGCTGCTTTTTTAATATCGCTGCGGCGAATAATCCATAAACCAACCGTACTGTTGACCAGTAAAGTAATCAAACCAATCGCTGCTTTAAAGAACCCGTTATAAATCGATGTCAAATTGAACTGCGCCTTCAGATAAAAATTAAAGGCCTGATCAAAGACCGTTATGCCAATGTTGGCAAAGGCAATCACAAGAAAGAGCAGGGCAAAGCTTTTCGTTATAAAGCTCCGGCAATCCAAGAAAGAGCGGATGGGATTCATCTCCTTGAGCAAGCTGGACAGCGGCATCTGCGGCCGCTCGGCCAGCGCAATGTTTTCCGGCAGCAGGAAAAAGAAGACGCCGCACAAAATCAAAGCAGCCGCTTGCAACCAAAACGTCATTTTGATGGAGTACACCCCAATCACTCCGCCCAAAAGAAAACCGGCTGCTCCGCCCAGCGCCTGAATAATAGCATATTTGGCCAAATTAACGCCTGTTTTTTCAGCGCCCGACATTTCTGTAATATAAATCAAAATCGATACGCCAATCGCTCCCACAAAAAAACCGGAAAAAGCACGGGCAAAGATAACACCGATCTCTGTCGCTGCCAATCCGAAAAAAAGCTGACCGAGTCCATAGCCAATTGAGCCAGTCAGCAGGAGCGATTTGGCCGAAAAAAGCTCCTTCATCTTCGCCCAGAAAGGCGAAAACAAAAAGCTGGTCAGCGCCATCGTCGCAAACGCCGTACCAAAGGTATAGCTGGGGAGCTGCAACTCCACAATCAAAGTGGGCGTAATGGGATGGGCAAAATTGGCAGCCGTATAATGCAAAAAGACGATGACAAAAAAAACTGTCATTTTATTTTCTGATTTCAACCAAAACTCCTCCTTGGCAAACCCCAGCCTTTAAAAGCCGCAGAAAAAGCGGCTTTTAAAAACATAAAAACATAAAAAACCGGATGGACTTTAGTCGGCCTCCTTGCCATAGACCTCAATTTGAGTCAGCGCCGGAAACGGCGACGGCTCACTGGACTTAATCATATTTTTCATTTTCAGCCACAAAACTTGCCTTGCTTCGATACTAAACTCCTGCGCTTCGCCAGTTCTCTTCAGCGCAAACTCCTGCTCGCTGCCGTCAGAAAACTCAATCGTTACCTTTTCCCACCAATTATCATGCGGAAAATCCGCCCGCAGATAAAAAACAATCCGATCCATTGTAATCAGCCGGCCAAAGTCCAGCGTCAGTTCTGCGTCCGGTCTTTGATTAATGCCCCATGATTGGTACGGCCATTCGCCGTGGCTGGCTGCTGCCGTTACCCCGTCAATCGCATTCATGGCCGCAAACACCGACTCGCCTCTGGTTTCAACATTGGCTGATGCATGCGGAAAGGCATTGGTATTGTCATGATGGTCATTGACATTTTTCGACAAATTCCGATAAGCCAAATACTCAAAAGGCCTTGCTTTCCTGACATGGAGCAAATGCTTGCTGCCGGAAAAAGCCTTCGGCGAAAGGTTAATCCGCTTACTGCCGAAAGGAATCGGATAGGAAAAAGTTCCTTCCTTTAAAAATAGCAGCGCCTGCCCGAGCGCATCATCAACCTGAATCCAATAATGGTCATTCTTATCAAATGTGTCCACAATAATCCGGTCGCCCTCCTGATACTCCGCAGAGTACACTAAATTGGCTTCGTTTTCACCCCGGCTGACCGCCAGTGTCTTGCCGCTTTGATCCAATACTTTAATACTGATTTCTGCCATTTTCTTCCCCTATCTCAAATCCTGCATTGCCAGATGATCCATATCATCAAAATCCTGATTCTCGCCAACCATTCCCCAAATAAAAGTATAATTCCGGCTGCCGCTGCCCGAATGAATCGACCAGCTCGGTGAAATCACCGCCTGCTCATTTCTGACCACCAAATGCCGGGTTTCCTGGGGCTCGCCCATATAGTGCATAACAAAAGCATCTTCCGGCAAGTCAAAGTACAAATAAACCTCCATCCGGCGATCATGCGTATGACAGGGCATGGTGTTCCAAACACTCCCCGGTTCAAGACTGGTCATGCCCATTTCCAGCTGGCAGCTCTCAACCTGCCCGGGCAGAATGTATTTGCAGATGGTACGGTGATTGGAGCTTTCCAGACTGCCTAAGCGCACCTTATTTTCTTCCTTTATAATCACCACGTCATCGGCCGGCGTGCCCTCGCGTTTAATCAGCACGGTCGGATACGGATGATGTGCCGGCGCACTGTTTAAATAAAACTTGGCCGGAGCATTTTTATCCTGACTGGCAAAGCGAATGTCTTTTGCGCCCATGCCTAAATACATGCCTTCTCTAACTCCGACTTCATAAACCTTGCCATCTACAGTAATCCGGCCAGCGCCGCCAATATTGATTACGCCCATTTCCCGCCGCTGTAAGAAATATTCCGCCCGAAGCTCAGCGCCGGCTGTCAGCGTCAGTTCTTTTTCTGCCGGTACTGCCGCCCCGGTAATAATCCGGTCAATATGACTGTAAACCAATTTGATTTCATCCTTCACAAACAAGTTTTCAATTAAAAATTCTTCTCTTAACCGCTGGGTTGTATAATACTTGACGTCCCTTGGCGACGCCGCTGTTCTGAGTTCCATTGCTTTCTCCTTTTCTGATTTGGCGGCCAGAGCGGAGAGTTTATCTAAAACCGTCCGGATGCCGCATGTTGCTTACCGCTTAGATAAACAGCCATTTATAATGAAACCCCTCGACTGCTTGCCCCAGCAGTAATGTTTTTTGTCCCGCCTTATTTTACCATAAAAACCATAGTTCCGCCAGTTCTACCGGCCAAAATCTCTTCATGTCTTTTTCATTTATCCCGATAATGTGAGCCGCATTGCGCTATCTCAATCCTGCCGTCTCTGATCCGATATACAATCCGGTTTTTATCATCAATGCGCCGACTCCAAAAGCCCATCAAATCGCCTTTCAATGGTTCCGGTTTACCGATACCGTCATATTCATTGCGATCGATATCTTTGAGCAGTTGAAGAATTCGTTTCAATGTTTTTTTATCCTGAGTAAACCAATGTTCAAAATCCTGCCACGCTTCTTCCTGCCAGACTTTAATCATATATTACCTCATGAATTGTCCCCTTCCCGGCATCCAGATCAGCCGCTGCCTTTTTCAGTCTGGCCATATTTTCTTCGGAATAAAACGGATCAGCCAAAACTTCAAACGGAATCCTTTGTTCCCTTGTAACCTTTGCGGCAAACATTGTAAACGCTGATGTCATGGTAAGTCCCATGCTTTTACATGTCTTTTCCATATTCTTTTTTAGCTCTTCGTCCATTCTGAAATTAACCATTGTCTGTGCCATTGTATTATTCCTTTCTGTTTTTTCTATTTTAATCTGCTTAGGTTTTTCCTGTTTATCGGAAAATGATGATATTTTTCATTCTCGACTGCCTGTATCTCTATGCCGGAAACACATATTCTACCTTTTTATATCATAGCATAATTGCAAAGAAAAATCAATCAATATCCATCATTTTCTTTACATTGTTGCCCGATGTCCCTTTTCTTGGCAGGAAAAAAGCACTGACTTCTTATCAGCGCTCTCAAGGCAACGACCGGTTTAGAACCGCTGCACAAGCTAATTTCACTAAACCCTGCCGTCCTCATGAATTGTCCCCTTCCCGGCATCCAGATCAGCCGCTGCCTTTTTCAGTCTGGCCATATTTTCTTCGGAATAAAACGGATCAGCCAAAACTTCAAACGGAATCCTTTGTTCCCTTATAACCTTGGCGGCCAATCTCCTACATCCTCTCTTTTCAGCATTCAGGCTGACCGCCGCCAGCTTTAATCGCTACATAAACCGATGCAGAAAAACGCCCGTTCCTCGCTTCAAATTCCGCCATGCCCTGATGCTTCTGCACAAAATACTGAATGCTGGCTATGCCATTGCCGCTGTCATCTGTATTTTTGGAAGACAAAAATCGCTCACCCTGCCGCCGAATCGTATCTTCCTGATAAAGGTTCTCCACAATAATGCCAAACGAACCGCCCTTAACCAATAGTTTCACCGTAATCTGCCGTTCTCCTGCCGTTATCCGCTTACTGCCCTCCACTGCATTTTCTAACAGATTCCCCAAAAGAACCCATAAATCTGCGTCCGATAACGGCAAAACCGCCGGAACACAGGCCGAAATATTAATTTCAATTTGCTCCCGCCTGGCATATTCATAATAATACGATAAAATCATGTTGACCGTTGAATTTTCACAAAAAGCCAAAACTTGCTCAAAGTCGCAGCTTTTAACGCTTTCCTCCACATAACGAGCCAGTTCAGCATAATTTTTCTGTACTAAATACGCTTGAATTGCCGTAAAATGATGCTTGACATCATGCCTGGCTCGTCTGGCCTCGGCAATTTTTTCCGATAAGGCCAAAAACTGCTGCTTGGAAATGGCCAGCAGCATTTCCTGCGAATGCTGCTGCTCCTTTAAATCATCCATTCGCTTGCGGTTATCCGTCATTTTTTTAAATAAAATACACAATATCAGCGTCTGCAAAAATCCAATCAGCCGAACGGACAGCAAAGCTCCTGGCGACATCCCCATCCGGTGTTCCCATGTCATACCTCTGACCGTAGCAAGGATTCCCAAATAAACCGGCAGCATAACCAAAGTAAAAAAGCGAGTATATTCCTCCGACTCTTCCATCAAAGGCATAATAAATTTTTTCAAAAAATAAAAACTCAGCCAAGCATAAGGCGGCATGAAAGCAAGGAGCGCCAACACAAAAATCAGTTGAGGAATCGGTAGCGCTATTCGTTCTTCCAAAAAAGCAGCCACCGCCAGCGGGACAGCACCAAAACTGGTACTGATCAGCCAGACAAGGATGTGATGCGACAGCTTTTCTTTAATCACAATACAGGAAAGCAAAAAATAAACCAGATAAAAGCCGCTCCGAAAAAAATCGGCATTTCCTATGCCCAGCCAGCTGCCATACTCTACAATTTGCCGATAGCTCCATGTTTCCAATAAAATTAGGGCTAAAAAAATAAATCCCAGTGTCCTTATCCGAATCCGCAGTTTATTCAAAAACGGATAGTAGCGCAGGGCGGCAAAAGGCACAATTCCCAGTGCCATCGCCAAAAAAGTCAGAGCATAGATTAGCATTTGCATTCCTCCCACATTTTATCCATAAAATAGTGATAATACACCTCTTTCAGCTCCTTACGTCCCTCCCGCCGCAGCAAAATCCGCTTTCCGTCCGTCATCACAAACGAATCATCCTCCACCCGCACCACCGCCTCCAGATGAACTATCGAATAGCGGTGGCAGCGCAGGAAGTTACCGAACTGCAAGCGTTCCATCGCCGCCAAAATGGAGCAGCGCACCGGAATTGCTTCTTTCCGGCAATAAATCATGATTCCGTTGCGAATGCTTTCAATATATAAAATCTGACTTTTAGGAACTGAAATTTCTTTGCTGCCATTGGGAAAGACAATCATACTTTCTTCTTTTGCAAAAAAATCTCGCAGCCGATGCATTGCCTCGTCCATTTTTTCCTCTGTCAAAGGCTTAATTAAATAATGTGTCGCCTCGACTGCAAAGCCGTCAGCTAAGTGCTCGGCACTGGTAGTCGTAAAAAACAAACGCACTTCCTCGTCCTTTTGCCGAATGGCTTTCGCTGTTTCCACCCCATTGATACCATCCATATAAATATCCAAAAACACGGCAGAAAACTTCCCCTTTTGAAATTCCTTTAAAAAATCTTCTCCACCGGTAAAACACTGAACATGAATTGTCCGATGATACTTTTCTCTATACGCCCTAACCAGTTTCAAAAAAAACTCCAAGTCTGTTTTGTTATCATCCACTACTGCAATCTTCATCATCTACCCCTTATTTTTCCGGTTTCCATGTGGGTATCATCCGTTTTCAATCATTCACTCAACTTTCCCTTATGCTTATAAAAATTAAGACAATTTTTTTATGGCCGGTTGCCCATCTGGGGAACAGCGCATACCGTTTCAACCAAGCACAACACCCGCCCGGGCAGAAGTGCGCAGCATTTCGATCAGGGTAAGATTGCCTGCCGCTTTCAACTGGAGAAAACTGGAGAAAAGTTGAGCAATTCAACAAACCACAAGTAAAAAGGCTATCAAAACGGGTGTAAAAAAATAGTAGCCTTTAATTTTCTTTGAAATTATCCCAGCATATTATATCATAGGTTTATCTTTAAAAAAATACAATTCAGCACAAAAAAAGACAATCCGGCACAAGTCTATTGCAAAATCAGCAGGACAGCTTTAAAATTACTTCGATATAACGAAAGAAAGGAGGGAAATAAAATGTTAGGGATTAAAGTTAAAAATGTAACATTCAGCAAAGAATATTCGGAGGCAGAGCTTTACGAGGCGATTAAGGATCATCCTTTTACCGCCGGAAAACCGGAATTGACCAAGCATGGCATGGCGACAATCATCGTTTTTCCGCCGCTTGACCGGCAAAATCAAGTATGGATTATGAAAGCCGGTTTTAAGGAACGTTCCGCTAAGTTTTCCATTCAAAAAAGCAACCAGCAAGCCGGCATGGGCAACATGGCAGGCAACATGGTGATAAACGAATTAACCGGCGGACTTTTCGGCCTGTTCAGTGCCGTTGGCAAAAATGTAAAGAAATGCGAGCAATTAGTTGAAGACACTGCCAAAGAACTGACAGCTATGAATCTGTAGATTATTTTATCTTTTGTTTTGTTTTACTTTGCCTGTCTATGTCCTTATATCCTAAAACTCAAAGTATCAAGACAAAAGAGGAAACAAATGTAATTTTATTAATTTATTAAATTAAAAGGAGATAAAAATGAAAAGTTTAAAAGTAGTAGCATTATTTCTTGCTGTTATCATGATGAGTACCGGTCTTTCCGCTTGCGGCGGCGATAAAAAAGAAAGCAAACCGACCACGCAAAGCAAACCCGCCGATACAAACAAAAAGGAAGAAAAAGCAGCAATGCCGGCTGAAAGTGCTGAAGAGCCAAGTACTGCTGATAAATTAAAATCAGTCTTATCCATTGGCTATGCCGGTGGTGACAATCATGGTACTACCATTTATTGGGCAACCGATGCGGATGTTAGTTTTGGAGTTTTGCTTGCGGTTTCCGCTGACAAGTCACAAAAAGCTTCTTTTGTCGGCTATATCCACGAAGATGGTACTAAGCTGACGATTACTGATGACAAGACCGGCAATGCAAGGACTGTCGATGTTCAACCAATCGAAGCGGATGGGCAAGCAGGCATTCAAATGACGGATGAAGACGGAGATGTCACCGCTTTATTCTCAGTTCCGGTTGATGCAGTTATTGATGCTATGCTCGAAGCGGAGGCAAATTAAATTCTCTTGCCAGTGAACGCAATGCAATTGTATTTGCATTGCAAAAGTCTATATGAAGTTTGAGGGAGATTATGCGACCGAAAGATTCTTTACCGGATTAGCGGTCGCTGCTGCGCTAAAGTGTTCGGTTTTGTTCCGAACACTTTATTCTTTTGCACCGTCCTTAAACATTGCTGACTCAACTTTCCCCTGATCGAAGTGCTGCGCACTTCTGCCCGGGTGGGCGACCTACCATAGTCTTTTTTGACTCTATCCCGCTCGGAGAGCGGGTGCCCTGATCGAAACGCTTTGCGTTTCTGCCCGGGCGGGCGGTCTGCATGGACTCACTCTCGCAATTTGCTTCGCAAATCGCATTCCGTTCCTGCC
>CAUUKX010000021.1:0-25037 GCA_963545585.1 uncultured Lachnospiraceae bacterium
GCCTAAAAAAGACTGTTCTGACGAACATGGGAAAGTTGAGTACCCTAATAAACGAAAGTTGAAATTGCCAGATTCTTTGAGGACATGTACCATAAACTCAGCGTGTGTGCGAGAAAATCCATAGGATTTTCTCTCCGCATCAGCGCTCATATAGCCTGTCCGGAAAAAACGCTTACGCACGCCAGCGTGCTCCGCATTTTTCCTCCAGCCTGCACTCACGCTTTTAGTACGCAGTATTATACCATAAATTTGACATGAAAGCGAGAAAATCTCAATGCACTTTCTTTTTTTCACGTGCATAACCGATGTCAGTCGGCTCAATCCTCTTTAATCCTGCCAAATCATCTGCTCTTTAAGCCGACTGACTGCTTCTTCACCCAAAAGTTCGCCTAAAATGGCATAACCAAAGGCAAATCCCGCACCAACACCCTTGGCGGTGATGATATTGCCGTCTTTCGCCACCCGGTTTGATGAAATTTTTGCGCCTGTTAAAAACTTTTCAAATCCGGGATAGCAAATCGCTTCTTTGCCCTGCAACAGTCCCCAACCGCCCAGCGCCATCGGCGCAGCGCAAATGGCTGCCAAAAATTTGCCGGTCTTATTTGCCTCTATCAGCAGTGCCTGCACTCCTTTGTGTTCGGCCAGCGTCGTTGACCCCGGCATACCGCCCGGCAGGATATAAGCATCCGCCTCTTTCTGCACATCCGTCAGCTCCTCTATTAGGCAGTCGGTCTCCAGCCTGACCCCATGTGCGCTTTCTACCATTTTTTGGCCGCTGACCGAAATCAGCAGCACCTCAACCCCGCCCCGGCGCAGGATATCAACCGGTGTCAGCGCCTCCACTTCTTCAAAGCCGTCCGCTAAAAATACCAATGCTTTTTTCTTTGTTTCCATTTTGCCAACTCCTTTTTTTGTAAAATTTCAATTTTTTCATTTTTTACTTGCTTTTTATTTGCAGGCTTTTACAACCTCTTTCTGCAACCATGTTTAATAAAACAGCTTTTCTTATAAGTTTTTTCGCTCGATTCCGCTTTGTTCTCTGCCTGCCGCAACATTCACGGTACTGTTCTCGCCTTGCCTTTTCACTGAAACTATGATAAAATTTAAGTTGCGAAACCAACTTTCCCACATTCGGCAGAACAATCTTTTTAAACAACTCCGCCGAACAGAAGCACGCAATGCTTCAATCGCAGCTGATTTCCCACCTGTCAGAAACGCACAGTTTTTCAATCAGAACGGATTGCCCGCCCGGGTAGATGTGCGAAGCACTTCGATTAAAGCTATGCCGCCCACCGGACAAAAAGCGAATCTTTTATCGGAAATGGTTATAAACTCTTTTTTATTGTACACATTTTACCGCCAAAATGCAAGCACAAGGAGCACATGATGAAATCTTCCAATCCCGCTAACCATAAAAATTACGAAATCGAATATAAATATTTAGCTGACCTATCACAAATAGACTATGAAAAATTTCCTTTCACTGAAATTGAGCAGGCCTATATCAGCACTGCGCCAGTGATTCGGATTCGACAAATGGACAGCGACTATATTCTGACTGTCAAAGGTAGCGGTCAGGTTAAGCACCTCGAATATGAGCTGCCGCTGACCGCCGAAGAATATACCGGACTACTACCCAAAGCGGAGGGCTATTTGATTCAAAAGCGGCGCTACCAGATTCCTTACTTTTCAGATGGCAAAGAATATACCATTGAACTGGATATTTTTAAAGGCACTTTTGCCGGTTTCGTCTTAGCTGAGGTTGAGTTTGTCTCCGAAGAAGAAGCCGGGGCTTTTCAGCCACCGGCTTGGTTTCGGGAAAATGTCAGCCATGACCCCCGCTATCACAACAGCTTTTTAGCCAAACACGGCCGCACAATCCATTGGGAATAAACTGCTTGCTCCGTTTTTTGGGGGCAAAACATCGCTGCTTCTCCTGCCAGCTTTTTGTGCTGATAAGTTTTTAAACCCAAAAAATCCCCTTACTGTCCAACATCCCGGACGGCAAGGGGATTCCTTTATTTTTTAGGCTGCGCCTACCTCTCCTTTCAATTTCGCCAAAAGGAAATATTTAAATGTCAAACATACAGCCAAACAGCAAAAGGCTAAAATCTGCCGCTTGCCCCGTTTCCTCGGCGCAAGACAAAAGTTCCTGCCGCAAAATCCGGCTGTTTAAGACCGCTTGACTGCGTAATCCACCCGGCGCTGGCGGTACAACCAAACCGCCGCTCTCGACTTGGAGCATATAGGTCGCTTTTTCATTGCCTTTTCTCAGGAACAACTTATCCTCATTTTCCAGCTTATCACTGTCCTGCTTAAATTCGTCCGCAGTATAAGCTTTTAACACCTTAACCTCGTCATAAGCCGCCCGATTGGTCAGCGCCGCCAAAAATGTACCAACCTCGGTACTTTCGGTTAGATTCTCAGCATCGCCGACAATGCTTTTCTTATTATATGACAGTTTATATTTGCCGCCAAAGTCCGGCAATTCAATTGCCGCCGGGCTGGCTGGTTTCGGAGGCTTGGGTGTCGATGCCGGCTTGACTATGATGGAATACTGAACCGTTCTGCCATTTTGCGCCGTCACCTTTAACCGATCCCGTACTTCCATTTTTTCAGTCAAATCTTTCTCCCGATCAGCGCCGCCTAAGAACTGCGCCGGTTTAACGACTGCCAGCTGCTGATGTTCTTCCCCCTTTTGAATATGACTTAAAAACTCCTCCACTGTCATATCGGTATCAATCGCAAGCTTACCTTTGCTGATCATACGAGCTTTTCCTCTGATGGTAACCTTATAAGCATTCTCCTTGGCGCTGACATCGACATTATCGCTTTCCGGTGCGCTTGCCTCCGGTGCTTCAAAAATCACAAAGCTGTCCTGCCGTGGATAGGCCTGAATATGTGAGGTATAAATCACATTTTTATCCAGATAGTCATACAACTCCTCCAGACCGGCCTTGTTATCGCCGTTGGCGTCGGCCTTTAAGTCGCCGTCTTTGCCGGCGGCTTCGGCTAATATTTTCGTGAACTTACCCAGCTTTTCCAGTTTATCCTCATAGGAAAACTCATTTTCCGAACTGGCTGCCAAAACCTTATACTCATTGCCGATCAGATAATTCGGGCTGGCCGCTTCGGTTTTAAACTCCTGCATTACCGTTTCCACAAAATCACGGCTATAAGCGCCGGTTGTGGTCGGCGTTGCACTGCTGCTGCCGTCAAGCGCACTTTTGCCAATAAAGCCGCCGGAATTGCAACTGTCTAAAATTAAGACCTTTGTGCCCGGCACCTGATCCAGCGCCGCCCGCAGCTCATTCACCGAAACCCACAGCCCCAGCGGGTCATTGCCGCCCAGCGGTGCTTCAACCATGCAGAGATAGCTGATTCCGTCTTTGTTATAACCGTGGCCGGAATAATAAAAATAGGAAATGTCATTTTCATTTGCTCCGGCATAAGCCTGCCGAATGGCATCAAAAAACTCGGCTTTTTTCAGATTTTCCTTCACCGTAACTGACTTCATTTTGCCGGCAGTAAAGTTTTGTGCGGCAAATACCCGGTTCATCAGCTTAGCATCACCAACCGGCCCCACCAAGTCGCTTTTTTCGCCCGGGTAATCCGAGTTAGCGACAATCAGCGCCCGGTAAACCGGTTTTTTCACTACTTTAATTACCCTGTTTTGTACTTTTTCACCTTTTTTCAGGCGCAAAATCATATTTTCCTGAACTATTTCGCTGCCTGCAACCGGATTGTCGTTTTTCAGCACCGAGCGCTCCACTTCCGGCGCATAACTCAGTGCGCCCAGCAGTGCGCCCACCGTCTGCTCGCCCTTCACCCGAATAAAATTGCCACCTAACTGCGCCACAATAGCGGCATCCAAAATACCGGTAATCATTGCTTCTTCCGCCGCTGCCGCAAAGTGAATCGGATAATAGGCTCTGCTTTTGCCGTCCTCGGCAGTTACAACCAAAACATCACCGTTTTCAATGTTTTCATACTCATTCTTATAATGATACCAATTTTGCTCCGGGAGCTTGCCGTCCGTCAGTTCCGCTGGACGATACAGCCGCAGTGTCTGTCTGGGATTGCCCCGCTTAATCTGCGCCAAAAACTCCCGCACCGTCATATCAGCGGTCAATGTCGTCTGGCCGGAAGTAATGCCGCTTTCACTAATCTGCAAAGTATCGGACGTAATTTTCGTCTGCGTATTCAGCGGAATCAGCTGCTTTTTGATATGAACCAGCACCTTTTTGCTGCGAAACTCCGTTCCCAGATGCGGATCACGGTATTTGAAAATATACTGCTTTACGCCGTATTCGGTATCGCGCTTATTGGCCTTAATCAAATCCAGATACGCTTTTTTCAGAGTAATCGTGTCGTTGGCATCGTCGATTTCATAATGTGCCGGGTTAAAGTGAATATTCTCGCCGCTGCCCTCCATTTCCAGCTGCCAGTCTACCGGGAATGGTTCGATTTCCAGATAGTGGGTCAAATCCGTTTCCGCCGCCGTCAGGACATCACCCTTGGCATTTTTCAGACCCTTGATTTCAAAAATTAGGCCGGTCGGCAAAGCATTGCCCTCGGTAAAGGTCAGCGGCGTTTTGCCGGTAACGGTGCCTTGATCAATCGAATGGTTGATCACGCCTAATTCCAGAGTCAGCCTAATTTCATCAATCTTATTGCCGGCATCTTTAACCGTCAGCTTAATCGGCTGAGTGCTGCCCCACGCCGGAGTCGGCACCTTATCCAGCAGGCCTTTTTTCAGGGTAATGATATCCTTTTCTTCATCCACTTCAAAATCTTCCGCCGCCGCTTTCAGATAGCTGACCGCCACTTCCAGATTGCCGGTCAGATGGCTTTCGTCGGCGGAAACCGCTTCGCCCATAATATTTTTCAGGTCGCTCACCTGAATCTGAATTCCTTCAGCCGGTGCAAATGCGCAGATAATCTTTTTCGCCGATGTATCAGTAAAGGAAAGCTTACCGGTGGAATAGTCCTCCACCGCAACGGTAAAGCTCTTTTTCACCCGCTGCACCTGATTTTGCGGGTCGCTGTACTCCACTGCAAAGCTGGTGCTTTCTTTTAAGGTATTTAAAAGTTCCTTTTTCAGAATAATTTTATCTTCAGCATCTAGTATCTCATAGCTTTCCTTAGCCAGCTCCTTTTTGCCGTCAAATAGGTGTACCCCTGCCACCAGATTGGACTGCTCCTTAGTAACATCCTGCCCCTTTTGGTTTTTGATGTCCTCCAGCAAAAGTGCAATATCCTCGCTGTTATGCTTAAAAATCTTATCCTTGGCCACAGTCAGCCGGAAAGAGGAAGCGTCATTATCCCTTACGTTCAAAATGTGAACATTGCCCTTGACTTTTGCCTTGTTCTGCACCATCGCATTGGGTAAGTCAATGGTCAAATCTTCCAAAATTTCTAAGTTTTCGCTTAAAACCACTCGTCCCGAACCATTGCCGGTCAAATACAGGCTTTTTACCTGCCGGGCGGCCGCCGGATCAGAGGGATTGATACCCAGCGTCATCTCATCATCTTCGCTCTTAACGACGATGACATCTTTTTTGTGCAAACGAGTGCGGCTGTTTAAGGCCTGCACCGGATCGCCAAACTTGCCTCTTTGCCCGATAAAGACCGGTGTACAATTCAAAACGCCGTCAAGTGCATCATTTTTAGCCTTATCGGCCACCTGATTATCCAGCGCAGCCAAATCCTGCGCCAGCAAAGGCGCTTGGCTGTAATATTTTTGATTGACCTTAACACCGTAAACCATATCAATATATTCCAAGCTGATACCGGTTTCCGACTCGGCACTGACCTTCGGCTCAGTACCAAATGCGCCGGATTTGATTTCTTTGGTGCCATAGCTGTCAATCCGGTTATTCTTAATCGTTAAGTCCTTGAGCGTATCAAAAACAAAGACGCCGATGCCGTTTTGGCCGATGTTTTGCAAATGATTGCCGCTGATTTCCACCGCTGAATCCTTGCCGGCAGTAATGCCAATCGCATGGAACTTGTAATCCTTAATCTGATTGTCTTTGACAACCACTTTGGTATCGGCCTTGGCACGGCTGCTTAAAGAAATCGCCTCGGCACTGCGGGATTTTCCTTTGGTATCGCCGCTGCCGGTAATGATATTGCGCTCAATCCGCAGTTCCCCCTCCGCAACCGGA
Source organism: uncultured Lachnospiraceae bacterium (assembly GCA_963545585.1). Lineage (GTDB taxonomy): Bacteria > Bacillota > Clostridia > Lachnospirales > Vallitaleaceae > W11650. The sequence goes on from CAUUKX010000021.1 coordinate 6,171, forward strand.
ATCATCAGCCGAATCCCATTCTTAACCGCTTCGCTGTCCTCGCCCATATCAATCCGGTTTTGAGCAATGGTTAAATTGCTCGGATTTTCAGTAACCCGGCCGCTTTGAGTAATGGCCGCCTGCATCACCAGCGCTTCTTTCGGCGCTTTGGACAGGTTAAAGTTCAGCCCCCGAACTAAAACGGTTTCTTTATTTAAATCAAGACCAACCGTTAAAGAGTTTTGCGGATAGCCCAAAATCTTCCGGCCAACGGCAATCGGAGTCTTTCTCTCCGGCTGACCGACCACCAAAAGGCAGTCCTGACGGTCAGCGGCATCACTGTCCTCAAGCAAAGCAAAGTCTTTGCCAGTCAGGGCATAAAAACCGCTGACGGTTTCCTCTGGCATCGGCAGTTCCGGAAAATACAGTCCGGTCTGTTCGACATAGGCCAGCACCTTGCGGCTGTCTTTAAAAATTTTGGCTAAATGCAGGTTTTCCTCTTTGATTTGACTGTACTTAGTCAAAATATCCTGCCGAATCTTAGCGAAGTCTTCGCCCTCGTTGACCGAAACAACAAACAGCTGCTCCGCTGCCTGCCGCAGCTTCATCGGATTGGTCAGGCTTTCATCCGGCAAAGGCAACAGCGGCGGCTGGCTCTGATTGGTGTCGGAATTTGTACCGGAATCGGGTTTTTTCGCTTCTGGCTTGGGCTTTGCATTTTCCGGCAACCCCACATTCCCCGGTTTGGCCCTCTCCACTTTGATGGCCTGATAAGTTTCCTCTGCTGCCACTGCGGCGCTAATCGCCTGCGCTTTGGTCAGACCTGCCTGCGGCTTAAACTCTCCGCCCGGATAGCCTTTCAGAATTTGCCTATCCGCTAAGGCGGCAACGGCTTCTTTCGCCCAATCAGCAATCTGATCCCAGTCCTTAAACGGCGGCTGCGACATCTCCACCGGAGCAAAGCCAAACGCCCGGTACAGCATGACTGCTTCCTGTTCTCTGGTCAGACCCATTTCCGGGGAAAAGGTCGTGGCCGAAGTTCCTTTGATATAACCGGCAGTAAAAGCAATCTCAATCGCTTCTTTGGCTGGGTGATTTTGAATATCGGTAAAACCGGTTTCTTTTCTTTCGCTAAAACCAAAGACACGGTTAATCATTTGCACCGCTTCCGCCCGGCTGGCGCTCTGGTCTAAATGCAAATCTTCCACGCCCTTTTCAATAATTCCTTTTTCCTTTGCCTTCTCCACCTGTTCCTGCGCCCAATGCTTCGGCGTCTCAGCAGCAAAAGAAAACGTGCTGAATAAGAGGGCAAAGCTTAACATCAGGCTTATGCTCTTTTTCATGGTTGCTTTCATATTTCCTCCTTATAAAAAATAATGTTATGGCGGTCAAAATGACCATTCTATCGGTAACAAATCAGAGTAAAAATCATCCGTTCTGCACCAGCTTCGCCACACCGCAAAAGAGCGCTACCGCCGAAAGCGAAGCGCCTCTTGAATTCAGTAAACCGAACGGAATGTGGTATCTTATTTTAGGTCAGCCTGCCTGCTGCGTGTTTTCCCACCGCCTCAAGCATCGACTTCGGTTGTTGCCAATGATTTTTATTCTCATTAATATTTTTAAATAATAGCATATTCTTTTTTAAAAATCAAGCGGTTTTTTCTTCCCTATCTAACGATTCCTCTGGCCTATAAAGCGGACACTTTATTTTACCATTTATATCTTTTTTGATACTCTGAAACATATGGCATCTTATAATAGGTTACTCAACTTTCCCATGTTCGTCAGAACAGTCTTTTTTAGGCTCGTTGCATGGCGGGAACGATAGGCAAATTGCGGAGCAAATTGCCGAAAGTGAAGTCCATGCACCCGCTCTCTGAGCGGGATAGAGCCAAAAAAGACTATGGGAAAATTGAGTAGGTTATAGTTGGATTTACAGATTCCATCGCATTAACAGGCAACGAAGAAACAAACACCATTACACTTAGCATCACATAAATTATTTTCTTCATGACTATACCTCCTTTATAAAATATGCTATAATATTTTTGTACAGGAGGTGCAAGTATTATGAAGAAACTAAATTTATTTTTGAGTGGATTTATCATTATTTCTCTTGTTTTTTTACTTTCTTTTATTTATTATTCCTCTAAACCCGATGTATATCCTTTAAAAGGTACTTATCAGGGACTTGTTTTTAATCCGGCCGAAAAATCAAACGGCATTTATACGATCAATTTTGTTGAGGATAAAGTAAACTTCTTTTCCTCACAATTCAGCGAAGCTCATATAAACGGAGTGATTAAAAAAACAGACCAGAAAAATGAATATGAATTTGTCTTTACCGACCTTAAACTGCACTGTACTCTTTTAAACCAAAAGGAAATGCAATTGACAGCATATGACAAAGACTATATTTTCCTTAAAAAAAGCGATGTACCAATAAATGATAAATAATGAAATTCTGATTTCGGACGGAAATACGAATAAAGTCAGCCAAGAAAGAAACAATTTCCAAGTAATACAAAACCCCATAGAGATTCTGCCTCTATGGGGTTTTTGTTTGGGGTAGTGAAAAAAATTATAAATGGTAAAACAAATTTTCGCTCTTGCCAGCCGGAAAAAAGAGTGTTACACTAAGCTAAGTTGTCTGGATATGGGCAGGGAATGAATCCAATCCAAAAATAAAGGTTTAGACCCGTTGACCTGAACTCTGATCCAAAATACATTGCCGGGCAAAGTTTCAAATCAGTTTCAGTACCAAAAAAGCATTCGGCGCAGAGGAGCCCTTTGCTTTGCAAGGAGAATTTATGAGAGAAAAAAAGATTATTAATGTTGCGGTCATCGCTCATGTTGACGCCGGTAAGTCCACGCTGGTTGATGCCATGCTGGCGCAGTCGGGTGTATTCGGCGAACATGAAGAAGTCGTTGACTGCGTGATGGACAGCAATGATATTGAGCGGGAGCGGGGAATTACCATTTATTCCAAAAACTGCTCCATCACCTATAAAGACTACAAAATCAATATTGTCGACACCCCCGGCCACGCCGACTTTTCTTCGGAAGTTGAACGCATCATTCGGACGGTCGATACTGCTATTTTGCTGGTTGATTCGGCGGAAGGCCCTATGCCGCAGACCCGCTTTGTACTGCAAAAGTCTTTGCAGCAGGGGCTTTGTCCGATTCTGCTGATTAATAAAATTGATAAAAATGATGCCAGACCCGAGGAAGTGGTCAATATGACCTTTGATTTATTTGCTGAACTGGGCGCAAATGACAAACAGCTGGATTTTCCGATTTTATACGGAACGGCCAGAGCCGGTGTGGTTCATTATGATCTAAATGACACCAACGAAGATATTAAGCCCCTGTTTGAAATGATTACCCGGCAGGTGCCGTCTTATCCCGATAAGGACGAGCTGCCGCTCCAGTTTCAAATCTCGGCGCTGGCTTATGATGATTATATCGGCCGGCTGGGGATTGGGCGGATTAGTCAGGGTACGCTGCACCCGGCGGATATCGTAGCGGTCAGCAAGCGGGATGGAAGCGTTGTCAAGGCGAAAATCAATCAGGTTTTTGTCAATGTCGGCCTCAAGCGGACCGAAACGCCGGAGGCACATTCCGGCGATATCGTCGTCATTTCCGGTATCAGCGATATTTCCATCGGCGAAACGATTTGCCTGCCGGATCAGGTTTTGCCGCTGCCGATGATTGCGATTGAAGAACCGACCATGTCGATGAACTTTTATGTCAATAACTCGCCCTTTGCCGGAAAAGTCGGTAAGTTTGTTACCACCCGGCACATTGCCGCCCGGCTGAAAAAGGAGCTGGAAACCAATGTCGGCCTGCGGGTTGAGCCGATTGAAGGAAGCGATGCCTACAAGGTCTCCGGCCGGGGCGAGCTGCATTTGTCGATTTTAATTGAAAATATGCGGCGGGAAGGCTATGAGTTAAGCGTATCCAAACCGGAAGTGCTCTTTCGGGAGAAGAACGGCAAGCGCTTAGAACCTTATGAAAAGGTCAGTGTCAGCGCACCGGATGAATATATCGGCAATGTGATTGCCCAGCTCAATTTGCGTAAGGGCGCTATGCAGTCGATGCTGGCGGAAAACGGTCATACCAAGGTAGAATATTTAGTTCCCACTCGGGCACTCTTAGGCTATCGCTCCGAATTCATCAATGATACCCGGGGCGAGGGGATCCTCTTGCGAGCATTTGATTCTTACGGCCCGTATGCCGGTGAAATCCCGGGGCGGCAAAACGGGGTTTTGATTTCGCAGGAGGACGGCCAGACGATGGCGTATTCGCTGTTTAACTTGAGCGACCGGGGGCGGCTGTTTGTCGGGCCGTCGGAGGATGTTTACGAGGGTATGATTATCGGTATGAATAACCGCCCCGAGGATATGGTGGTTAATCCGACCAAAAACAAGAAGCTGACCAATACCCGGGCAGCCGGGAGCGACGAGGCCATTAAGCTGTTAAAGCCTCTGGAAATGTCCTTAGAAGCAGCACTGGAGTTTGTCGAGCCGGACGAATGGGTCGAGGTAACACCGACAGCCATTCGGATGCGCAAGAAAATCTTAAACGCCGGCGACCGGATTAAATATAACCGCAGCCGGTCATAACTTTTTCTTGACCCGTCTTTCTGGTTTGGGTGCAATTAAGGTTGAAGCATCCACGCACAATCTACCTTGTTCCATTCAAAAATAGGCAGTTGCACCAATCCAATAACGGACATCCGAAAATGGTTTAAAGTAGAGGGGGGAGAGCTTATGTTAGAAAATAAACTGCGCAAATTGGTTGTTTTATATATTTTAAATGAAGTCAGCCTGCCTCTGTCCAATACGACAATTTCCGAGCTTATGGTCGGCGAGTATTACAGCACTTATTTTCAGTTGCAGGAAGCCTTAACGGAACTGGCTGATGTTCATTTGCTGCGGGTTCTTCCCAAAAATCCGGAAACGCAGTATGAAATCACGAAAGACGGACAGGTTACTTTGGATTTTTTTGCTGAGGAAATTCCAGAAAAAATACGAATGACGGTGCAAAACTATTTAAAGAGTAACCAGATTGAGCTGCGGCAGGCAACGGAACTGGCCGCCGACTATTATCCCAATAAGGACGGCGGCTTCTATGTGCATTTAATCGCCAAAGATCAGGGGCAACTCTTGATTGATTTGACCGTACTGACCGCCGATGAGGCGGCTGCCTTGCGGCTGTGCCGCCGCTGGCGGGAAAATTATGCAATGATTTATAAGCAACTTTTGGGGTAAGCACACGCATAAATGTAATTTTGCACAAAAAATATTAGCGCCTAAATGCAAAGTTGCATAAAAATATTTTGGAAAATAGATTTTTTTCTTTTTCAAGAACTTTGTTTCTTAGAATTATACACTTTTGCGAATGGTAAAATGGATGTATAAGAATATTCATTGTGCATTTTGTATGTTCATGCGTTTGTCGTGGGCTTGATGAACTAACCACTTGACAAAACACCGGGCAAAGTGTATATTATAAGCGTAAAGGTAATTATCATGTTGTCGTTCATACTTGACGACAAAAAAGGCAAGTGCTCGGAACACTTGCCTTTTTTGTTTTAGCCCTCTTTCTTATCCAGCCATTTAATCACATAATAGGATATAATGTCTGCCAATACAGAGACCAAAACGGTAATTATCATGTCGTCCATACTTCTCACCTCCTCCCCATTGGTCAAAGGCCATTGACGACTTAAACAGTATATCACAAATCCAGCAAAATACAACATCATAAAGACTTTTAGCCACGACGAACGCATAAATGTAATTTTGCACAAAAAATATTAGCACCTAAATGCAAAGTTGCATAAAAATATTTTGGAAAATAGATTTTTTTCTTTTTCAAGAACTTTGTTTCTTAGAATTATACACTTTTGCGAATGGTAAAATGGATGTATAAGAATATTCATTGTGCATTTTGTATGTTCATGCGTTTGTCGTGGCTTTTGGGGTAAGCCCCCTTGACATAATCGGGGTTTTCGTGTATTATGATAATAACGACAGGCAACGGCGTGTGTCTGTCAAAGCGTTGAAGCATAGGGGGGTACCGGCAAGCCTTGTTATGCGGAGCTTTCGGGAGGGGTTGTGCAATGAAACCTCAAGCCGGGGTAGGTGCAAACCAATGTACTGGCAAGTTTTGTTATGCAGAACTTTTGAGAAAGATAAGCCAGAATAGGTTCAAACTGAAAGAAAATGCTCAAAAACCGCCCTGTTATTATGACAAGGGTGGTTTTTTATTACGAGGATAGAAAAATATGGATAAATTACAACAATGTGCAAAGGCATTTGAAAAACTAATCGATAAACAATACCATATCATTATCGGCAGAAAAGGAAAACCCATCGACATAAATCTATTGTTTGAGGCCACCGACTTCCATCATCTTTTAGGATTACATAAGCTAAAGGATATAGAGGCTCTTTCTGGAAAACGAGAAACGGTTTTTCGTAATATCCTTACGGAACGCACCTCTCTTTCTATGATAGAAAAAAGTGTGTACTTCAATGAAATGGAAAACCGCATAACGCCTTTTACCCGTTTAGAGCAAATATTCGACGACAACAAATTTATTTTTCGTTACAACGAAAAGCAAAATAAATTTTCTTCAATACAGGCGGATTACCTTTTATCCACCCCATATGATAATACTGATATTTATATATTCCTTGCTCAAAAAACGCAGCCCGATTTTTTCTTCTGCCGCTCTTTTTTCCCAAAGGAAACGACAGATTATACCCTTGGGCAGCCTCGTTATACTTTGCTTTTCAAGGAAAAAATTACAATCCATACCGGCCAAAGGGAAGTTCAATATGACCGGCTTTCTCCAAAAATAAAGGAGTAACCAGATTGAGCTGCGGCAGGCAACGGAACTATCTTTTTAAAAGCAACCATACAAACCCGCACCTGCAAAGAGCCTGCCGAATGATTCGGCAGGCTCTTTTTGGTTGCCCGATTGGTACTTTCTTTTATTCGCAGCTTTGAGGGGAAAATCGCTCTCTGCTGTTCTTTCCTTGTTCTTTGCCTCTCTTGCCGCCTTGTTTTTTGTTCCTTGGCGTGGGCAATTCTCTTTATCCTTGAAGCAATCTTGCTATCAAAGCAATTATCTCCACTCGGGATATTTTTTGGTTCGGCATAAATGAGCCGTCTTCGTATCCCTTGAAAATACCGATTTGATACATGTAAGCTGCCGCTTCTTGGTACTCGGCCGGTATGTCTGCCGCATCTTTTACTTTGGCCAGCACGGCTGCATCCACTTTGACCGGCATTTTTTCGCTTAACTTTACGTATTGGTACATCATCTGTGCCGCTTCCGCTCTGGTGAGGTCTTTGGCCATATCAAAGGTAAGCCCTGCACTGAGCTTGAGCAAAGCCGCTTCTTTCGCATACGGTGCGTACCAGTCGGACGCTGCCTCTGCCCCTCCTGTCAGTTCTTTCTTTTTGCTCATACTGCGTACCAAAATCGTCATCAGTTCCTTTCCGCTGACATTTTTGGCAGGGGTGATCGTACTTGCGCTTGTTCCCTTGACCAGTCCTAAGATACCCACTACTGCAAGGTCATTGGAATACCATTTGCCGGTTTCCACATCGGTGTACTTGGGCAGGAAAACTTCTGCCAGCTTCGTCTTGGTATCCTCGGTAAGCCCTTTGATTGCCGCTTTCTTTTCGATGACCGGCACGGGATCAAACAGTCTGTCTACATATTTTATCTGCTCCGGGTCGGTTATCTTTTGCAAAAAGGCTTTTGCCGCTTCGTTTCTGACTTTTCCCTTGCTTTCCGGTGCCGGTGCAGAGGGCGAGGCGGACGAAGACGACGAGGAACTGCTTGGATAACTTTCGGATATGTCGTCTGCCTTGTAAACAGCGGTTACGGTAACGGCTTTCTTCGGCATGACAAAGCTGGTTTCCTTGGCGGAAGCATTTTGAAATACCACTCCGTCCGGGCTCGTCCAAGCCGTAAAGGTATACCACGGTTTGTCCTTGGCTTTAATCCTAACGGTCTGTCCGGCGCTGTACTTGCCGCTGCCTGTACCGTCCTCTACCGTTACTTCGTAAAGTTCCTTGGCAATGGTCAGTTTGCCTTTTTGATACGTGATTTCATAATGTTTTTTGACGTCCTCTCCGGCAACATTGGTCAGCGTGCCGCCGCTGATGGTGATGTCATATTCGCCAATTGTATTCGTATTGGCCACGTCTGCCGCAAGACTGGGATTTGCAAAGGTATCTCCCTTTGCCAAGGCTTTGTCTGCTGCTTCTTTGTTATACGTAAGTTCCGGCATGGCAGAGCCTGTTAAAATGTTTTTATCCTCTGCTTTTATGGTCAGCGGTTTCTTTGCTACGCTAAGGCGGATACTTTTCCTTACTTCGTTATAGTCTGCATCTGCCGCTTTGGCTGCTGTGATGGTAACCGTGCCCGCTCCGATGATTTTGGCGGTATCTCCCTCTATTTCCAGCACGCCATTTCCCGCTGGCACGCTGTATGTCAGCGCTCCCGTGCCGTCGCCGCCTGTAATTTTCAGGGCAAAGGCTTCGTCGCCATATGTCTTGCCGGAAATATCGGCAAAGACAAGTTCCCGCTGGCTTTTCTTTCTCGTATCTACTGCCGCTTTGCTCTCGGCGGTATGATAATTGCTATCTCCAGCATACTCCGCCTGAATCTCGTACTCTCTTTCGCCTATATTTTCCCATTGATAGGAAACACTTCCGTCGGCTAATGCTTCTGTATGAATCTCTACCATAGTTCCGGCATCTGCATAGGAAAATTTGACATTTCCGGTCGGTTTATCCGCACCGCCCTCTCCTGTCATCTCGACTACCAGCACGGCTGCTTTTGTTCCTGTTTTTTCCAATATATTGGCGGCAAAATGGATGGTCGGAGTCGCTTTGGCAACGGGAACGAAAACATTCTGCTTCCGATTGCTCTCGGCGATTGCTTCGTAGTTTTTCTCCGTCTTTTCATTTGGGGTAAATACTACTTCGTAGCCTGTATTATCTACTGTAGGTATCATACTGCCGTCTGCCCAAGCAAAAGTTCCGTAGCTTGTACTGCCGCCGGTCAGTGTACTTTCCGATAATTTCTGACCGTAGGTTATATTGCCTGCCGTAGGAAATGTGAGTGCCGGTGCGGCGGCTTTGGCTATCGTTATTTTCCGCTCTGCTTTCGCTGCCTTATAATTCTTACTTTCGGCTTTGACTGCGGTAACAACGACTTCACCTGCTTCGATGATTTGCGCCGTATCACCGGTGATAAAAAGCACCTTGCTGTCTTCCGGCACGCTGTAGGTTACCGCCCCGTCGCCGCTGCCGCCGGTGGTCGTAAGGGAAAACTCGCTATCTCCAAATTTCTTGCCGCTAACTTCTGTAATGGCAAGGGCCGCCTGATTTGCTTTCGCTATGGTTATCTCCACCTTGCCCTTAGCCTTGGTGTAATCGTAGGCAATGTTTGTTCCTACGACTTTGTAATACACCTCATAAGAGCCGGCGTCCTGCCCTTTTGGTATCTCGGTCTTATATTCTCCGGCTTCGCTTAAACTGTATTTCAGTTCTCCTATCGAGGGCTTTACCATGCCGGCATCAATCAGTTCCTGCTCATTTCCTGTATAGGAAAGATTGGTTTTGGCTGTCGGCGGGGTATAGGGAATCCCCGTTACCGGCTCAAAAATCGCTGTGATCGTTACTTCGCTATCCGGCATAGTGAACTGATTCCCTGCTATCGGTAAAGTACTTGGCGATACCGCCTGCCATGCTTTGAAATAATAGCCGTTTTCTGCTTTGGCGGTCAGTGTAATCTCCGTCCCCTGTGCTGCCGATTGCGGATTGGCGGCTACCGTTCCTTTCCCTTGTGTTTGCAGATGAATCCGATATGCCTTTTTTATCTGGACTTCTGCGGCTTCACTGGCAAAGGCGCTGCCGACTACGGCGGTCCGCCTTACCAGATAGGTTCCCGGGGCAAGACCGGACACGGTATCTCCCGCACACGCTGTCCAATCCGGGGCAGCCGAAAGCTGATACTGCATTTCGGTTGTTGTGCCGGTGATTTTGCCGTCCTTTTTGTCAAAGGCGGTTTCGTCTACGCCTTGTAATCCGATCGGTGCGGCCGAGCGGGCAGGGATGTTTAAGCTTTGCGGCTTACTGCCCAAATGGTTGTCATCTTCTTTGGCTGTCAGCGATAAGGTTTTGCCAAGCCAGTCCGCTTTTATTGCTATTGTTCCGTCCGCTGCCGCCATCGCCTCTTCTGCACTGCCGCCAGCAGGGGTGATTTGATAGGAAACACCGGACGTAAGCCCGGCCAGTTTTTCCGCCGGATAGTCTATCCCGGCATTGGGAATAGGATAAGGGTCTACCAGCTTTCCGCTGCCGGTCATCTCGCCGCTGCCGCTCATTTCTCCACCTTCCGGCTTTTTGATCTTGCCGTTATTTTTAAGACTGCCGTTATTTTCCAATTTCCCTTCTATGGTAAGCGTCTTTCCCTCGGGAATGGTCAGCTCACTGCCGCTTGGCACTGTCAGGGTCTGTCCCTGCTCAACTCTTAAATCTTCTTCTAATTTTTGCTTGCCGTAGACCGTGCCTTTCTCTTTTTCAAAGACGATTCCGTTCCAAGAATTTTGCTTTGTTTTATCGGCAATGCTGTTAGTTCTGATTATGGCTTTGCCGTCAGTTCCTGTGTCAAAAGAGCCGGCTTCACCATCTCTACTACTCTCCCCGTCAGTGTCCTTTCCTCCGCCGATGCCGTCAGCCTTTTTCGAGGTTGCATTCACCACTCCGCCGCTAATCGTTACCGTGCCGCCGTTCCCGGCTTTTACATTACTACGACCTCCGGCGCCACCGCCGATAGCGGCTCCATAACCGTTAGCACTTGCATTGACCACTCCGCCGGTGATGGTGATCGTGCCGCCGTCTGCGAACTCCCCGCCACCGATAGCAGCTCCTTTAACATAAAAATTTGGATTTTCTTTGTCTTCAGCGCTTGCATTGACCACTCCGCCGTTAATGGTGATATTGCCGCCGGGTACCCCTACGCCGCCGCCGATGCCGGCTCCTCCACTCCGACTATTGGCCGTTACCGTGCCGCCGTTAATCGTGATCGTGCCGCCTGTTGTATTTATTAGAGCGAAGTTAATACCGGCACCTATGCCGGCTCCGTCATTGCCACTTGCATTTACCTCTCCGCCGTTAATCGTGATCGTGCCGCCGTTCCCGTTACGACCGCCACCTATGCCGGCTCCTCTATTGCCACTTGCATTTACCTTTCCGCCGCTAATCGTGATCGTGCCGCCGTTCCCGTTTTGACCGCCACCTATGCCGGCTCCTATTCCGTAAGTTGTTGCATTGATATCTCCGCCTGTAATTGTAATAGTACCGCCATCTTGACCGTCCCTTCCGCCGATCGTTGCATCGCTCTCTTTAGCCCTAACTTCTATTTTACCTGTATTTGATGTAACATTTTCCGTCTGTCCGTATATGGTTAAGGAGTTTCCGGCTGATACATCGATTCCCGCTTTCGCCTTAAAGACTGCCCCGTCTTCCAAAATCAGATGAACATCGCCTTTTACCATAACTCTGGTATCACTATCTATTTCAATCTTTCCTCTGACCACATACCATTTCGTGGTATTTTCTACGCCCCAAGTTATCAAAGTATCTGTTACAGCTTCTGCGGATACTGTCTTTTCCGTTTTCGTATCCCGGTCATAGTACTTCACCTGTCCCGCAGCAAAGACATCTGTCCTGACCCCGGAAAATACCATCATCAGGGCGAGCAGGCAGGCTATAAAGGCTCTGCCCCCCCCCCCTTAAAATTTTTGCATTGCTGTCTTGCAGCTTCATTTTGTTACCTCCTTGCATTTGCTAATTGGAATGTTTTAGACTTAGTATAGCATAATTTTCACAAAGAAACAATTTGAAATCCATTAAAATATATTTTGAGCTATGCTCAATCAAAAATCATTTGATATGAGCTGCAATGGCATCAAACTGTCTGCGATTTTCTCATGATGAAAGAATGGGAGTAGGTAAGCCGAAAGAAAATGCTCAAAAACCGCCCTGTTATTATGACAAGGGTGGTTTTTTATTATTACGAGGAGAGAAAAAACTGATTTTATCAGTTATAACTGATAAAATCAGTTTTTTCTCTTGCTTTTCAGTTATAACTGTGTTATTTTATAAGCACCTAAAATGACACTTGAAAATTTTACTTCCATATATAGTATGCTCAACTTTCCCCTGATCGAAGTGCTTTGCACTTCTGCCCGGGCGGGCAGTCTGCCCCTGGTCGAAACGCTATGCGTTTCTGCCCGGGTGGGCGACCTACCTGATCGAAAGCTTCGCTTTCTGCCCGGGTGGGCGGTCTACCTAAAAAAGACTGTTCTGACGAACATGGGAAAGTTGAGCAATATGCTTATGATAATCACAAGCGGAAACCACCGGAAAAGGAGGCGGCATAGATGATTAAACGAGAACTCTATATGAGCCGGATTCGGCCGTTCATGGGAACAGAATTGATTAAAGTGCTGACCGGGATTCGGCGCTGCGGCAAATCGGTTATGCTGGAATTGATAAAACAGGAATTAAGCGAAAGCGGCATCTGCCCTTCTCAGTTTATCTCTGTCAACTTTGAAGATATGCGCTATGCTCATTTGCAGACAGCGGCCGCTCTGCATGATGAAATCACTCAACGAGCCGCTGCAATTGAAGGCAAGATTTATTTATTCTTTGACGAAATTCAAGAAGTGAAAGACTGGGAAAAATGTATCAACTCTTTGCGGCTTTCTTTAAACTGTGATATTTATATCACCGGCTCTAATGCCAGACTTTTATCCAGTGAACTGGCAACTTATCTGGGCGGCCGTTATGTGGAGTTTGTTATCTATCCATTCTCTTTTGCAGAGTTTATTGAGTTGTACCGACTGACCGCACCGGAAGAACCGACTGCCAAATGTTTTCAAAAATATATTCTGTCCGGCGGTATGCCTTATTTGGCCAATCTTCACTATAAAGGCGCACCGTCAAAGCAATATCTGGGCGATTTGTTTAACTCGGTTCAGCTCAAAGATATTGTGCAGCGAAACAAAATCCGCAATGCCGACCTGCTGGAACGCATCATCACCTATGTTATGTCCGGTATCGGCACTCCCTTTTCCGCTTCTTCTCTTGCCAAGTTTTTTAAGCACGAACAGCGCACCGTAGCACCGGAAACGATTTTAAACTATCTCAAATACTGTTGTGATGCTTATTTGTTCTATCCGGTAAAACGTGAGGATTTGCAGGGTAAACAACTTCTTGCATCTACTGAAAAATACTATATTGCTGACCACGGCATACGTGAGGCTGTTTTCGGTGGCAACACCAAAGATATCAATCTCATTCTGGAAAATATTATTTGTCTGGAAATGCTGCGTCGGGGCTATCAAGTAACTGTCGGCAAAGTCGGCAGCAAAGAGATTGATTTTGTGGGAAGTCAGCACGGTCAAAAGCTATATATTCAAGTTTCTTATCTGCTTTCCTCCGCAGAAACCATTGCTCGTGAATTTGGTGTATATGATACGGTCCGTGATAATTTTCCAAAATATGTCGTTTCACTGGATGAGCTTGATATGAGCCGCAATGGCATCAAACATCAAAATATCCGCGATTTTCTCCTGATGAAAGAATGGGAGTAGGTAAGCCGAAAGAAAATGCTCAAAAACTGCCCTGTTATTATGACAAGGGTGGTTTTTTCAGCAATTTATCCAGCATTTCCCAGATGGGTTCGGTTCCGTCTTTGGTCAGCGCCGAAAAGGGAAACAGCTGGCCGCTTTCCAAATTCAGGGTCTGGCGAATCAGCTTCAGCGCTTTGGTCTGCTGCTGTTTGCCCATTTTGTCCATTTTGGTTGCAATCACGACCGGCGCATAGCCAAACGAGCGAATCCACTCTAACATCTGCACATCGTTGGCCGACGGCTCATGGCGGCCGTCTACCAGCAAAAGGACTTGCAGCAGCGTCTGGCGGGTATGCAGATAATCATCAATCATTTTCGCCCACCGTTCCCGCTCGGTTTTGGACACTTTGGCATAGCCGTAACCGGGCAGATCCACAAAATAAAACCGGTTCTCGACCTGATAAAAATTAATCGTCTGCGTCTTGCCGGGCTGCGAGGAAGTCCGAGCCAGCGCTTTCCGCCGCAGAAGCGTATTGATCAGTGACGACTTGCCGACATTGGATTTGCCAGCCATGGCGATTTCCGGCAGGCCGGTTTTGGGATATTGTTCTTCCTTTACTCCCACCGCCGCCAGCGAAGCGTTATTTACTATCATTTTCTATTTCCTTTCCTTATTTGATTTCATTTGATTTCATCTGATTTTCTAAGCCGATTATAGCATACTCCCATTCCGGCAGCAATCCATTTTCCCTTTGTTACCGCCCAGCCCCGGCGCTTCCGTTCCGACAAGCCATTTCATGCGTCCAAATGCAAAATAACTATGCTACGATAAAATGGATTGCAACGAATTCTTTGCGGATATTTGCGAGTATACAACAAAACTGCCTGTTCCATTCCCGGACAGGCAGTTTTAAGGAGAAGGTATTTTGTTTTTTGGGGTAGTAAAAACTTAATACTCTATTGAGGTATGCTTGCATTATAGCACTGCCGCTGGCAAAAGTCTGCCCAAACTTTTTTTAATTCCAAAAGTTTCTTTGAGCATTTTTTTAAGGAAGTTAAATTCTAAACAAATCTCCGTTTGATTCGCCGGTGATTTTATTGATTTTATATATATTTTTATATATAAATACGAAAGCCGCAAACTGCCCTCGCCTAAAATTAATAACTCAACTTTCCCCCGTTCGCCAGAACAGTCTTTTTTAGGCAGATTGCCCGCCCGGGCAGAAGTGCGCAGCACTTCGATTAGGGGAGAGTTGAGCTAATAAATTTGCGATTGTTTTGATGGTTAAATCATAGAATCCCTCTCCAACCGTAGGAGATGATTCCATAACAAACGCCGGAGTTTCCTCCAGCGTTTACTGTTATGTCTTATTCCTGATTATTTTCTCCATGAGCCAAATCCGCACCGCTGAGATCAGGCATAAAGTCATTATTCGCCTTTTCTTCCTTTGCCCGGCGCAGCGCTTCGGTCTGCTCCTTTAAAGAGGTATGCATCTCTTCCTCTTCTTCCTTGGGCAGCCGATCGCCGAACAAGGCAACGAACTGCTCACGGTAGACTTTTTCATTTTCAATCAGAAGCTTCGCCGTCGCATGCAGCACATCAATGTATTTCTCCAAAATATCGGTTGCTTCCTGATAAGCATCCGTTACAATCCGTTTAATTTCCTCATCAATCAGGCCGGCAATATTTTCGCCGTAATTGCGGGTATGCCCCCAATCCCGGCCAATAAAGACCTCGTCCTCATCCTCGCCCAAAAGAATCGGCCCGATCACATCGCTCATCCCGTAGCGCACCACCATATTGCGGGCAATCTTGGTTGCTCTTTCAATATCATTGGATGCACCGGTGGTGATATCGCCGATAATCAGCGCTTCCGCCGCCCGACCGCCTAAGAGAGCCACAATTTCCTGCTCCATCTTCGACTTGGTCATATACATTTCGTCCTTCTTCGGCATCGGCATAGTATAGCCACCGGCAAAACCGGTGGGAATGATGGAAATGCTGTGCACCGAGTCAATGTTCGGTAAAACCTGATGAATAATGGCATGTCCTGCTTCGTGATAAGCGGTAATCCGCTTTTCCTTTTCACTGATAATGCGGGAACGCTTTTCCGTACCAATCCCGACTTTAACAAAGGCTTCACGCAGATTATCCTGACTGACCACGCGCGCACCCTTGCGGGCGGCAAAAATCGCCGCTTCGTTCAAGAGATTCTCCAAATCCGCACCGGTAAAGCCGGCGGTTGTTCTGGCCACTTCTTTTAAATCCACATTATCCGACAAGGGCTTTCCCTTGGCATGAACCTTCAAAATTTCCTCTCGACCCTTGACATCCGGCCGACCAACCGTAACCTGCCGGTCAAACCGCCCCGGCCGCAGCAGCGCCGGGTCTAAGATATCCACCCGGTTGGTGGCTGCAATCACGATTACACCCTCATTGATGCCGAAGCCGTCCATTTCAACCAAAAGCTGATTGAGTGTCTGCTCTCTTTCATCATGCCCGCCGCCAAGTCCAGCGCCACGCCGACGTCCGACCGCATCAATTTCGTCAATAAAAACTATACAGGGCGAGTGTTTCTTGGCTTCGTCAAATAAATCCCGAACCCGGGAAGCACCGACACCGACAAACATTTCCACAAAGTCCGAACCGGAAATGCTAAAAAACGGCACTTTCGCTTCTCCAGCTACCGCCTTAGCCAAAAGTGTTTTACCAGTACCCGGAGGGCCGACCAGCAGCACACCTTTGGGAATCCGTGCACCCAGTGCGGAAAACTTCTGCGGATTCATCAAAAACTCAACAATCTCCTTTAAATCCTCTTTTTCTTCCTCTAAACCGGCCACATTCTGAAAAGTAACCTTTTTATCTTTGTCATTGGATTTCCTCGCCCGGCTGCGGCCAAACGACATAATCTTTGAGCCCCCTCCGCCCTGAGCCTGACTCATCACAAAAATCAGCAAAAAAAGAACGGAAACAAAGGTCAGCACCATCGGCGCAATGCTCCAAAATTGACTGGCTTTTTGCACCTCAGCCATATAAGTGCCGATATTTTTGGCCAGCATTTCCTTTTCAAATTCCTGCGTATTGGGCAGGTTAATCTCCGCTGCTGCGATGGTCGGATCTTTAAAATAGACAACTGCCCGGCCGGTCGGAATGTATTCGCTCGGATAAATGATGATTTTCACCACATTGCCTTTATCAATATCCCGGGTCAGTTCCATTTGTCCATAATTAATTTCATTTACTGCGGTTTGGGTTGACTGTGCGAAATAAGCGGCGGCAAAGAGTACCACCAATAAAATCGCATAAAACCCAAACCCACGTAAGTTCTTATTCACCTAGTTCTCCTTTCTGAAAACCACTCCGCCCTACCGGCCATGGGCCTTCGCCACCGGCCGGACACCAAAGCTTTGTTTACTCCTCTACTAATTCGCCGATATATGGTAAATTCCGATATTTTTGCAGATAATCAAGGCCATATCCCAGCACAAAAAAGTCTTCAATCTGAAAACCGCAATAGGCCACCCTAATCGGGATTACCCGCCGGGGCGCTTTATCCAAAAGAGCCGCCAGCCGAATGGAAGCGGGATTGCGCTTGGCTAAAATCTCCATTAAATAATGGAGCGTCCGCCCCGAATCAATGATATCTTCAATAATCAGTACATGCTTGCCCTCAATGCTGCCGTCCAAATCCTTTACAATTTTGACAATACCGGTGCTTTCCAGCTGATCTTCATAGCTGCTGACCGCCATAAAATCCACCGTTACCGGGCACGTCAGCTCCTTGGCCAAATCGCTCATAAACATGAACGCACCCTTTAAAATACAGACCAGATGCACACCTGTTTCCGCATAGTCGCAGCTAATCTGCCTGCCCAATTCTTTGATTCTAACTTCTATGGTTTCTCTTGCTATTCTTTCCTTAATTTTAATGCCCGACATGCCTGTCCTCCCTACGCTGGTTATTTGTTCAGACAAGCATAAATTTATTTGCTTAACGCCCGCATGCGTAATTCATCGCAATTTAAATTTTGCCGAATTGCGAATGGTCTGTCTGAACTATGAGCTTAATTTTCTTAAAATCTTCAATTATTTAAATATACCTTTTTCGGCTGAATATGTCAAGCACGGAAATCAACTTTGTGCATGCCATTCATAAAAAGCAGCCTTACCTGTTTGTTAAAATAAAATCAAGTTAAAATCGAAATCTGTCCTTTGAAACAAAACGGAATAAAGGGTTTATTCCTAACATGAATCTCCGGGCAAAAAAGCCCGGAAAAAGACCAAATCGCCCCGCTCTTTTTTTACCCGCCAGTATTCGACCAAATCCTCCTGCTTGCCGTTTTCTTTGGTCAGCAGCGATAGCGCCCGTGCCACATGTACCGCTTCCAAGTTGACGGTATCGCCCTTGGCTGCCTGAACCGCTCGCCGAATCAGCATTTGCTGCATGTAAGGCGAAAGCTCTTTCAGACGTTCGCCTGCCAGTACTACTCGGCCATCCTGACAGCAGCTGGTCAAAGCAAACTCCTTTTCCGTCTGCTTTTTTAAATATTCCTGCAAATCCCGCATTTGTCCGGCGGTCTGGGTTAAAGTCCGAACTAAATTGGGGTTGAACGCCGTCTGTAAATACGGCAGCAGTTCCTGCCGTACCCGGTTGCGCCGATACCGGCAGTCTTCATTTGAGGAATCCTGCCGCCAAGGGATCTTTTCAGTTTGTAAATAATTTTCAATTTCTTCTTTTCCCGCTGACAGCAGCGGCCGGATATAAATCCCGTTTTGCGGTTTCATCCCGGCGAGCCCGTCCACGCCGCTCCCCCGCAAAAAATGCAGCAGTACGGTTTCGGCCTGATCCTTGGCATGATGCGCCAAAGCAACCTTATCAAAGCCGCCGGTTTGCGCTTTTTGCGCAAAAGCCTGATAGCGCAGCCGCCGGGCGGCCGTTTCAATGGACAACTTCTGCCTGGCAGCCAGCTCTCTTACGTTCACACTTTGAACGCTAAGCGGGCAGTCATACCGTTTCGCCCAGTCCCGAACAAATTCTTCCTCCGATTGGCTTTCTTCATCCCTTAAACCATGCTGCACATAAAAAAGCTCCAAAGAAAAACCAAGCTCTGCCCGCAGCCCGGCCAGAGCATGACAAAGCGCCGCACTGTCGCTGCCGCCGGAAAATCCGGCTAATATCGCCTCTCCCGGCAAGATCAACTGCGCCGCCAAAAT
>CAUUKX010000022.1:0-24210 GCA_963545585.1 uncultured Lachnospiraceae bacterium
ATCTTGCATTTTTTGGATTTTGTTTGTTCGGGTAAAAAAACGGGGAAACTCAAAGAAAATTCCTCTTGACATTTTTAGTCTTATGAGGTAGACTAAAAAAAATCAAATAAAACATTGCCGATTATAGAGAACGAGTAAAGGTCATGGATTTTATCAGAGAGGCAGCGGTTGGTGTGAGCTGCTAAAAGACAGATTTTGAAAATCATCTCTTAGGTTCATTCTGAAAAGAAAATTAGGAATTGACGGAGTGGTCTCACGTTATAGAGAAACAGCGTTGTCAGACGCAAGAGAGCGCCAATGAAAATTGGAAAAAAGGTGGTACCGCGATAATTCGTCCTTTGTATTGAAAGATACAAAGGACTTTTTCATTGTCAGAATTGCGGGTTTCCCGAAATAATCTCTGATTTGACAAAAACGTGCTCCGGCATGCGAGCAGCGTTCCGGCGGCAAGCGAAATGGCATAAAAGAAGAAAGAGAAGTTTAATTGCTCAATGTTCCCCCGATTGAAGTGCTGCGCACTTCTGCCCCCAAAGACGGTTGTGCTGAACATGGGAAAGTTGGGTTAACCACTATCAGAAAAGGAGAAAAAGAAAAAATGAAAGAAAAATTAACCGTTAAACAGTATTTGCTGGTCAGTACCTTATTATTTGGTATGTTTTTCGGAGCCGGCAACTTAATCGTCCCGCCGATGACCGGGAAAATGGCCGGCAGCAATGTTTGGCTGACGATGGTATTCTTTTGCGTAACGGCAGTGGTGCTGCCGGTGATGGGCGTAATTGCCGTGGCGAAATCTGGCGGCCTGAAGAATCTGGCGGCCAGAGTGGACAGCAAGTTTGCGGCTGTTTTTACGGCGGCGATTTATTTATCGATCGGGCCGGCACTCGGCATTCCGCGGGCCGGCAGCGTGCCGTTTGAAATGGCGATTAAGCCCTATCTGCCAGCAGCGCTGACCGATCTCTCTGGCTTATCGGCACGGCTGCCGCTGCTAATTTATACCTTAATTTTCTTCGGCGTGGCTTACTGGCTGTCGCTGACCCCAAGCAAGTTAGTGGAAAGAATGGGAAAGGTGATTACGCCGGCGCTGCTGATTTTGATGGCAGTTTTATTTATCGTTTCGCTGGCCAAGGGTATGCCGCAGTTGGGGCAGCCCTTATCGGAGGACTATTCGGCGCATCCCAGCCTGACCGGTTTTATTGACGGTTATATGACGATGGATACGATTGCTGCTCTTAATTTCGGTTTGGTGGTTTCCATGGTTATTCAGGGGCTTCATATTAAGGATGAGAAAAAAATGGTAAGCACGACCATCAAAGCCGGAACTTTGTCCGGCGTACTGTTAGCGGTTATTTATTTCTTGCTGGCCTATTTAGGTGCATCCAGTGCCAGTATGTTTGCCGATACTGAAAATGGAGCCCAAATTTTGGGTCGGGTGTCAATGCATCTGTTAGGAACAAGTGGAACACTCTTGCAGGGTGCGATCTTTACTTTGGCTTGCCTTACCACCTGCGTGGGTTTAATTACTTCCTCCGGCAAGTATTTTACCACATTAAGCACCAAATTATCCTATAAAAGCTGGGTGACGATCTGGACGGTGTTAAGTTTTATCTTTGCTAATATTGGTTTAAATGCTATCCTGAGCTACAATGTAACACTGCTTTTCGTTCTTTACCCGGTGTCGATTGTCCTGATTCTTCTGGCGCTGACCAATCGTTTTGTTGAGTCGAATCCGCTGATTTACCGGGCGACGATTTATACTACACTAATTATCAGTGCGGTTGAATCGCTTGATCAGGTATTGGGCGTTAAGCTGCCGGTGCTGCAAAGCGTTTTCTCACGGTTGCCTTTATATGACCGGCAGCTCAGCTGGGTGCTGCCGGCGGTGATTGTCCTGACGATTACTTTTACCTTGAAGTTAGCGGGCGTTGGCGGCCGAGTGCAGGAGCAGGAAAGATTATAAAAAATAACCAAAATTTTTGCAAAAACAATAAAGTTATTGACAAACTCAACAAAGAGTAGTATATTAAATATAGAATAAAAAATGAAGTTAGTAAAAAAGGTGGTGAGGTTGCAAAATAAAAAAATAATTTTTGCAGTATAGGCGGAGGAAACAGGAAACAGGAAACATTATAATTAAGTCTGACAGTAAATTTGAAGTTAAGACTTATCTTACAGATGGTTCATACATTCAAACAATTTCGCCAGACTACTCCAATGGTGTCTACTCCGTAAATATGGTTAATTTTGATAATAGTAAGAAGTATTATTTTAGTGTGCATAATAAAACTTCTTCTCCTATGAAAAATGCCAAATATGAAGCGTATAAAGAAGGGTTTGATTCTGTATCAATCAGTTTAATGAAGAATACGCCAGTGTATGTCTTAGAATTTTAAAACAATAACTCAACTTTCCCATGTTCGCCAGAACAGTCTTTTTTAGGCAGATTGCCCGCCCGGGCAGAAAGCGAAACTTTCGATCAGGGCACCCGCTCTCTGAGCGGGACAGAGCCAAAAAAGACTATGGGAAAGTTGAGACAATAACTTTAAAAGTTTAAAAATTATTGTGAGATGGGTACTTGGAGTTACTCATCTCATAATAATTTATGGAAAGGAATTTATATGAAAAAATTAGTTTTACTTTTGTTGTCTTTTTCCTTATTGCTTCATCTTCCCATAGCAGCGGCGGATTGTCCGCAAAAGCAAGAGCGGGAAGAAGCCTATCGTAAATTAGTAGAAACCAAATTCATTCACCCACAAAAAGAGCAAACCGAGCAAAGCACCGAGAACGCTTTGGGCAGTTTGTTATTGCTTAGCCGAGAAGTAATTGACCCGATGACGGCGCAAGCATGCGGCAGCGGGCTTAAATTGGAAAACGGCACGGTAATAGAGCCAATTTTGGATTCAGCAACTGGCCAAAAAACAAAAAATGCCTATGCGATTAAGTTTCAACCACAAAAGCTGTTGCAAAATACCGTTTTAGGCGCAGAAACTGGTCGGCAAAGCGTAGAGTTTGAATATAAAGAAACCGCACCATACATTAAACTGTGGGTAGAAAATAAGGGAGAGACATCGTTTCGGGTAAGAATACTGCCGAAAGGGGTGTTTGATGGCCCGGATGCACTGTATCAAGATGATTTTACGGTAAAGCCGCATACCTCGCAGGTAATTTATTATTTTGGCGATCCGCAAAATAAAAATAAAGGCTTTCAGTTTGATATTGTATCGGCAGACCAGATGCCCTTAAACGGAACATTGGCAATGAAAGAATTTACCAAAGTTATCAAAAAAGCGGAAGAATTGGAACAAGGCTTTTATCAGGTTTTTGAGGAAATGGTGAAAGAGCCGGAAATGAAAAAATAAGAAATGTCGCAAGGCTTTAAGACTGCACAAAAATTGATGCAAGGTCAAAGATCAAGATAATCTGCTCTGTTTGCCTATATTAAGAGCAAGCTCTTATATAGGCAACAAAAGCATATTATCAAGATGGTTAGCTTATATTGCCTATACGAAAGCTTGCTTTCAGTATAGGCAAATACAGCTAATCATCAAATTGAAAATAAACAAAAAATATGTTAAAGTAAATGGATGGAACTTTCCCTTGTTCCGGCGGACAGGGGAAGGGGATAGACTTTAACATATTTTTTTATAGGCAAAAATTGGCCGAATGTTCGATCAGCGGCCGCAGGTAAGATATCTGCGCTGGGAAACGGCGGCAGCCGGATTGAGGTGAACCGTGACGGAAAGAGATATGCTGCAAAATTACAGCAAATTAACGGAAATAGAAAAGAAAATTTTCCATTACATTGTGGAAAATGTGAAAGGAATTCAAAGCCAAACGGCCAAGGAGATTGCCGAACGGAACTTCGTGTCCAAAACAACGGTCATTAACGTTGCCAAAAAATGCGGTTTTCAGGGCTTTTCTGACTTTAAATATTATTTGCTCTATCATCAGACGGCGGCGAAGCCGGCTGATGATTTCTTGTCGGCCTCGAAAAAATTGCAGGAAGAAGTGGATAGAACTTTTTTCCTGACCGATGAAAAGACGCTGGAGGAAGCGGATCAAGCTATTTTAAATGGTCGTTTGATTTATATTTTCGGCGTGGGTTTATCCGGTCAGATTGCCGCCATGCTGGAAAATCTGCTGCTCAAACAGGGGGTGAAAGCCCTGTTTGTTCGGGACGGCAACAATATCGCTACGATTGCTGACAGCGGACTCGCTGAGGATGCGGTTATTTTGCTGTCGCTGTCGGGACGAACGGAAAAGATGGTGGAGATGGCTAAAAAGGCTAAAATAAAAGGAATGAAACTAATCAGCATCACTGCTTTTACCGATAATGAGATTCAGGCGATGGCCGATATCCGGCTTTATTCTTATGCTGGTATTTCCGATACCAGGACGAATGATACGCTGCCCCGTTTGGGCATGCACCTGATCATTTGTCTGCTGTCGGAAAAGCTGAAGGAGCTTCGACAAAAACAATAAAATCAACAGTGAAAAACGCCGGTTTATACTGAAAAATAGATAAGGTATAAATTGGTTTTTTTGTTATAAATCCCATAACCGGACTTGACCGGAAGAAAGGACAGGACTATAATACAAAGAAAAGGAGAGCAGACCGCAATGGAAGAAGTAATTAAAAAAATCATACAAATCGAAGAAGAAGCGGCGGAAATGGAAAAAGACGCCAATGAAAAAATCCGGCAAAAGAAAATGGAGCAGGAAAAAACCTTGGAGCATCTGCGTCAGAACTTAAAGCGCAAAGCCGCCGACAAGGTTGCCACCCTGCAAGAATGGGAAATGAAAGAAACCGACGTAGAAATTGCCAGACAAAAAGGTGCTTTTGATAAGCAGTTGGCGGCACTGGATGCGATTGAAAAAGAAAAAGCCAAAGACTGGCTGGATGCTTTGTTTGCAGAAATTACAAAGGAGTAGAAAATGGCGGGGATGTATGAGTACAATCATGCTGGAGCCAAGATCAAGGCGATGAAAGCGGGGCTTCTTCAGCAGGAGGATTATGAGCATTTAATCCGAATGCCAAGTGTACAGGAAGCGGCTTTGTACCTGAAAAGTTCGACCTGCTACCGGGAAGCACTGAAAGACTTGCAGGAGGACAATATTCATCGCGGCCATTTGGAGATTTTGCTGTACCGCTCCATGGCGGAGGATGCGGATAAAATTTCGCATTATGTTTCCGGCTATGAAAAAGAGCTGTTTTATCATATTTATACCGATCGCGAAATTGAGGACATCAAAAAGATGCTCCGCTTTTTGCGGCTGGGGCGGCCGCTGGCGGAAATGGATACCGAGACGCTGTTTCGGGATCAGCGCAGTCAGGTTGATTTTGAAAAATGTCTGGCAGCCAAAACCGAGGCAGAACTGATTGAGGGCTTAAAAGCAACGATTTATTATCCGCCGCTGAAAGCACTGTTGTCGGAGAAGGGAACGCTGCCAATTTTTGATACGGAAATGACATTGGATTATTACGGCAATATGGAGATTATCCGGCGGATTCAAAACTTTAAAATGCAGGCGGCGGAAGGGCTGGCTATGAAAATGTTCGGCAGCCTTTTTGATTATCGCAATATTTTATATGTTTACCGTGGGCGTCGTTATTATAACCTGCCCAAAGAAATCCTGTACCGCTATTTGGTACCGCTGTATTACCGCATCTCAAAGCAGGAGATTCGGGGCATGATTGAGGCGGCATCCTTAGAGGATGCGGTTCGGATTGCCGACCAGTCGTTTTACGGCCGAATTTTTGACTTGCGCCGGAAAGGGCGAGGGCTGGCTTTTCAGCGTTTTATGAGAAAAGAATGGCTCCATCTGATGAATGCGCATCCCTTTGGGCTGGCCTCTATTTTAGGGTATCTTTTGCTCAAAGAAATTGAAATCAGAGATATCACGGTCATTATTGAAGGCATTCGCTACTCGGTCATCAGCAGCATGGATTTGACGAAAGAAATCGCATTTCCGTTAAGTAGAAAGGAAGGAGAGAGCAGTGGCCATTGAAAAAATGCATTTTATGAGCATCGTCGGATTGCTGCATGAACTGGATGATTTTGTGCTTTCTAGTATCGTGCCTTTTGATATTCAGTTAGTCGATGCTTATGAAACTTTGGATTCGCTTAAGGGGATTCAAAAATTTTCCGAAGAAAACAAGTATGAGAAGCTGATTGTCCGGGTCAAAGAACTGGCTAAAATCAGCGGCACACAGTTTGAATATGATGCGCTCAAAGCCAGAAAAATCGTAACGATAGAACAGATGAGTGCACGAATTGGAGAAGTGGAAGAATTTGTTAAAAGCTTGACAGAAAAACAGCGTATGCTGCGGGAAGAAAAAGAGCGAAAGCAGAAGCTGATTCGGCAATTAACACCATTGGACGGCTTTCCGGTTGAGGTCAATAAATTGTTTCATTTTAAATATATTAAGTTTCGCTATGGCAAAATGCCGACCGCCAGTTATGTTAAGCTGAGGGAATACAGTGATAACTTGGATGTTATCGTTTACCGGGTCAGTCAGGATGAGGATTTTTCCTATGTTATGTACTTTACGACTTTCTCACAGCAGCTGAATATGGACAGTTTGTTCACCTCTCTTTCCTTTGAACGAATTCGGATTTCCAATGATGTCAGCGGCAAGTCGCATGATATGATGGAGAGCTTAAAGGCTCGGGCAGCCGAGATTGAGAAAGATTTGGAAACGTTGGAAAAAGAAAGCCTGCAGTATATGCAGTCCTATTTGCCGGAACTGGAGCAGTATTATCATTATTTGGTTCGGCTAAACGGTGTATTTGACGTCAGACATTATGCCGTTCATACCGATAAGGCTTTTTATCTGGCGGGCTGGATTCCGGATCGCCAAATTAAGCGGTTTCAGGCCAATGTTAAGATTACGCCGGAACTGTCTTATGTGATTGAAGATGAAAGCGCCGTCCGCCAGAAACCGCCGACTAAGCTGAATAATCCGGGATTTTTTCAGCCCTTTGAAACGGTGGTTAAAATGTATGGTGTGCCGGCTTATGAGGAAACCGACCCGACTGTTTTTGTCGGCATCACCTATATGCTGCTGTTCGGCATGATGTTCGGTGATGTTGGTCAGGGACTGGTGATTGCGCTGACCGGGTATTTGCTGAGCCGCCGCAAGGGCATGGAAGCGGCTAAACTGCTGACCTATTTTGGGGTCATGTCGATGATTTTCGGTGTTTTCTACGGCTCGGTGTTCGGCAATGAAGAACTGCTCCGCCATTATCTGCCGTTTATTCCGATGATTGACCCGATGGCGGTTAAAATGCAGCTACTGGGCGTTTCCGTGGTTTTCGGAATTGGTTTGCTGCTGATAGCGATGCTGATCAATTTATATAATCTATGGAAAAATAAAGATATGGGGCGGTTTTTGTTTGATAAAAATGGAATTGCCGGCTTGGTTCTGTATGTGGCGATTTTGTACCTGATTTTAGCAACGGTCTTAAAACAGGCGGTTCCGATTTGGCTGATTGGCGGGCTGATTGTGGTCTCAATGCTGGTGCTGTTCTTTTCCGAGCGGCTGGCGCAGGGGCTAAACCGGAAAAGACATTTAGCTGAAGCGGGCGGCCATACGCCGTCCGGCATAGAGTCGTTTTTTGAACTGGTCGAAATCCTGCTGGCGGTTTTTTCCAATACGATTTCCTTCGTGCGGGTTGGGGCATTTGCGCTTAACCATGTCGGCTTTTTTCTGGCCTTTCATCAGTTGTCGCATATGGTCGGCGGGGCCGGCTCGGTGGCGGTCATGGTTTTCGGCAATATCCTGATTATTGTGCTGGAGGGCTTGATTGTCGGGATTCAGGGCTTGCGGCTGGAATATTATGAGCTGTTCAGTCGGTTCTATAAGGGCGACGGCAAGGAGTTTAAGCCGTTTCAGATTCGGGATTGACGATGGATTTGCAGCGTGGGCGGGAGAGTTCACTAAAAGAATAAAAACAAAGCCAAGGAGTTTGGCGCAGCTTTTACAATGATGATAAAGGAGAAAAATGATGGGATTTGTTTTAGCAGTATCAATGGTTTTGATTGTGTTGACGATTATGGTTGGCTTAAAGGCGATTAAAAATGAAATTGCCGGCAAAAAAGTGAAAACATTTTTGGGCTTGAATATGCTCAGCTTTTTCGGCTTGCTGATTGGAACGACGATTCTTTTATTCAGCGGCTCGAATGTCTTTGCGGCCGAGGCGGCAGCGACTGCGGCAGCAGCAGATGGCCTGAAGTATGTGGGCGCAGGGCTGTCAACTGGTCTTTCCTGTATCGGTACCGGAATTGCCGTGGCTTCCTCGGCATCGGCGGCCATTGGCGCAATCAGTGAGGATTCTTCGCTTTTGGGTAAGACTGTTATTTTCGTCGGTTTGGCCGAGGGAATTGCCATTTATGGTTTGATTATTTCAATCATGATTTTAAGCTAAGGATTTTGTTCCGGCAGAAAACAGATAAGAAAGGGAATCAAAGACGTTATGAAGATGTATCTAATAGCGGATAATGTCGATACGGAAGCCGGCATGCGGTTGGCCGGAGTGGAAGGTGTGGTTCTGCATGAGCGGGAGGAAGTGCTGACGGCGCTGACGAAGGTTTTGCAAAACCAGGAAACCGGCGTGTTGCTGGTAACCGAAAAAATTGCCGGCCTGATTCCGGAAGAGATCAGAGAGATCAAGATGAACCGCCGGGTTCCTTTGATTGTTACGATTCCGGATCGGCACGGCAGCAGCCGGGCCAAGGATTCGATCACACAATATATCAGAGAAGCAATTGGTTTGAAAATTTGAGGGAAAATAAATGTTAGAATTATCGGAAAAATTAAAAAAGTTTTCGGCGGAAGTATTAGGGGAAGCGGCGGAATCCACCCAGAAGCAATGGGAAATGTTTTTGGAAGAGCAGAAAAAGGATTATGACCGAAAAGAAACCGAGTATTTGGAAGATGGCTACACGGCGATTCAGGCGGGACTAAAAAAACTGGAAAAAGACAAAAACAGTCGTTTATCAAAAGCATTGATGGAAAATCATCAGCGGGTTCTGCAAAGAAGAATGGAAATTGTTGATCAGATATTTGCGAAATTAGAGCAGCAGCTGGCCGATTTTACTCAAACCGAAGAATATTTAGAGCTCCTCAGAGGCAGAATCCGGCGGACAATCGAATATCTGGGTGCAGGGAAGAAAAAGATTATCCTGACCGAAGCCGACAGGGAGCGGTGGCCGCAGCTGGCGGATGAGTTTGCCGAAGTGGTTTTGGAAACGGAAAAACGGCAGACCAAAAGCGGTATGATCGGCGGCTGTCAAGGGTATCAGGAAGATGGAAATGTTTTTTACGATGATTCGTTTGCCGGCCAGATACAGGAGCAGCGTGAGCACTTTCTGCAGGGGATGGCAGCGGAATTGAAAATAATAGAGTAAGGTGGTGGCAATATGGAGCAAAAAGCGGTAATTTCCGGCATCAATGGGCCGGTGGTCAAGGCGGCCGGGGCGGCGGCATTTCAGATGCTGGAAATGGTACATGTCGGAAACAGCCGGTTAATCGGAGAAGTCATCGGCATCAGCCGGGATTATTGTACCATTCAGGTTTATGAAGAAACCTCCGGCTTAACGATCGGCGAGCCGGTCTACCCGACCGGAGAACCGCTCAGTCTGACGCTGGGGCCGGGGATTGTCGGACAGGTATTTGACGGAATTGAGCGGCCGCTGGAAATGCTGAGAGCAGAGTTCGGCAATTTTATCGGCCGGGGCAGTGAAATTTTTAATTTGGATAAAAATAAGGAATGGCTGGTGCAAATCACGGTGCAGGTTGGTCAGGAACTAAACGGCGGTGAGGTTTACGCCATTGTGCAGGAAACAGAGCTGGTCAGGCATAAAATCATGCTGCATCCGGATAAAAGCGGCCGGGTAGTGGAAATCATTGAGCAGCCGACCTATAAGGTTTTAGATCCAGTGATTCGCCTGCAAAATGCTTTCGGCCAAATTGAGGAGCTTAATTTAGTGCAGTATTGGCCGGTTCGTAAGCCTAGGCCTTTTCAGCTTAGAAAATCTTTGGAAAAGCCGTTAATCACCGGGCAGAGAATTATTGATACCTTCTTTCCGATTGCCAAGGGCGGAACGGCTTCGATTCCCGGCGGATTTGGAACCGGTAAGACCATGACCCAGCATCAGCTGGCCAAGTGGTCGGATGCCGATATCATTGTTTATATCGGCTGCGGCGAGCGGGGCAATGAAATTACCGAGGTGCTGGAGGACTTTCCCAAGCTGATTGACCCCAAATCCGGTAAATCGCTGATGGAGCGGACAGTCCTTATTGCTAATACTTCCAATATGCCGGTGGCGGCCAGAGAAGCATCGATTTATACCGGGATTACGATTGCCGAGTATTATCGGGATATGGGTTATCATGTAGCAATTATGGCGGATTCGACCTCACGCTGGGCCGAGGCGCTTCGGGAAATTTCCGGACGGCTGGAGGAAATGCCGGCCGAAGAAGGTTTCCCTCCATATCTGCCGTCGCGTTTATCACAGTTTTATGAAAGAGCCGGTTATGTCGTCAGTTTAAACGGTGAAGAAGGCTCCGTTAGTATTATCGGGGCAGTCAGTCCGCAGGGCGGTGATTTCAGTGAACCAGTCACGCAAAACACCAAGCGTTTTATCCGCTGCTTTTGGGCACTTGACCGGGCCTTAGCTTATGCCCGCCACTATCCGGCCATTCAATGGCTGGAGAGTTACAGCGAATATGCACCGGACTTGGAAGAATGGCTTGACCGGAATGTGGATCCGGATTTTTATGCCGATCGGCGGGAAGCGATGGCGCTTTTGCAGGAAGAAAACAATTTAATGGAAATCGTCAAGCTGATTGGCGCTGATGTTTTGCCGGAAAACCAAAAATTAGTGCTGGAGATTACCAAGCTCATTCGTCTTGGCTTTTTGCAGCAAAATGCGTTTCATGATGTTGATACTTTCGTGCCGCTGATCAAGCAGTTTAAAATGTTGCAGACGATTTTATATCTGTACCGGAAAGCCAAGCAGCTGGTCGCTTTTAATGTTCCGGTTTCCCGCCTGCGGCAGACGGGGATATTTGATCAGGTCGTTAAAATGAGATACAATATTGACAACAACTCAACCGAACCTTTTGACCGGCTGAAGGAACAAATCGACAGCTTTTATCAGGAAGTCGCCGACAGCTATAAGGGTTTTGAAAGGATGGAAATAAAATGAGCGTTGAATATTTAGGCGTGAAAGAAGTCAACGGTTCCCTGATGGTAGTCGAGGGAATGAAAGGTGCTTCTTTTGAGGAAATCGTCAGGATTACGCTGGAAAGCGGAGAAACCCGAACCGGAAAAATCATTCAAATGGATGAGGACCGGGCGGTGATTCAGGTTTTT
This sequence comes from uncultured Lachnospiraceae bacterium, assembly GCA_963545585.1. Classification (GTDB taxonomy): domain Bacteria; phylum Bacillota; class Clostridia; order Lachnospirales; family Vallitaleaceae; genus W11650. The sequence goes on from CAUUKX010000022.1 coordinate 11,379, forward strand.
GAAAGTACACAGGGGATTTCCGGTGTTAACGTTCGCACCAGACTGACCGGCGGCGTGTTAAAGCTGCCCGTATCAAAAGAGCTTTTGGGCCGGACGCTGGACGGCATCGGCCGGCCGATTGACGGATTGGGCGAGATCCGGGCAACTGAGGCGTGGGACGTTAACGGTGCACCGATTAATCCGATTGCCCGTCAGTATCCGCGTAACTTTGTCCAGACCGGAATTTCAACGATTGACGGCTTGACCACGCTGATTCGAGGTCAAAAGCTGCCGGTTTTTTCCGGCAATGGTCTGCCGCATGACCGGCTGGCCGTGCAGATTGCCAATCAAGCGCAAATCGGCAGCAAGGGGCGGATTATTTTCAGTAAAGAAGATGATTTGCCGAATATGGTTAACGGGCAGGACGATTTTGCCATTGTTTTTGCTGCGATGGGTGTCAAAAATGATGTAGCCGATTTCTTTAAGCGCAGCTTTCAGGAAAGCGGCGTTTTGCAAAAGGTGGTAATGTTTTTGAACTTAGCCAACGACCCGGTGATTGAGCGGGTGGTGACGCCGCGCTGCGCATTAACGGCAGCAGAATACTTGGCGTTTGAATGTGATATGCATGTGCTGGTCATTTTAACCGATATGACATCTTACTGCGAAGCAATTCGGGAAATTTCCTCGTCAAAAGGAGAAATCCCTTCCCGGAAAGGTTTTCCCGGTTATCTGTATTCGGATTTGGCGATGCTTTATGAAAGAGCCGGTATGATTCAGGGCAAAAAGGGCTCGATTACCCAGATTCCGATTTTAACCATGCCCAATGACGATATTACGCACCCGATTCCCGATTTGACCGGTTATATTACCGAGGGGCAAATCGTATTGGATCGTTCCCTGCACCAGAAGGGCATTTATCCGCCGATTTTAGTGCTGCCCTCGCTGTCGCGGCTGATGAAAGACGGCATCGGCGAAGGCTATACCCGAAAAGACCACAGCGGTGTAGCCAATCAACTGTTTGCTGCCTATGCCCATGTACAGGAGGTCAAGGCGCTGGCTTCGGTTATCGGGGAAGAAGAACTGTCGCCGCTGGATAAGCTCTATATGATTTTCGGCCAGCAGTTTGAGGAACGTTTCGTTGCCCAGAAGTTTGATGAGGACCGGATGATTGATACGACTTTGGATTTGGGCTGGGAACTGCTCAGTATTTTGCCCAGAGAGGAATTGACCAGAGTGGATGAGGAACTCGTTAACAGCTATTATCAGGAGCGGATTCGGGAAAAATACGAATCGGCAGCTCGTTAGGCAGGTAAGAGATGGATAGTTCTTTATTTCCAACCAAAGGAAATTATATATTGGCCAAATCAAGATTGGCGTTGTCCCGGCAGGGTTATGAATTGCTGGATAAAAAACGGAATATCTTGGTGCGGGAAGTGATGTCCATGCTTGACCAAGTTGAGGCGATGCAAAAGGATATGGACAATATTTTCGGCGAGGCGTATTTGGCTTTGCAGGAGGCAAATATCCGGCTGGGCATTAATACCGTCAGCCAAATCAGTCAGGCGATTGCGCCCGAGGAAAATGTTCAGATTGAGAGCAAATCCATTATGGGAGTGGAAATCCCGATTTTAAATCAACTATATTCCGATTTGATTCCGCAGTATGGAATCGGTAAGACGGAATGTTCGCTCGATGAGGCGTATTTGCAGTTTTCCAAGGTCAAGCGGCTGACGCTGAAATTGGCAGAGATTGAAAATGCTATCTACCGGTTGGCGTTTTCGATTAAGCAGACGCAGAAACGGGCAAACGCTTTAAAAAATATCATGATTCCCAAGTATGAGAAGCTGACCAAGGACATTGCCACTGCTTTGGAGGAAAAAGAAAGGGAAGAGTTCAGCCGGTTAAAGATGATCAAACTGACAAAGCAGTAGTAATATACGAAAAATGGAATTGGAAAAAAAGAGATGGTTCCTATTGGCGGCAGATGTTGAGTCAAAGCTCTTTTTATAGGATGTTTTTAATGCTGATGTGCGGGGCTTTTTCCGGGCTGATGATTATTTCGCAGGCATCGCCGATGGCGCAGAAAATGATTGGCATGAAACCGGAACAAGCGGCCGTTGCCGTCAGTTTGCTGGCGTTTTTTAATGCGATAGGCCGAGTGCTGGCCGGATTGTACCGGCCACTGGCAGCTATCAGATGGCCTTTGTGGCCGCTGGCGTTTTGGGGCTGTTAGGCTTTGTCATGACCGTTGTCTATCGCCGGATTATCAAAGCATAGCAGCTTAGGCAAGGAAAATAGCTATTGGCTGACCGCTTGTACTTGTACTTGGTTGGATGATTTTTTTGTTTATTATTATTCAATTCATCATTATTTATTATTGTTTTTGAATCCAATAAAATTATAGGAATTAGAGCAGCCAATTTTTCTTTAAAAAAAGAGGACATTTACTATTGCAATTTACCAAATTGAAAAACTGTAAAAAAATGATTGACATTTCTTCTTGGATGTTTTATAATTATTTTTGTTGTTCGCAGAGTATCTGCAGTCGTGGCGGAATTGGTATACGCGTTAGACTAAGGATCTAATGGATATTATTTCCTTGGGGGTTCGAGTCCCCCCGACTGCATCTGATGATACAATATAGATTACGCAGCTGTGGCGGAATGGCAGACGCGCTAGATTCAGGATCTAGTGGTTGCAAAACCATAGGGGTTCAAGTCCCCTCAGCTGTATTGAAAAAGGACATACTCCCGAAGGGGTATGTCCTTTTTCAATGAATGCGTATAGGAGGGGACTTGAACGGAGGCGGAAAGGGAGTGCCAGCGGCACTCCCGAGCCGAGTGGCCTGAAAGCTCGCCCAAGATTCGGGAGCTGCGATAAATATAGAGGCGAGCGGCGGAAGTCCCCTCAGCTGTATTGAAAAAGGACATACTCCCGAAGGGGTATGTCCTTTTTCAATGAATGCGTATAGGAGGGGACTTGAACGGAGGCGGAAAGGGAGTGCCAGCGGCACTCCCGAGCCGAGTGGCCTGAAAGCTCGCCCAAGATTCGGGAGCTGCGATAAATATAGAGGCGAGCGGCGGAAGTCCCCTCAGATGTATTGAAAAAGGACATACTCCCAAAGGGGTATGTCCTTTTTCAATGAATGCGTCTAGGAGAGGACGGCAGCGGAGGCGGAAAGGGAGTGCCGAGTGGTTCAAAAGCTGACAAAAAAACTACAAAAGAATAAAGAAACATAAAAAAACATCAAAAAATTTTGAAAAAATCTTGAAAAATTCTTTTTTTAATTGTATTATAATCTTATGTATTTTACTTTGTTTTTGGTGCGTATCAACAGCACTTGTTTGCCATATTTATAATTCAACTTTCCCCTGATCGAAGTGCTGCGCACTTCTGCCCGGGCGGGCAGTCTGCCCTGATCGAAAGCTTCGCTTTCTGCCCGGGCGGGCAGTCTGCATGGACTCACTCTTGCGATTTGCTTTGCAAATCAGTCCATGCAACGAATCTAAAAAAGACTGTTCTGGTGAACATGGGAAAATTGAGTTTATAATTTCAATTATTCTGTGCCAGGTACAAAGCCTGTTGATAATAAAAAATGAGAGCAGCAGTTAAAGGGAGCAAAAATGAAAGCAGTCATTGAGTACAATAAAATACTGAGTTACGTCACCTATTTAAATAAGGTGCCAGTGATCCGATCCATTCTTTTGCAAAATGACGGAGAAGAAGCGCTGGAGCAGGTGGAAGTGCATGTTCTTTGGGAACAGCCGATTGGTGAACAGTGGCGGCAGACTGGAATCCACTTAGAGCCAGGGCAAAGCCTGAAGCTGAATCTGGAAAGAAATCCGATTAAGCTTTTCGGCAAAGAGTTTGCGGCTATGACTGAGGGCTATGACACCACCTTTCAAGTTGAGGTAAAAAGCGGAGAAGAACTGCTGTATCAGGAAAGCTGTGGTGTTCAGATTGTAGCATATGATCAGTGGCTTGGCAGCAACTATCACCCGACCTTGATTGCTTCTTTTGTTACCCCGAATCACCCGCTGATTGCGGGAGTTGTCCGCCGGGCTGGAGAGATTTTAAAAAATTGGAATCTGGCACTGACTGGCTATCAAACACAAGATAAAAATGATGTTCGGGCGCAGATGAAAGCGGTTTATCTGGCACTCCAAGCGGAAAATATTAGCTATATCAGTGCGCCGCCTAATTTTGAGCAATTCGGCCAGCGGATTCGGCTGGCCGATGAAGTGTTGACCGGTAAATTGGGTAACTGCATTGAGCTGGCAGTGCTGTTTGCTGCCTGTCTGGAATATATCGGCTTAAATCCGCTGATTATTTTATTCAAAGAGCATACCTTTGCCGGCTGCTGGCTGGAAGATCAAACCTTTGCTGGCAGCGTTGACGATGATATTGCTGCCTTGACGAAACGGCTGGCGAAAGGAATTCAAAGGATTGAATTGGTAGAAACGACTCTATTGACCAGTCCGCAGCCAGTTCGTTACGAGGATGCGGCGGCTAAGGCAGAAGAAGAGTTACTCAAAGAACAGGAATTTGAATATCTTTTGGATGTGGCGAAGGCTCGGTCTTTGGGGGTAAGGCCGCTGCCACAGAGAATGGAATTATTGCATATGGCTGAGGCTCTGGAAGCAGCGACAGTGGGTCAAGCGGGAGAAGCCAGCATAGTGGCTGCACAGCCTGAAGCGCTGGAAGCTGGCGATGATATTGAAGTGATTACCAGTCGGAAACGATCCAAGCTGAAAGTTTGGGAATCGAAGCTGTTGAATCTGACACTGCGTAATAATTTGTTAAATTTCAAACCAACTCGGCGCAGCATTTCAATTTTGGAGGGCGACCTGAACCTGCTGGAAGACAATCTGTCCAGCGGGCAGGAGTTTTCACTGATGCCGTGCCCGGCAGAAATAGAGGCGGAAAGGCGCAAGGACAAGGAATATTCCTATACCCGCAGTTTAAAAGACGAGTACCGCAAGTACATGAATACGGAAATGAAAAACTGGCGGCTGGTAACGCTGCTCGGTGAAGATGACCTTGATTTTGCCATCAAGGCTCTGTATTATACCGCCCGGACGGAATTGGAAGAAAACGGCGCCAATACCCTATTTGTGGCTATGGGCTTTTTACAGTGGTTTGAAACCGATTTGTCCAAGCAAGCGCGCTATGCACCGATTTTGCTGTATCCGATTGAAATGGTTCGCAAATCGTCCGCCAAGGGTTACGTCATTCGTTACCGCGATGAAGAAGTGCAGGTGAATACCACGCTTTTGGAGAAATTGCGGATGGATTTAAACTTAGAATTTCCCGGATTAGTTCCGCTGCCGATGGACGAGCATGGCGTGGATGTCCAAAAGATTTTAAATACGATTCGGACGGGGATTTTAAATAAAAAAGGCTGGGATGTGATTGATGCCAGCTATATTGCACTTTTTTCCTTTAATCAGTTTGTAATGTGGAACGATATTCACAGCCGAAGCGAGGAACTGATGGAAAACCCGATTGTCGGGAGCCTGATGCAGGGCAAAATGAACTTTGTTACGCCGCCGTTGATTGACGGCAAGGAAATTGACCAAACCGATTTGTTTTTTAATAATGCTGTCCTGATGGATGCCGATTCGTCGCAGTTAGTGGCGGTTTATTCGGCAGCAGGCGGGAGCAGTTTTGTGCTGCATGGGCCGCCCGGCACGGGAAAATCACAGACGATTACCAATATTATTGCCTCGGCATTGTATAACAATAAGTCCGTGTTGTTTGTGGCCGAGAAAATGGCAGCCTTAAATGTGGTTCAGTCCCGGCTGGAAAAAATCGGACTGGGCGACTTTGCTTTGGAGCTTCATTCCAATAAAGCCAAAAAAGGTGAAGTTTTAGCCAAGTTAGGTCGGATATTAGACAGGCAGAAAAATGGTGAAATTAAGGAAATCCGGCAAAAGAGGGAAAGTTTGTCAAAGCTCCGCGATACGATTGCAGCTACGACAGAAGCTCTGCACCGAACCGGTCAAAATGGGTACAGCATTTATGAAATGATTGCCCTTTATGAAGCGCAGGGAGCAGGTGAAACCTATCCGATTGGACAGCTGGCCGCCAGCTTAACAAAAGAGCAGGTGCAGCAGATTAAACAGGCGATAGAGCGCTGTTTGCCGCTGTTTGCGGAAGTGAAGCCCGTACCGGCCAATCCGCTCCGCTTTATTCGGAACTTTGCCTTGAGCTTTAAGGAAAGAGAAGAACTGCGGACGATTTTGACGAGTCTGGTTTCAGATTTACAGCAGTTGACGGAGCAAAAAAATGGGCTGGACGGTATTTTAGCGGATAAGAACGACTTTTTGACGGTCAGCGGCTGCATTGCCTTGATTGCCGATATGACGGCGGCAGAAGTTTTGCTGTGGCCGGATATTTTAAACTGGAATCAGCCAGAAGTAGATGACCGGACGGCAGAAACGATTGCTTTGGGCAAAAGGCAGAGAGAGCTGCGGCAGATGCTATTGACAGAGTTTCAGCCGGCAGTTTTGCAGTTGGATGCCGCAGGGCTTTTGCTGGCTTGGAAACAAGCCGGACAGAAATGGTTTTTAGGCAAATGGCTGGAACAAAATAAGATTAAGAAAAGCTTGATGCTGTACCGGACATCGGCAAAAGATTTAAATCAAGCGGAAATAGAGGGGAAACTGACGCTTTTATCGGAATATGCCGAGCTGACGGCAAAAATCAACTCCTTTATGACGTCGCAGGCCGAGCGTTTTGCCAATTTATGGCAGGCAGAAGAAACGGACTGGGAGCAAATGGAAACAGCAGTGGCAGCGGCGCGCCGGATAGCAGAAGTCCTAAGGCAGCTGTACCGGGGCGACCGGACTTTAAGCTTGTCGGCATGGCTGGAGAGCGTACAAAAACAGGGCTGGCTTTTTTATAAGGAAGATAAAAAGCCGGCAGCCGCCGAGTTATCGGCTTTGGCAGCCGCAATTGCCGAAAAGCAGCGGCGGCTGGCGGAACTGGCGCAGGGGAGCTTTCTGGCGGAAAACTTTGACTTGACCGAAGCCAAGCAGGAGGCAGAAGCAGCGTTGGCATCTTATGCCCGGCTGGATCAATGGTTAGCTTATGTGCAGATACGGACAGAGCTTGAGAGACTGGATGTCGGCATTTTCAGCCAAAAAATGGAAAATGGTGAAATCCGGCCGCAGGAGCTGAAAGCGGCGGCTCTGCGCTCACTTATGTATTACGGTGTGATTGAGGCGCTGGAGCGGGAAAAAGAGCTAACGGCCTTTAATCATCATAATTTTGAATATTTGCTGGCAGAGTACCGGCAGGAATTAAAACTGGTCACGGAAATGACCCGGCTGGAGCTAATTGAAAAGCTGACTGCCAATATTCCGCAGCCTTTTGGCGATATTAACGCTGGTTCGGAACTGGGTGTACTGAAAAAAGCAATTAAAAACAACGGTCGCGGTCTGTCGCTTCGACGTCTCTTTGATATGACGCCGAATGTTTTGCGCCGACTTGCGCCCTGTATGCTGATGAGCCCGATTTCCATTGCCCAGTATATTGACCCGTCATTTCCCAAGTTTGATTTGGTCATCTTTGACGAGGCATCGCAGGTCAATACCCATGAAGCGGTGGGAGCGATTGCAAGGGGCAGTCAATTGATCGTGGTGGGCGACCCCAATCAGCTGCCGCCGACCTCTTTCTTCAAAGGTAATTTTGACGAGGAAGACATTGAGTTTGAAGAAGTCGATCAGGACAGTGTTTTGGATGAATGTCAGGCTATTCTTTTCCCGGAGCTGCATTTAAAGTGGCATTATCGCTCTAAGCACGAAAGCTTGATTGCGTTTTCCAATTCGCAGTATTATGAAAATAAGTTGTACACTTTTCCATCCTACAATGACTTGGAGTCTAAGGTCAGCTTAATACAGGTGGATGGTTTTTATGACCGGAGCGGCACCAAGCAAAATGAGGCCGAAGCAGAAGCGGTGATTGCCGAAATCCGGCGGCGGCTTTTGGATGAACGGCTCCGACGGCAGTCGTTGGGCGTTGTTACCTTTAGCTCGGTGCAGCAAAAGCTGATTCAGGTTAAATTAGATGAACTGTTTGCGGCGCAGCCGGAATTAGAGGAATACGCCGAGGCTTGTGGTGAGGAAATTTTTGTGAAGAATCTGGAGAACGTTCAGGGCGACGAGCGGGATGTGATTCTGTTTTCCGTGGGCTATGGGCCGGATCAAAAGGGCAAAGTTACGATGAACTTTGGGCCGCTCAATCAAAGCGAAGGCTGGAAACGGCTGAATGTTGTAGTTTCCCGTTCGCGGGAGGAAATGATTGTCTACGCAGTGTTAAAGCCCGAGCAAATTGACCTGTCCCGGACAGATTCGCTGGGTGTAGCGGGTCTAAAGCGCTTTTTGGAGTTTGCCCGCAATAAGAATACGCTGACAGCTGATGTGCAAACGGTTCACCTGAAAAAAGATGAACTGATTGACACGATTGCGGCGGAATTAGAAAATGCCGGATTTTCTGTGGTCAAACAAGTCGGCCGTTCCAATTACCGGATTGATATTGGTGTGGTTGATAAAGACCGGCCGCAGGAGTTTATGGCGGCGCTTGTGCTGGACGGCTATCAGTATTATGAAACGCCGACGGTCAGAGACCGGGCGATTGTGCAGCCGACCATGCTGGGGCGGCTGAAGTGGAAAGTAATTCCGGTTTGGACTTTGGACTGGTTTAAAAATAAAGCGGCTGTGCTGGATATGATTCTGGGGCGGCTGGCGGAGATTGCAGCCGAGAAAGAACAGGAAAAAGCGGCCGCAGTAGAAGCAAAGCCAAGCGTTTCGGCTGTGCCGGTTAAAGCAGGTGCAGCGGCATTTTCCGAGGAAAGATTTGCGATTGAATATGAACAAGTGCCGGTCAAGGAACAGACTTATTATGAGGCTTATCCGCTGGCGCCGGAGCAATACCCCAAAGAAGCATTTTACACCGGAGCGGCGACTGGGCTGATGGTTCGGCTGATGAGCGATATCATCGAATGGGAAGCGCCGATTGTGGAAGATGATTTATTCCGCCGGATTCTCAGTGTTTGGAGTATGAATCAGTTGGGTGCAAAGCTGACGGAAGTTTTAAAACAGGCAGCGGCACAGACCGGAGCGTTCTATTTGCTGGATGATGAGCAAAATACGTACTGGAGAAGCCGGGAGCAGTATGAAGCCGGGATTTCTCCCCGGCGCTGCCGGGTAGATCGGCGTAAGTTCCCTTATGTTTGCGATGATGAAATTGCAGCCACTATTTTGGAGATTTTGTCAGAGCAGATTAGTTTGGACTTTAAAAATCTTTGCCGGGAAGTGTTTAAGTTCCACGGTTATAATATGCTGGGGGAGGAAGCACAAAATAGAGTGTATGGCTGTTTAGGTGGACTGATTGCAGGGGACAAGGTGCTTGAGGAGGATGGGCGCTATATCAAAAAGGAGATAGGCTGATAACATAGTTAGTTCGTTGCTATGCCTTTAGAGAGCAAAAGCTCCAGAGGCATAGCGAGCGGAAATATTCGCATTAGGCAACAATGGAGAGCAACATTTCATATGGAGGGGTATGAAAAGGCAAAAGAAAAACGGGCTATTGCAATAGGAGCGAAGAATAAAATGAGCACAGAGGATAAAACAAAAGAATATTATGGGGATAAAGAGCTGGTGGAGTGCTTGAAAGAAGTAACGGCAATCAGCGAGCCGAAGGAGATTATAGAGAGCATATTGATATCTTTAGGGAAAAAATGCTCTTGCCATCGGGCTTATATTTTTGAAAAAGGGGATGATAATAGAGTTAGCAATACCTATGAATGGTGTGCACCGAATATTGTTCCTCAAAAAGACTTGCTGCAAAATGAGCCGATGGGAATGTTCAGCTGGTGGTGGGGAATATTTAAGACCTGTCAGCCGGTTGTCATTCCGGATATTAAGGGGATTAAAGACAGACATCCTCAGATTTATGCTGCTTTAGAAAGACAGAATATTGTGTCTTTGGCAGCGGCGCCGATTTGGAACAAGGAAGAATTGATAGGCTTTATTGGGGTAGACAATCCTGCTCAAGAGATAGAGTCAATCGCTACGTTTTTGATAGAGATTGGGCGTTTTCTTTCGGCAGTGATGGAGTGGCGCAATTTAAAGGATAAGCTACGGTATTTAAACTATCACGATCAATTAACCGGAGCTTATAATCGTCGTGCGTACAATGAATTTTTAGATAAATTTCGCAATAATGTTTCTGTTGGTGTAGTTTATAGTGATGTTTCCGGGTTGAAAAAGATTAATGATATGGATGGACATCAGCAAGGAGATTATTGGATTAGCTTCTGGTATAAAATGCTGAAAGAAATTTTTGTGAAAGATAAAATCTATCGAATCGGCGGCGATGAATTTATTGTAATTTGTATGGATATTACAGAGAAGGATTTTCAAGCGGCAATTAAAAAACTTCATGAGTTAGTTTCCATGAGTGAAGAGCATTTAGCGGTTGGCAGTGCCTGGATGGTAGAGGGGGCGACTAATTTACTGGAGCTACTTTTAAAAGCGGAAAAAAGTATGTATATGGATAAGGCATTGCATTACAGCCAGATAGATCCGGTTACTGGAAAACCCCGAGATCGGAGACGTTCCAAAGGGGTCAGCTTTATACCGCAGCAGTTAGATGGGGCAGGGAGTGAAGAGTTGGCTCAATTTCTGCAAAATAATTATTTTGATCCGATTGTATTTTTTAAAGGTTTGTCAATGTCGGATTATTATCCTTATATCGGTGATTTGCGATCCAACTTATTTTATATTTCCGATGAAATGCGGGATGCGTTTGGTTTTTCCAGTAATATTGTTCCTGACTTGATTACTCTATGGGAAAAACGAATTGCCGATCCGAAAGATGTGGAAACATTTCGTAAAGATATGGAGCAAATCATGCAGGGTGAAAAAGATGTTCATGATTTGTACTATCGGCTGAAGGATAAGAACGGCGAGGATATTTGGGCGCATTGTCATGGAATTTTGAAATGGAATGAAGATCGCACAGAGCCGCTTTTCTTTTCGGGTGGAGTTTCGCATTATAGGAAAAATTTTATGGTTGATTCCATTACCAATTTGCCCAAGGAGTATGCAGCCCTGCAAAAAATCAGAGAATTGCAAGCATATCAGGGAATGGTTACGATTATCGGCTTTTCGCTAAATCATTTTTCTGAGATTAATGAGTTAAGAGGAAGGCATGCCGCTAATCTTTTTCTGAAAAAAATAATTAAAATTCTGACACAGAGCTTTGATAATCAGCTGATGTTTTGCCGCTTAGATGGAATGCGCTTTATTGCTATCCTTTTGCCTAATTGTGCTGATTCCGTATCGGAATTGATTCGGCAGATGAAAAAAATCATCAACAATGCCTATCACAGCAATAATATAATGGTACAAACCCCATGTTCGTTTGGCATGATTTGCGAAAAAGGAGAAGAAAATCTGCCTCAGGATATTTTGGTAAATATGGTCGGACTGTTGACACAGGCCAAGAAAACACCGGAAAGAGATTATTTAATCCATTCCCAGCATAATATTTATTTGCAAAGAACAAAAACGCAGATGATGATGCGGCTGAATAGAGATGTATTGGATGGTTTTAAAAATTTTCGAGTAGTCATTCAGCCGGTGGTTTCCACGCAAGATACGACGGTTATTTCCGGTGAGGTGCTGCTGCGCTGGCGCTATGAGGGCAAGGATGTTTCGCCAACCGTATTCATTCCGATGTTGGAAAACAGTCGATTGATTTTAAAGGTCGGTCAATGGGTGTTAGAGCAGGCGGTGCGTACCTGCAACCGGATATTGGCTTACTTGCCGGATTTTTATTTGGCAGTCAATGCCAGCTACTATCAGATTATCGATCCCGGGTTTTTGCCGTTTGTGGAAGAAACTCTGAAAAAATATAATTTTTCCGGGAAACATCTGGTGCTGGAGATGACAGAAACACATTATGATGAAGCACCGGCTAAGGTTCGCCAGTTTGTGGAAAATTGTCGGGAGCTGGGGATTCGAGTGGCAATTGATGATTTTGGGGATGGTTATGCTTCGCTTGCCTTTTTAATCAAATATCCGGCGGCAGTTGTTAAGCTTGACCGGAGTCTGATTAATGAAATGGCTGCTTCGGATGACAATATCAATTTTATTGCCAGTATCGTCTATGCCTGTCATCGGTTCGGTAAAAAAGTTTGTGCTGAGGGAGTGGAAACAGAGAAGGAGTTTGAGATTCTTAAAGATTCGGGGTGCGACCTGATTCAAGGCTATTATTTTTATAAACCGCTGGAATTAAATGATTTTTATGAACTTTTACCAAAAAAATAAGATGGGCATGAAAAAAATTGACAAGCGATGCCCTGCTTTTTCACTTTACCGCTTTTTTTACCGCAGACCAAAGCCAAAATTAATCAATTGACTTTTAATTCAAACTATACTAAAATATAAATGAATAACTCAACGTTTCCCTGATTGAAGTGTTGTGCCTTTTTGTCTGGGCGGGCAATCTGCAAAAAACTGTTCTAACAAATGTGGGAAAGTTGAGTAAATAAGTAAATGACTCAACTTTCCCATGTTCGACAGAACAGTCTTTTTTAGGCTCGTTGCTTCCAGAAAGGCTACGCCTTTCGGCGGCGGGCAGGAACGGAATGCGATTTGCGAAGCAAATTGCGAGAGTGAGTCCATGCAGACTGCCCGCCCGGGCAGAAAGCGAAGCTTTCGATCAGGGCATCCGCTCTCCGAGCGGGATAGAGTCAAAAAAGACTATGGGAAAGTTGAGTAAATGATAAAAAAAGGAGGAAATATCATGCTTACAACTTTTAAGGCAACAGCGAAAAAATTAC
>CAUUKX010000023.1:0-23892 GCA_963545585.1 uncultured Lachnospiraceae bacterium
GTTTTGAACAACAAAATTATACCATAGATTAGCTATGTTTTTCTTTTTATTTTTTCTTCCCTATTTAACGATTCTTCCTCTCCCAAAAGCGGACACTTTATTTTACCATTTATAGAATTTTGATTGAGGTCAGGCCAGACGATTTTTACGGCTGATGCGACCGGAAAGTTTACCTTCAAAATCCATCATTAATATCTATTTTCTAATGCTATGTCTAAACTGCAACGCACCTGCCCGCAATTCATTTTTTATAAGCCCAAAACCTTGGCTGCATTTGTTCCCAGCACTTTTGCCCGTTCCTGATCGTTTAACTCGGCCAGACTTTCCTGATATCTGGAAATCGGCAGCAGCGGATAATCAGTTGCAAATAAAATTTTATCCAAAATGCCAATCTCACGGATGACCCGATAAATCGCCTTATCATATAAAAAGACAGCCGCCGCCGTATCATAATAAACATTTGCAAACGCCGTCCGTATTTCTTTCATTAGTTCAAAAAACAGCAGCCCGCCGCCAAAATGCGCCAAAATAATCGGCAACTCCTGATGGTGGTAAAGAAAGGTTTCCACTTCCTTCATCGTTACCTTTGTTTTGCCGGCATAGACATGTCCCACAGTTTCATTCGTATGCAGCAAAAGCGGCAGTCGGTATTCCTGTAAATAATTTTTAAAGTGAGTCTGGTGAAGCGCCGCCAAATCCATTTTTTGACCCTCGGGAAAAAGCTCCCCCACGCCCCTTAATCCGCCTTCATAGCAGCGGCGAATTTCCTGAGCCATATCGGGATGGCGCACTGGTAAAACCATAAACCCAATCAGGCGGTCAGGATTTTGCCGCACCGCTTCCATTGTGTAATCATTGACATAGCGGCACAGCCCCATATCCTGAAAGCCAAAGCCAAAGACAACTCCTTTATCAAAATCATTGTCCTGCAAATGGGAGACGACTTGCTCATAAGTGGCAAAGCGATTATGCGGCGTTTCCGATAACAGCCGGAAATAAGGTTCTTTTTCTCCGATTTTCTTAAAATCCCGAATAATATCCGGCGGCGTAATATGAATATGGCTGTCTATTTTCATGGTTTCCCCGCTTTCTTTTTCACTGGTAATTTGCTTGACAAATTCGCTGATATTGTTGCCCGCCAGCATCCGCAATCTCCGCCCAAAGCTTTCAATATCTCTGTCAAACTGCCGGTACTTAATTACTTAAACATTAAACCGGAACAAAATAACGTCACCGTCCTTGACCACATATTCCTTGCCTTCCTGCCGCACCAGTCCCTTTTCCTTGGCCGTCTGATAATTCCCACAGGCAATCAAATCATCATAGGACACTATCTCCGCTTTGATAAAACCTCTTTCAAAATCGCTGTGAATCTTACCGGCCGCTCCGGGAGCCTTGGTTCCCTTAGTAATCGTCCATGCCCGCACCTCTTTTTCTCCGGCCGTCAGATAGCTGATTAGGCCAAGAAGCGAATAAGAAGCATGAATCAATTTATCTAAGCCCGAATCCTTTAATCCCAGTTCTTCCAAAAACTCTTTCTTTTCCGCTTCGTCCAAATCAGCGATTTCCGACTCTAACTTAGCGCTGACCACAGAAGCCTCTGAACCCTCATCTGCCGCCAGTTCCTTGACCGACTGCACAAAAGGATTGGCCGCACCGTCATCCGCCAAATCTTCTTCCGCCACATTGGCTGCATAAATGGTCGGCTTGGCGCTGAGCAGATTGAAGTCTTTCAGCATTTCGGCTTCTTCTTCCGTCATCGTCATCCGCCGAACGGATTTTCCGCTTTCTAAGACTTCTTTAATCCGCAATAAAAAGTCCATCTCGCCTTGTAATGATTTATCAGCTTTCACTGTCTTTGCCGTTTTGGCAATCCGGCGCTCCAAGATTTCCAAATCCGAAAAAATCAGCTCCAGCTGAATGGTTTCAATATCGCGCAAAGGCTGAATCGAACCATCGACATGGACGATATTGCTATCCTCAAAGCAGCGAACGACATGCACCACCGCATCAACCTCGCGAATATGGCTTAAAAACTTATTCCCCAGCCCTTCACCTTGGCTGGCGCCTTTGACTAAACCGGCAATATCCACAAACTCAATCACCGCCGGTGTCGTTTTTTGCGACTGATACAACTCCGTCAAAACCTGTAGCCGCTTATCCGGTACGGTAACAATCCCGACATTGGGGTCAATCGTACAAAACGGATAATTGGCCGCTTCTGCCTTATCCTTGGTCAAAGAATTAAACAAGGTACTTTTTCCCACATTGGGGAGGCCTACGATTCCTAATTTCATTTTTCTATATATCTCCTTTATTTTCCAGTACTTTAGGCTTGTATTTAAGCACTTTTACGCCTTTTTCAATTTGGGGGCATAACTGCTTCAAACTGGCAGCTACGCTCCTATCCATCCCTTTGGGGAGCGGATATCTTTACCGTATTTTCTGCCTTTCCGATTTTTTCCATTGTATATGAACTTCTTTTACACATTCAAAAAAGGAGTCCAGTGCGAATTAGTATTATAGCACATGAACTCCATTTCTTCAATATGTCGTGGCTAATATTCCCGGATTTACAACCGCTCTTGGCTATTTCCCCTTATTTCAAAAGCAGTTTATGGAAGTTTTATAACCCCTTTAATTCCTTATATTCCCGTACCAGCAGCAGCAACGCCGCCAAGAGAATGATAATATCATTCACCGGCAAAGCCAGCCATACCCCCAGCACATTTCCCCCTAATAAACGAGGCAGGAGCAGAACCAAAGGAATCACCAGGGCCAGTTGACGAAGGATGACCAAAAAACCGGCCTGCTTGGCCTTTCCCAGCGACTGAAAATAAGTAACTACCATAATCAGCAGTCCATAAGTCGGAAAAATACAGTACATCAGCCTGAAATTGGATAAACCTGCTTTAACGATATCGGGATTGGTGATAAAAGCCGACAAAATCTGCGCTGCAAATACTTCAATAACAACGAAGAATAATCCGGCCAAACAAGTAGAACCAATGATAAACACATTGGTCAGCTTTTTCACCCGGGCGTACTCCTTGGCTCCGAAATTAGTGCCAACCGCCGGCTGCATGCCCTGACTCATTCCCCAAATCGGAACGAAAGCCAGCTGCATAACCCTTTGCGCCGCTCCCATCAGAGCAATTTGACTATTCCCGCCAAATCGCACCGCTGTGTTATATACAACTGTCATTTGAACAAGCATCATAATCTGCATCAGCATAGCGCTGACTCCCACCGAAAAGATTTCCGGGTTTAGCTCTTTCGCCGGTTTTACTCCATGAAAACGCACTACCGGACTCTTTTTCAGAAAATAAAGCAAGGTTGCCGCTGCCTGAACAAGCTGAGACAGTACCGTTGCGATTGCCACCGCCTGCGGGCCGCGGTTAGGCAGCAGCAAAATAAATACCGGGTCTAAAATAATATTTAAAACAGCTCCCGCCGCCATAATCCCCATTGCCGTGCCCATGCGTCCTTCTGCCCGAATAACCATATTGGCGCCCTGCATAAAGTTCACAAAAACAGAGCCTAAATATACGGTTCTCAGATAAGAAACGCCCATTTCAAGAACCGCTCCCTGCGCACCAGATAATTTCAACAAGGCCGGTGCAAATAAAATCCCCATCACCATCACGACCGTCGACAATAAAATCACCAAAAATGCCAGATTGCCCATAATCTTATCGACCGTTTTTTGATCCTTATGGCCAATCGCCCGGGAAAGTACCGAACCGGAACCAATCCCCACCAATACGGCAATCGCATTATTAACCAGCACAAACGGCGAGGCAGCCGACACTGCGCTCATCGCATCCGTGCCGACCATTTGCCCCACGTAAATCGAGTCAACAAAAGCATACAGCCCTACAATAAATTGCCCTAAAATCGCCGGAATACTCAAACCGATCATCAGTTTCCAAGGTTTTTCCGTCAATAATTTATTTCGCACATCCATCGCAAATACCCTCCGTATAATTTTCATTCATATTTAGCCTGTAATCACACATTTCGCTATCAATTCTTCGTCATGGGTGTTTGGAAGTTTTAGCCCGAAAGCAAAAATCACACTTGCCGCCGCCCATGCCCAAGGTCTGGCTTCGCTCGAACTGCATTTGCTTTATATTTCCAAATACAATGAAGTCGCACAGGCAAAATATCTCGCAAATTTCCGGACAGCCAAACGCCGTGCAAGTATCCGCCCACAGGCATTTTAAAACATCCATGGAATACTCGGCGGTATTATCCGTCCGAAGTTTGCTGATCCAAATTTCCCGCCCTTTCATTCCCATTCGCATAACAAAACGGAACAGCCGGAAAAAGCCGGGCAAATAAAACAATGTTTCCAAAATGCCATGAAACTTTTCAGCCTTATAAAACGAATATGCCCTGACCAGCGCTTTCGCCTTTTCTGGCGGTATGCCGTTCTCCAGAAAAATCTGATATAGGGCAATATTGGGCAAAATACTGCTTTTTTGCCGTTTCCTCTGCTCTTTGAGCCAGTTCCCCTGCTCCGTTTTTTGAACCAGTAAACTCATTTTGGCTTTATGCTCCGCATCAATCCGAGCCAATAAGCGCGGCGGCAGCTTTCCCTGATAAAACTTCTTATATGTCATTTTATTCACCCACCTTCCAGCCAATGGCTTCTTCCCGGATATCGACAAAGCGCTTATACATTCCTTCCTGCTGCATCAGCTCGCTGTGCGTTCCCCGCTGCGTGATCCGCCCATTTTCCAGCACCAGAATCTGATCCGCCCGGCGCACTGTATTGAGCCGGTGAGCAATCATCAGCAAAGTTTTATTTTGCGTCAGTTCCGCAATTGCCGTCTGCAATTCCTGCTCATTTTCCGGATCAACGCTGGCGGTCGCTTCATCTAAGATTACTACCGGTGCGTCCTTTAAGATTGCCCTGGCAATGGAAATTCGCTGCTTTTCGCCGCCAGACAAAGTCGCCCCGTTTTCGCCTATTTTCGTCTGATAACCATCGGGCAGCGCAGTGATAAAATCATGGCAGCAGGCCTTTTGGGCGGCTGCGATTACTTCTGCTTCCGTGGCATCGGGCTTTCCGAAGCGGATATTATTTTCAATCGTATCTTCAAATAAATACACCTGCTGAAAAACAATGGAAAAGTTACTTAAAAGGCTGTCGCAGGTATAATCCTTGACATTTATGCCGCCCAGTAAGATTTCACCCCGGCTGACATCCCAAAACCGGGCAATCAGGCTGCATAAAGTAGTCTTGCCCGAGCCGGAAGCACCGACCAGTGCGCAGCTCGTACCCTGCGGTATGAAAAAGCTGACGTCTTGCAGCACTTCTTTTTGGTCATAAGCAAACGATACACTTTGAACGCTAATATCATAATTATCCGGGCTCTGTTCCTGACCGCTTTCATCCAAAAGCGGCATATTCGATATTTTCTCCAGCCGGTCAAGAGAAGCATCCACTACCCTGGCAACCGCCGCCGTACTGCCGGCCAACTCCACCGTCGAATAAATCATAAAACTGGCAACCATAAGCAGCAGGCATTTTTCGGCGGTAATTTCTCCATGCAGCAAAAGATATGGCGCTGCTATCAGAATCAGCGCTCGGATTAACTTAAATACGGTTTGAAACGCCGCCGCCAAAGAGGAGAAAACTTTTTCCAAAACAATATTGGCCTCCGCACTTTCTGCGATGGCAATATCGACCGCTTTGCCCGCTCTTGCTCCCAATCCAAAGGCCTTAACCACTGCCATGCCCTGAATATATTCCAAAATTCCAGCGACCAGCTGCGCCTGCGCCGCTTGCCGCTTGGGGGAATATTTTTCTCCCGCCGCCTGAGTTTGAGCGTAAATCAGAAAGGAAATAAGCAGTCCCGCTATCATCAGCAGACCGATTCTCCATTCATACGTCAAAAGCCATATCCCAATAATAAAAGCATGGATGAATCCGCCGGCAACTGACTCCATTATGGTTACCGCACTGGTTTCCAAATCACCGAGCGTGGTTGTCACCGCCGCCGTAATATTACCTAAACGGTGCGCGCTGAAATAGCCCATCGGCGCCCGCTTTAATTTTTCACCAAGTTCTATTCGCCAGTTGCTGCACATGGCAAAGCTGCCCAGGGTTCTTTTGACGGCAGACAAATTGATAAAAAAGATTTTTCCTATAATACTAAGCAGCATAATTGCCAATGAACTTCCTATTACCCGATTGGACATCGGCCGACCGGCCGCCGCTCCCAATATCGCCGACAGAACCGTCAAAATCGCCATAATCGGGAGCATTTCAAAAAAGGAATGGCACATATGAAACACAAAAGATAAAACCAGCCTTTTGCTTTCCTGTCCCGAAAAAGCTAACAGCCGTTTAAACATTTTTAGCATACGCCGTCTCCTTTCTGTCACTGGCGCTGATATGCGCATTCCAGAGCGTCCGGTAAAGCGCACAGCTCTCCAGCAAATCCTCGTGAACACCCTCGGCCTCAATTCGGCCGTGATTCATGACGATGATTTTATCGGCCATAGTAATGGTGGAAAGCCGGTGAGCAATGACAATCAGCGTCTTGCCGGATACCAGTTCGCCAATCGAGCGCTGAATAACCGCCTCATTTTCCGGATCGGTAAAGGCGGTGGCCTCATCCAGCACAATAATCGGGCTGTCCTTTAAAATAGCCCTAGCTATGGCAATCCGCTGTTTTTCTCCGCCGGAAAGGCCGTTTCCGCCATCGCCTGCCATCGTATCATAACCATTTGGCAGAGCAGCAATAAAATCATGGCAGCTTGCCTTTTCAGCCGCCCGCTTGACCTCCTCGTCCGTGGCGTTCGGCCTGCCCAGCCGGATATTTTCTTTGATCGATAAATGAAATAAATAATTATCCTGCGAAACATAGGCAATCTGCTTCATCACTTGCGCCAGCGGAATATTGCGCGCGTCCTGCCCGCCGATTCGGACAGTCCCGGCGCTCGCTTCCCAAAACGAGGCAATCAGGCGGGCGACCGTGGACTTGCCTGAACCGGATGGCCCAACCAAGGCGGTAATCCCGTCAGTAACCGTCTGGAAAGAGATATCATGCAGCACTTCCGTCACCCCGTAAGCAAAGGAAACATGGGAAAACTCAATTTCATTGCCGACCAGCTCCGCTTCTTCCTGCGGCCGCCGGATTTCCTCCGCTTCCAAAAGGCCGGCAATCTCCTTGATGGTCGAGTCCACCATGGCAAAGCTGTCGGTGTAGCGCAGCGCCTGAATCAGCGGCGCAATCAGTCCGAGCGATAAAATAATACAGGCGATAAAACTGCCAGCCGAGATACTTCCGTTTATAAAAAACCAGCTGCCCAGCGGCAATACGCCCAAAAGGCTTGACGGCGCCACGGCAATTCCTGCCGCATAATACGGGTTTGTTTGTTTAAACCACTCGGCTTTAGATGCTTCGTTTTCCCGGACAGCATCCGTATATTTCCGGTATGAGCTGCTGCTTTGATTAAACGCTTTAATCACCTCAATGCCGCTGATATATTCGACAATGGCCGCGTCCATATTTTTACCGGCTGTCGAAACTTTGGCATATCGTTTCTCATAATCCTTCATCATGCCCATATAGCAAAGCAATCCCAGCGGAAAAGTAGCCAGCGCTGTCAACGCTAATCGCCAGTCAAGGTAAAAGAAATAAATCAGCATCAAAACCGGAATCAGGAGATTCGCTGTCAACTCCGGGAGCATATGAGCCAGCGGCAGTTCCAGCTTTTCGATTGTATCGACCAGCATGGTTTTAAACTTTCCGGAGGGCGTATCCAGGATAAAGCCCATCGGCACGCGCGCAAGCTTGGCTGTCAGCCGCGTCCGGATATTTTTCAGCACAAGAAAGGCCGCCCGATGCGACCGGATCGTCGAAAGCGTGGATAAAATTAGCTGCCCCAGATAGCCTGTCAGCGCAGCCAAAGCCATTAAAAGAATGTCCGGCATCCTGTAATCGCCCGCGCAAATCCAAATGATGCCTCTGGAAACGGCCAGATACGGGATAATCCCCGCCGCCGCTCCCAATACCGCCAAAATGACCGAACTGACCAGCAGTTTTTGGCAAGGCTTCGCAAATTCAAGCAGATACCGGGCAGAACTTTTTCTCGTGTTGTTTTCCGATGTTTTCATTTTTTTCTCCCTTGGAAGCACATTCCCTCTTTATGTTTGCTCTTTTTTACTCACATTTTCCTATTGCGTCAGAACCGCCTTTTAGGCCAAGTACACGCCCGTGCCAAAACAGACAGCTCCTTGGAGTCCGCTTGCTGTCTCTGTTTTCCTCTATTTCCCTCTATTTTCCTCTATTTCAGATATTTCTCCAACTCGTCTTTTTCTTCCCCGCCCAGTTCGCCTGCCATTTCTCCCTGCGATAAAATCAAGACTCGTGAGCAAATGGTCTTGATAAACTCAATATCATGAGTCATAATCAAGATGATTTTGTGATCCGCCGCCAGTTTTTTAATCAAGTTGCCGACTTCTTCCATGCTGCTAAGGTCAAGACCGCTGGTCGGTTCGTCAAAAATCAGCACCTCCTTGCCGCACAGCAGGCTGACCGCCACCGCCAGCCTTTGTTTTTGACCGCCGGAGAGGGACAGCGGATGCCGGTCTTTCAGTGCCGCCAGCGAAAGTGCCGCTAAAGTCCGGTCAATAAAAGGCTCTTTGTCCTTCTTTATCCCCAGCCGACACTCGGCGTCCACGCTGTCGGTAAAAAGCTGATGCCCCACATCCTGCATTACCAGATAGGACTTTTCCCGACGTGCTTTTCCCGACAAAGTCCGGCCGTCAAAGGCGATTTGGCCGGTTTCTTCTTGTTCAAGACCGCACAGAACGCGGGCTAATGTCGTCTTGCCGGCGCCGTTTTCTCCGGTGATGGCGATGATTTCTCCGCCGGCCGCCTTAAATGAAATATTCCGCAAAACCGTTTTATGTCCAAGCTTTACACTCAGTCCGGTCACTTCAAAACGATACTTTCCCATAGCCGCACCGGCCGCCTCTGCTTTAACTTCCGACAGGTTTCGGCAGCGCAGCTTCCTCTGCCTGATTTGCGCAAGCTGATTAAACTCCGAAATATTCATATCTCCCGTAATCTGTCCGTTTCCCATCAGAATCACCCGGTCGGCAATATCCATTAAATACCAGATTCGGTGTTCCGCAATGACAATGGTTTTGCCCTGCGTTTTTATCTTTTGAATCAGTCTTTTTAGTTCCTTGATGGATTGATAATCCAGATTGGAGGACGGTTCATCCAGAACAAATACTTCGGGCCCGGCCGCGTACACCGAGGCAAAGGCAATCTTCTGTTTTTCCCCGCCGGAAAGTTCAAAAATACTGCGCCCCCGCAAATCTCGCAGCCCTAAATCTTCCGTCACCTGTTCCAGCCGGCTGGCCAATTGCTCCGTCGGCAGCCCTCGGTTTTCCAGTCCAAAAACAATTTCACTGTCGGCGTCGGTATTAAAAAACTGGGTTCTGGGGTTTTGGAACACCGTGCCGACCACTTCGGAAAGCTGCAAAATATCCGCTTTCGCGATATTTATCCCCTTCACTTCCGCTTCTCCTGTAAAGTCGCCGTCAAAAAAATCCGGAATCAGACCATTTAGCAGCCGGGTCAAAGTTGTTTTGCCACAGCCGGACGGGCCGCATAAAAGCACGCACTGCCCGCGGGGAATATGAAGTGAGACATCACGCAGACTATTTTCTTCTGTACCCTTATAGGCAAAGAAAACATTATTTAAAGTAATCAAAGAAAAATACCTTCCTTTACAAAACGAAATTAATAAATCTTTTTACCGCGAAGCTCCGCATTGGATTTTCATGCTTTTGCCGCTTATATCATAAAGTTAAAAATAATCAGCAAAATAATAATGCCGGTGTAAATAACAAGCAATATTCCATCCCGGACAGAAAACCGGACATTTTCCAGACAGCTTCGCTTTCCGGCATGATCAATTCCTCTGGTAACCGCCGCCATGGTTATCTCATCCGATATTTTTGAGGCTGATACCAGCATCGGCACATATACATATTCCATCGTTTGCAATGGATGAAACAGCAAACCCAAAGGCGAAACCGATATCCCTCGCAGCGACATCGCATCCTTGATAAATCCCCATTCCTCGGTCATGGTCGGGAAATAGCGAAGCGTAATGGCTAAAGCAATCGTAAAGCCCTTCGGTAAGGGCAGCCGACTAATCGCCGCCAGAAAAGTGCTGACCTTGGTCGTCTGAATTAAAAAAGAGCTGAGCAGAAAGCAGGGAATCAGCTTGCGGATATATACCGCAAACATATAGACAATACCGCCGGCCGCTGCCGGAAGTGCCGGTACCGCCCATAACTGTATCATCAGCAAGATAACAAAAAACGCGCCGCTTTTAAGAGCAGTCCCAGCTTTTTCGGCTTGCAAAAGCAATAAGAAAGGAATCAGCACAAAGCCGCACTCAATCCAAATACTTTCATTCAAAAAGACCGATATGCTGGTCAGAGCGAGAATTAGTAATTTAGTTCTTGGATCCAGCCGCATTTATACAATTCCTGCCTTTTCAAAATGTTTCTTCAACAGTTTTTTGCCGATTATGCCGCCAATAACTGCGCAGATAATCGTTCCGAGCAGCATGGCCGGAATTACCCACCGATTGGCACCGATTGAGCTGATTACTGCGGCAAAAGACGAAAAATCACCTTTTTTACGCATAAACTTATCAAATTGCTCCGGCATTAGCGCCATCGGCACATAAGCCCCCATCGGCCCCAACGCAAAAATGCAATAAGCTGTCAAATTTTTCTTAAAAGACCGAAAACCGCCGGTCGATACAATCGCATCGGCGATAAAACCAAATAAAATGAAAAACACCGACATCATCCAAAACATTCCGGTCACAAATAATAAAATGCCTGATAAAATCCCCAAAACGCTGATTGCGCCCCGTTTCGGGATTTTGGCGGTATACAGCATAAAAATACTGCCGGTAAAGAGGGCCACAATCATCGGCATAAACGGAAAGGTAACCGGCGTCATTTGCGCAGCGCCGCCGATGGTAAAGGCAATCACAAAATAAATCAGCGAAAAAATGCCGATGGAAATAAAATCTTTGGTTTGTAAGGAATCGGTCTTTTTGCTTGTCATAATTCTTTCTCCTTGTGTCATCATGTTAGTCTTAGCTAACCCGCTTCTAAATTTTTTAAGGCTATAAAAGCCTTAAAAGTCCGTCCCAGCCAGAATTAAAGAAAATCGCCAGTTCTTCTATATATTCCAATGCCTGCTTTCTGGTCATATCATGGACAACCATCTCAAATACCCCGGTAAAATAGGCACTGGTAATCATATGATGCAGTTCATGGCTAACCTGCCCCTTGATTTTCCCTTTCTCGCGCAGAATTTGATAATACCTCTCGGTGCGCTCCACATCCAGTTCTACCAACTCATGGATATAATTCGCGTATTTCGTACCTTCTGCGCTGCAAATGACCAGTTTAAACTCCGCAAAATGGTCATAAACATAATTAACAAAATACCGCAAATACTCGGTTGACAACTCCCTGCTTTCCGCCGTTTTATTCGCCGGCACTAAATCAAAATGCGCCGCCTGCGCATCCTTGAACATTTTTACCAATCCGTCTGCCGCCTCTGATACCAGCGCTTCAAACAGAGCCGCCTTATCCGGGTAATAGCCGTAAAAAGCGCCTTTGGTAAAACCCGCCTCCGCCACGATTTTTCTAAGCGAAGCGTCTTTAAACCCCTTGGCTAAGAACTCTTTTTTGCCAATTTCCAATATTTTCCGCTGTGTTTCCGATATACTCATATTTTCCTCCACATTAATATACCAGTGGTATATACCACTGGTATATTAACATATTTTTAAAATTGCGTCAAGATATTTGATAATTTTTCTTCCTTACCTGAAATTCAAAAGTGCTGCCGCTCAGGCAGGGCATTTGTAATTTTGACCATATTTGACAAAGAACTTAAAAAATGCACCCGCCCGAAAAACACGGACAAGTGCATAAGCAATTTATTTTTCTGTTGTATTCTGCCGGGAAAGTTGGGCGATTAGTTCTTCTCTCCCTCTTTCAAATGCTTTTTCAATATAATATACCCCAGATACACCCCTGCTAACGCCAGCACGAAAGTAATAAATGTCGCCAGCACACCCATAATCCCTTGGGTGAATTTAATGTGCTCCTCCATCATTTCCGCTGTCATTCCGGCTCGGCCAATCCAGTGCGCCTTGTACTGCTCCATGAAAAACCAAGAGGGAACAATCGACCCCCAAGCCTGCCCTACATGCATAAAACCGGATGCCAGCGCCAGTTTCCATATCTTGACAGTTTTGCCATCTCTGGATGCAATAAAGTCAGCAACCGCCGCCATGACCAGCGAACTGATTACCCACGGAAGATATCCGCCGCCCAACAACCAAAATGTTACCATCAAAATACCTGTCATCAGCGTAAACTGCCACATCTTGCCTACTTTTCTGGAAAGGAAAATAATCACCGCACCAGCAAGTAGCCCACAAGCTCCCGGACTGATGGCGTGACCAAACGGGCCAAGCGGCGTAATTACGGCCATTGCTATCATATAGAACACCATATACAATGATGTCAGCAGTGAAATAGTTACCACATCTTTCATTTTAAAATTAGTTTTCATCTTGTCCTCCAAAATTAGTTTAAGTTTTATATTGCAACATGAATGCCCTGCCGTTTTCGCCATACCTGCATACATTCCTATTGGGGCGCTGCTTCGGTGTCGATAAATTATAAAGTCTTGCCTGATAGGCCATAATATGCATTTCTGCTTTATAATACTGCTGCCATATTTTCAAATATCCCGTTCAGCTCCGACAAAGTATCCTCTTTCAGCGCAAAGTCTTTCTCAATTTTTCCGGCTTTAAGGTACATAATCCGATTAGCCACATTTCTGATAAATTCATAATCATGGGATATCACCAAAATCGCAGTGTTTTCTTTTAATCTTGTGATTTCCGCTGCTACCTTTTTCATCGAAGCAATATCCAATCCGCTGGTCGGCTCGTCAAAAACAATCACCGGCTTCTGGCAAAGCACAGCCATACCGATCTGGAGCCGCTGTTTTTGTCCGCCGCTTAAATCAAAAGGATGTTTATGCCGGTAATCATACAGCCCCAAGTATTTAAGAGTATCTTCAATCGCGGTTTTATCATTGGTGACCAGCGCCAGCTCATTGAAAACCGAAGTGCCGAACAACTGAAAATCCGGATCCTGCATGATATAAAACGGCAGTTCATCTGCCCTAATCTCGCCCTTATCCGGCTTTAAACTCCGGCATAAGAGTTTGGCTATCGTCGTTTTTCCGGCTCCATTGTTCCCGACTAAGACGCTGACTTCCCCTTTTTGAAGCTCTATGTTGATATCTTTTAAAATATTCTTATAGCTGACATTCTCAAGGCAGGCCACCTTCTCGCCAATCGGGGCGCTCTCCGGTGCAGGTACATCCAGTTCAAACAGCGCAAAGCTTCTGGTGTCATATTCACTTTGTTTAAATTCCATTTCGCTTGGAAAGCATCTTAATCTGCCGTTTTCCATTAGAAAAACCCGATCAATCAGCCCTTTCAAATAATAGAACCGATGATCGTCCACTATCACAGTAAGTCCGGCCTCTCTCATTTCTGCGATAATCTTTCCCAATTTGAGCGCATTTCCATAGTCCAGATTGGCTGACGGCTCATCAAAAATGACCACCTTTTGATTGAGTGTCATGGCAGAAGCCAGTGCTAAGAGTTGTCTTTCTCCGCTGGATATTTCAAAAATATTTCGATTCAAAAGCGAATGAAGCCCGAACTTTTCCGTCAAAGCGGTCAGTCTTTCGTCCATAACCTCTTTTTTCAATCCATAATTTTCCATCGGAAAAACCAATTCCGCCGTGGAATTGGTCGTAAAGAACTGGCTTCTCGGATTCTGAAAAACCGATCCTATCTTTTGGTTCAGTTCAAACATTTTAAGTTCACTATATTTTTTATCTTCAAAATACAGTGCTCCGTTTAACCTGCCCTCTATCGTTTCCGGAATCAGACCGTTAAGGCATTTGAGCAAAGTAGATTTGCCGCTGCCGCTGTCCCCAGCCAGCAAAATAACCTCGCTGCCTTTAATGGAAAAATCTACATCCTTTATGCCGTCTTTTGACTGTTCATACCAAAAATCCAGATTTTCAGCCCTTATCATCTCGTCCATAATCCTGCCCACACAATCCCAATTATTAGTACCATCAGCAGCAAAGCATCACTTATTCTAAACTTCTGTTCGTAATAAGAAGTTCTTTTAATATCAGCGTCGATTCCTTTGACCAGTCCGGCCGAAGTTACTTCCTCCGCCAAGGCGGCGCACCGGAAAAGCTGCGGCACCACGAAGTATTGAAAACTCTCTACCGGCCGTCTCCAAGTAAATGCAATCCCTCTTAGCCGCATCGACTCCTTTATATAGCCAAACTCCCGCTTAAAAGTCGGTATATAGCGCAGCGTGATAATCACTGCTACCACTAAACTTCTTGGCAGCGGCAACTTTTCCAGCGTTGACAGCAACTCGGCCGTAGTATAATCCCTAAATAGAATAGTCGCCATCATCAAACACGGCAAAAACTGCATCAATACGCTTAAAAACACAAGCACATAGCCTACCGGAATAATATCCATGAAAACAATACAGCCAGCCGCCTCTGCCGCATATATCGCCATAAATATTAGTGTCCTTTTAACCTTGCCTGCCAGCAGCAACACCAGCGAGGCAAACGCCATCAGAATGTAATTAAGCGGAAAAGCCGCCATAAATATAAACAGTGTCGGTATCAGAATATTAAAAAATAAAACCAGTGACGGATTTATTTTTATTGCTTTCACTTTCATAAAGTTCCTCGACATCCTTTGTTGACAGCACAAATTTCCAATTACTCTCTTCCCTTTCCCAGATTCGACAGAACCATCTTTTTAGGCTAATTAGCCGTTCGCGCAGAAACACACAGTTTCAGCATGAAAAAGGGCAGTTAGTTAATACTAACTTAAAACAGTCTACTCTTTTTTAGGCATTTCGTCAAGGAAAATATTTTAGTTTGGCACGCTTATCCTCTGGCCTTAAAATCTTGGTCAATTTCCTCTTTCCACACTCCTTCGGCAAAAACGGAGCCGATTTGAGCGGAAGGGCAGCGTCTGGCACAGGATACCGCTTTTTCTAATACTTGATAATTAAGTGCCGTTCCTTTAGAATCACTGTGGAAATTAGCCGCCCGGTCCCGGTCAATGCCCATACCCTCGGCTGCTTTAATCGCATCAATATTCGCTCCTAAAAAAAGGAATTCCCAGTTATGTTTCTTTTTCTGACGCTCAATCATTTTCTTAACCTTGCCTATACTGTATTTGGTGCTGGCATTTTCCAGCCCGTCGGTCGTAATAACAAACAATGTCTTACCCGGCCGGTCTTCTTCTCTGGCATATTTATGAATATTGCCGATATGATGAATCGCTCCACCAACCGCATCCAATAACGCCGTACATCCCCTGACATAGTATTCTTTTTCGGTTAGTTTCGGCACATCGCCAATCTTTATCCGGTCATGAATGACATCGCAGGTATCATCAAATAAAACCGTTGAAACAATCGCTTCTCCCGCTTCCTTTTGCTGTTTCCCAATCAGCGAATTAAAACCGCCAATTGTATCCGACTCCAAGCCGCTCATTGATCCGCTCCTATCCAGAATAAATACAAGTTCCGTTAAATTTTCTCTCATAATAAATCCCTCCGTAAACTGGTTGCAACATAAGCTGCGGTTTTGTTAGCTTCTGAGATTATTATAAACTTATGAGCAAATATTCGGTCTCTTGTCAGGCGACATATTGCCCCCAGTTCAGGCAAGCGAATAATCATTTATGGTGCTGTCTGTGAAAGCAAGCTTTCCCAAGCAGCACCATAAATAATTATCCTCATGAGCAATTTGCTTTTAGCAAATTGCGAATGGCTTGCCTGAACTATTAAAAAATGAGAGCAAGCAGGTGTTTATGCTCGACATTTCGGCAAATTATGCGTGTCTCGCCTGCACGAAACCCCTTGATATGACAATGACACTTGCTGCCAGATAATTCTATTAACGCTTTAGGAAGCCTGCGTCCCCAAAAGCGGCTCACCATGCTCAAACAGTGCCACATTGATTTCATAAATATCGTATGCCTCTTTTTCAATAAAATACTGCACAATGACATCCTGCCTGCTGCATGGCGATAACGCCAGCCCCGCCCTTGACAGCAAATCTCGGGTGTCGTCCAAATTAAGCCGCAAAGCAATCGCCAGTGCCAAGGCTGTGGCTTTGCTTGGATTTTTGGTGGTGCCGCACTTTAACTTAGAAAAAGCCTTACGGTCCAAATTGGCTTTTTTCTGGACTTCCACATCACTCATACCTTTGGCATCGGCAAAAGAAAATACCAGTTCCATAAAGGTTTTATCCAGATTCTTAACCACATCGTCAAGACTTCTTGCCGCCGGAGCCTTACAGGCAGGCTCCGCTGCAACAAGCTCAGCCATGACCTCATTATTCCCTTTACCTAATTTAGGGTTTTCCCGGCTGGCTTGCCTATCTCTGACCGCTTTCGCCATGCCGCCAGTAAGCTCCCGAAAAATCCTGCCCGCCGCCGGCAATGGCGGGGTCAGATGATTCTGCCGTTCTGAAAGATGCCTGCCAGACTCTTCTACTTCCTGTTCGGCGGCGTAATTATCATTAATATAAGCGTCCATATCGCCATATAATTCCGCAGACAGAGAAAAAGCCTTGCGGTCAAAGACGACCAGAAAAATCTCCATATCATGCCCCGCCAGACAGCGTTCAATCTCTGACAGCGCAATTCTTAAAGCAATTCCCTTGGGAAACCCATAGTGTCCAGATGCTAATAAAGGAATGGCCAGACTCTTTATTTCATGTTCCGCCGCCAGTTGAAATGCGCTTTTATAGCAGCTGCGGATAATTTCTTCCTCACCTGCATTTCCCCCTTGCCAAACTGCCCCGGCGGTATGAATGATATATTTAGCCGGCAGTCCATATCCGGGAGTAATGGCGGATGTGCCCGGCTTAATAGTGCCAATCTCCTGTCTTTTGGCCAGCAGTTCTTTTTCGCCAGCGGCCTGATAAACCGCCGTATCAACCCCGGCACCGTACCCGGGCATGGGATTGGCGGCATTAACAATTGCATCAACTTTCATTTTCGTAATATCATTGCGGATGATTTGAAACGGCATGATATACTCCTTTCCGTAAAACGATACCCTAATCTATCTTGCTAATAAGGATACTAATTTTATCATACCGCAAAATCCCAAAATTGAAAAGAGCCAAACTCAATTTTGACCTAACCGCTCTTATTTATACTTCTCCACGCCGCACCGCTGCATAGTCTTCTTCGGTCATTGCCCGCAAATAGGAAACACCGTCCTTTAAACGAAGCCGCAGCAAAATCACGGTTTCCTCCGACCGGTAATTCAGATAAATTCCGGCCGTTTTTAAATATGGCATAATCTCAGCCGAATTCGTCAGCGTTGCTATTTTTTCCGGCTGATATTTCTCCAAATTGTCTCCCCAATGATATTGAGCATAAGCCTCTTTGCCCAGTAATCTATAAACTTCCGCTGTTTCCACCAAGGCTTCGACATCAGTCATTTCCCGGTATTTAAGGCAGTTTTCCGCTAACCAGCGGCGCAGCTGCGGCGCATTGCCGTAAAAAACAATGTCTTCTTCTTCCTTTTCCTCTTCTGTGGCAGCAGGCTTGTCTCCCACATCCAAAAGCCGCTCGTCCCTCTGTTTGGGCTTACGCTCCCGGACAAAAGCAATCCTGATTGGGATTTGCTCCAAAACCTGTACTTCCTCCCAGCCGTGACCCCGAATATCGAGTTTTTCAGGCGACTTGGCTGCCGTTATAATCTCCTGCCGAATCACCGTTAAAAGTTCCCGCATTTGTTCCCCGCTAAAACTCTCCTCGACTCTGGAGGCTTCCGTACCGACCCGCATCCCAATGACATCGGTCATCGCTTCTTCATTCAGCACCGGATAGGTCTGCTTCAGCGCTTCCATGCTCACGCTCAACTCTTTCCAGTCCTCGCCGGCAGTCTCACCTGCGATAATATACTCTCTTTTCACCATCTCGCCGTTCTTCAAAAAATAACGGATGCGGAAAAATAAGCTATCTTCACTTTTGCCTGTCCGGTATCTGCCTCCCCGGTTTTCGAGCGCAAAGCGATGAATCTTTTCCACCAAAGCAATATTGGCGCTTTCCGTAAACTCATAACTCCGGTCATAGCTGTTCATACGGATTAACCGGTCAATGGCAGCTTCTTTCACTGTTCCCGAAAAGTGAGCGCTTACACTCACACTGACTACTTCCTCCGGCGCCGGAACTCTCCGCTCATAGCCGAACAAATCCGCATCAATCAGCCCAATGATCGCCAGCGTAATCGCCAAAGACAGTAAAGTTCCCCACCACGCTTTTTTCAGATAAATGGTCTTCCAAGCAATCATCGCCGCCACAATATAACCCAATATCGCCCCCAGCGCCGCCCCGAGGTAAAAATAGAAAGGCTCGCTGCGAAGGCCGATAATTCCGGTCAGTACCACTGTCATCAAAATGACCGCACATAAGGTAAAGCCCATGATAAAAATGATTTTTAAAAAGCCAAAACCAATCCAGTCCCGATTATTTTCCATTTTTTTATAACGGTACAGCAAAAAGGCCAGAATAAAAGCCACAGCCGCATAAATACCGATAAAAAGCAAAAAGTCCGCCGAAATGATGTCATGCCGATTCAGGGAAAATATCTTGCCGATTAAGTTCAGTTTCTGAAAAAAACGGGCAAGGGAACTGTTGCCGGCAAAACCATACAACAGACGTTCCCCAAAGTAATCCACTGCTCCGGCAAAATACACCGGCAGGACATAAAAAATAATCACAAATAAAATATGCCAAATCACCGAGCCGGTAATCATCCCCATAGCAATACTAATGCAGTAATTCGCCAGCGACAGCAAAATCATCGCTATCCCCCAGCTCAGAATCACGTTAAAAAGTTGCTTTTCCTCCCGAAAGCGAAGCACACCAATCGCCAGCGACAGCAGGATATTAAACACCAGCGGAACTAAATATAAAATCAGACCGGAAACAAATTGACTGAAATAAATTTGCGTCTTAGTCATCGGCAAGCTCAAATAAAAGGCTATGCCGTTGTCCGTTTTTAAAAAGTGATAAAAAACCACCCCTAATGCCGCCGGCACTAAAAAGATAAAAATTTCCTCATTCAGCGTGAAAACTTCGCTTATCCACTCCTTATCCTGCAAAAACAGTAGCGGATATCGCAAAAACAAATAAATTGTCCACAGTAAGGAAATCACGCCATACATCTTGATATTATTTTGGATCAACGCTTTTTTACAAAAGGATATTTTGGATTTCATAGCCCTCTCCTCCGATCTCATAAATAAATATTTCTTCCAGACTAAGCGGAATAAAGTCAATAAACATCGGCTGATAGGCGGCAAAGGCTTTTTCAATTTCTTCCTCTCTGCCACGCGCCACAAAGGAATAGACCCGGCCGGTATGACTGCTTTTCATCACCTTAAAAGGCAGCGCCGCCGGATCAATCTCGGTTTGCTCGGAGACAAAAGCCATCTGAACCTTATGGATATCGCCCTTTAAATCGTCCAATTCCCGCTCCAGCAAAACTTTTCCCTTATGCAGAATACCAACGGTATCACAAATATCCTCCAGTTCCCGTAAATTATGCGAAGACACCAATACCGTCATCTCCCGACTGCTGACGTCTTGCATCAGCAGCGACCAGATTTGGCGGCGCATCACCGGATCCAGCCCGTCAACCGGTTCGTCTAAAATCATCACTTCCGGCCGGACGCAAATCCCCAGCCACAGCGCTGTTTGTTTTTTCATGCCCTTGGAAAACTGATTGATTCGTTTATTTTCATCCAGCTTTAGTACCTGCCGGACTTTATGATATCTTTCCCAGTCAAAATCCGGATAAATACCGGCGTAAAACTTAGCCATCCGTTTCGGCGAATACATGGAAAAGAAAAACAAATCATCCGGCACATAAAAGATTTTTCTTTTCATCTCCGGATTGTCATAAATATCCTGTTCCTGCATTTTAATCGCACCCTGTTCCTGCCGGAAAACGCCCATAATCGTCTTTATCAAAGTGGTCTTACCCGAACCGTTTGCGCCGACCAGACCATAGACCGAGCCTTTTTTAATTGACAGGTTTACTCCCGACAGCGCAGTAAAATCTCCGTATTTTTTGGTTACGTCCATTACTTCAATCATTGTTTTCCTCCTTCTCCGCCCGATCCAAGTAGCTGCAAATCTCCTCCCGACGCAGCCCCAGCCGATAGGCTTTTTCCACTGCGGCGGCAATCTCTTTCAGCACCCTCTCCTGCTGCTCCTTCACTTTAGCGGTCTTCAGCTCCATGACATAATTGCCCTTGCCCGGCAGACTGTATAAAAATCCTTCCTGCTCCAGCATCCGAAACGCCTTTTGAATCGTATTGGGATTGATCACCAGTTCCGCCGACAGCTCGCGGACCGACGGCAATTTTTCATCCGCCTGCAAATCACCGCTGATGATATTGGTTTTAATATTTTGCACAATCTGCAAATACAGCGGCGTCCGGCTTCGTAAATCAACCTGAATCATCTTCGCTCACTCCTTCTTTCTGACTCGGCATTATCCTTTTTGTATTATCCGAACTATCCGTTATAGCTGTTCTATATCGTATAGTACAGTTATTATAATAAAAAGGAAACCGCTTGTCAAGGTTTTTTGTAAAAGTTTAAAAATATTACATCTTATTTTTCTTTTCTTTGATGTGATACAATCAAATAGCGATCCGCCTCTCTTTTTAATGTCAAAACGGCATTGTCACTGTAAAGCTTTAATTCATCCCCATTGATTTCTCCGCCGCTGCATTCAAAGAATCCAACTCCAAAATCACTGGAATAAACATAAAAGCTGTCATACGGCTCTCCCAGATAAAGCGTTTCGCCGCGCTTAGTAATATCTTCACTGACAATTCCCATATAGCGTGTCAGCATATTATCTACAAAGGATTTGGGCAATCTCCGCACCGGCGAAATGGTATCTTTTAATTCTCGATTATTAAAAATACCGCCTGCTGCCTCTTTCAATTCAGCAAACTCTTTTTCATCCGCCTCATTGCCGGACAAAAGCTCCTCTCCCGGTAAATACCAAGTAAATTCCCATAAATCCATTTCCTCCGGAGTATCATAGTAACTATTAAAGAAATGGCAAATCGGATTGACAAACATTTCTCCTTCCTTAGTCGAATGCTGCAATAACTGTTCAAAGGCTGTCTTTACTTCCTCTACTTCCTCTGTGGTCAATTTTCTTTTGCCTGTTTCCTTGAAAAAACGGAACACAATTCTATCCAAAGGATATTCCGCTGCTTTTTCCACTTCTGCCGGAACATCCAGCATTATCTTTTCTCCTGCTTTTTCCGGCATCACCACTTCTAAAGTCGAATGTTTTGGCAATGACTCTCTTAGATGCATGGCTATGTTTTCCATTTCAAACTCACTAAATCCCTTTTCTGTCAAGTTAAGAGCTTCTTCACGACTGTCAGGACAGAGCCAAATATGCAAGCCATCTTCCTGCCTGCTGATAATCTTTGCTATTTCTCCCAAATTGGTTTCAGCAGTTTCCGGATTATACATTTCTTGCTCCGTTTTTTTTCGATTCGTACCGGATAAAAGATTATAGTAGGTTTTGCCATCTTCTTTCCACAGATAAAGTTCCAGTCCTTTAAAGGCAGAAATTGCCTTACCATAGTGAAAATGTTTTGGCAGCGGCGCATTGCCCTCTTTGTATTTCCATTTTTTAAGCCAATTTGGGTTTCCGGAATAGTGGTCACCATCAATTACCCATTCCGTTCCTAAATTGCTGACATGGTGGATTTTCCCGTCTTTGGCAGTTATAAATAAGATAATTGTCTGTCCGGCAAGCGGTTCCGGATTTTCCAGATATTTCCCCCGGCTTTGACGGATGAAATCTATGATTTCTTGCCATTCCTCTTGTGCAAACAGTCGATATTGCTCTTTTTCAGAGCTTGGCTCTACCAGTAATTCAATCTTTTCAATTTCTTCCTTTTTTAAACTTTTGGCCCATTTCATACTCTCTCTATCTGCTGGTATTTGCGTCAGGAAAAGAATTGCCAAAACCAGTATGATAATCCCCCCCATAATAGTAATGGATTTCTTATTTTTTTGAAAATATCCTTCTTGTTTCATTATCTGTATTCTCCTTTCCACATTCTTCTTGCCATCGACCATGCAAAGAAGTTTCGGCACACCGGAAATGCGGTTGGCATGCGCCAGCACTTCTACCAAAGAATAGGAATAGTATTTCTGATGTTCCCAGCCGATTTCTTTCAGGACATATTCATCATTTAAAACTTCCATATCATTGCGAATTGCAAAAAACAGCAGCCAAACCAAAGGATTAAACCAGTAAATCACCTGCAAGCAAAGCAAAAGATAATTCAGCCAATGGTCTTTTCGTTTCCAATGCGCCAACTCATGCATTAAAATATAAAACAGGCTTTCTCCACTTAAATTAATTGCATATTCCGGCAGCAGAATCAAAGGCTTCCGTCCAGCCAACAAAGCCGGCGACTGCAAATGGTTTTGCACCAAGACTTCTACTTCACGGATAATTTTCAGCTTCTTTTTTGCCTCTAAAAGGATGGAACCTTCTCTGGAATCCGGCGATAAAAACCGACTGCTTTTCTTGACTTGATATAAAAAGCGCCACCTTCCAACTGCCAAAGAAAGCGCTAAAAGAATCATTCCCAAAATCCAAGCCCATGGCAAAACCACGTCCACCGCCAAAGAAGTCAGAAAAAGCCTGCTTTCTTTTTGTCCCAATTCCTTTATCTGTGCATGGTTCTGCTCCACTGCCGCCTCTTGGCTTGCCAGTTTCCATTCCAGCTTTGCCTGATCATAACTCTGCCGATACGATACTTCCTGCTCAATGGAAATCGGCATCAGACTAATAGGGCTTGGAAAACGATATGGTACCAGCAAGGCAAAGAGCATCACTCCCCACAAAAGATATTTCCAAAGTGGCGAAATCCGCTTTTCACCGAAATATCGGACAAGCAGTACAACAAAACCAATCATCACTGCCGTCAGCGACATCCACACCAGTTTATAAAAAATCGGCGCAATCTCAAATGCCAAACGATTGACTTCTTCAAGCCATACATTCATACTATCCCTCCTTCTCTATCAAATCCAGTAAATCCTTGATGTCCTTACGAGTAAGTTTTTCCTCTTTGACAAAATTCAGAAGCATATTTCGAGCCGAGCCGTCAAACACTCTATCCAAAAAGCCTTTCCGTTCCTGATTGATATATTCTTCCTGTGTTACCGCCGCCCGATAGCGAAACGTTCTGGTCTTAATTTCCTCCGTTTCCACAGCACCTTTTTCAACCAGTCTTTTTAAAAAAGTCTTTAAGGTGCTCTTATTTCCAGATAAACCCGATAAAATCTCGGTCGAAGTAAGCTCTCCCTGCTCCCATAAAAGCTTCATAATCGGCAACTCCGCCTCCGCAATGCGTATATTCTTCATGCCAACACCTCCATTGACTACACTTGTAATCTCATTTTTAGTTTACACTTGTAATCTCGTTTTGTCAAGATTAATTTCAGCAATACCGTAAATCTTTTAAAAGTAAACTTCTTTTTATAAGGAAGTGCCTCGCAAGTGATATCATATATCCAATTTTACATGGAAACTCAAGAACCATCCCTTTGAGTTTCCCCGTTTTTTGACAACAAAACAAGTCCAACTATCCTGTTGAAGCC
>CAUUKX010000024.1:0-23489 GCA_963545585.1 uncultured Lachnospiraceae bacterium
TATAAATGGTTCAGGCAAACCACTCATAATTCGCTGAAAGCGAATTATGAGTGTGGGCGTTAAGCAAATAGGTATTAATACTTGATACGACCGGAAAGCAAGCTTTCCGACCGTATCACTCCTTCATATCGGCTTATCTGGGCGATAATCCGATATGAATACTTGATACTTCCAGTGAAAGCAAGCTTTCCCAGTGTATCAAGTATCAATACCTGCTTGCCTGAACTGTAAAACAAGCTGGGAGGTTTAAGCAAATGGAAGAATCCAAAAACTTTATAGAGCATATTATTGACGCTGATTTGGCAAGCGGCAAGGTGAAAGAGGTGGTTACGCGTTTCCCGCCGGAACCGAATGGATTTTTGCATATTGGCCACTGCAAAGCGATTATCACCAATTATAATATGGCGAAAAAGTATAACGGCAAGTTTAATCTGCGCTTTGACGATACAGATCCTTCCAAGGAAAAGATGGAATATGTCGAAAGCATCAAAGAAGACCTGCACTGGTTGGGAGCGGATTACGGCGACCGGGAATACAAGGCATCCTCGTATTTTGATGCGCTGTATGAAGCGGCTTTGCGCTTGATTAAAAAAGGCGTGGCCTATGTGGACGACCTTTCGCCGGAGCAGATTAAGGAATACCGGGGTACATTGACCGAACCCGGTAAAAACAGTCCCTGCCGCGGCCGCTCGATTGAGGAAAATTTAGAATTATTTGAAAGAATGCGTCAGGGCGAGTTCCCGGACGGAGCGAAAGTGCTGCGGGCCAAAGTTGACATGGCTTCACCCAATATGAATATGCGCGACCCGGCAATTTACCGGATCTTGCACAAGGATCATTATGCTACCGGTGATAAATGGAAGATTTATCCGTTGTATGACTTTGCCCATCCGATTGAGGATGCGGTTGAGGGAGTTACCCATTCCCTGTGCGGCTTGGAGTTTGAGGATCATCGGCCGATTTACAACTGGTTCTTAGAGCAGTTGGAGTGGCCGAATGCGCCCCAGCAAATTGAGTTCGCAGAGCTGGCACTGACCAACACGGTTCTGGGCAAGCGCCGGATTCGGCCTTTGGTGGAGGCAGGCATCATTGACGGCTGGGACGATCCGCGGCTGGCGACGATTAAGGGTCTGCGCCGCCGGGGCTATACCAAAGAATCCCTGTACAGCTTTTTTGAAATGACCGGGCTTGCTAAAAGTAAGAGCTTGGTTGATATTTCCATGCTGGAGCATGCTCTGCGGGAAGATTTGAAGTTAAAAACACCGCGTCTGATGGCGGTGCTTGACCCGATTAAGGTAGTGATTACCAACTGGGAAAAGGGACGGGTGGAATGGCTGGATGCGCCGAATAATTTGGAAAATGAAGCGCTGGGGCAAAGAAAAGTTCCGTTTACTGGTGAACTTTATATTGAAGCCGAGGACTTTATGGAAGAAGCGCCCAATAAGAAATACAAGCGCTTGGTCAAAGGCGATGAGGTTCGGCTGATGTATGCTTATTTTATTCGCTGTAATGAAGTGGTGCGTGATGAAGCCGGCAATATTGCTGAACTGCGCTGCACCTATGATCCGGAAACCAAAAGCGGGAGCGGCTTTGAAGGCCGAAAACCGCGTGGTACGATTCATTGGGTTTCAACGACGGAGGGCGTGGAGGTGGAAATCCGGCAGTACGGTTACTTATTTGAAACAACCGAGGAAGGCGAGCCGAAAATCAATGAAAATTCGCTGACCGTTTTCCCGCATGCCAAGATGGAGCCGTATATTAAGCAGTTGAAAAAAGAAGATAAGATGCAGCTGATTCGCTTGGGCTACTATAATGTTGATCCCAAGGACAGCACCGAGAAAAAGATTGTATTAAATGAAGCGGTTTCTTTAAAATCATCTTATAAATAAGGGGCTTTCTCATATTCTGCAAAAATAGAACCGTCTTTTTTAGGCAGACACCCGCCCGGGCAGAAGTGCGCAGCACTTCGATTAGGGCAGATAGCATCTGTACCGAAAGTTCCAGACAAAGAAAAGTTAAGAAAATAACAAGGGCCGTTTGTTTCAGGCTATGAGGCAGCGGCTTTTCACTTGCTGAAAGAGACAAACGGAAGAATAAGCACAAATTAAAAACTCAACTTTCCCATGCACCTATTTCAATGGGTTAGCCCCAGAAAATTAGGTCGGGTTGCACGCCTGCATGAAAATGAGAAATGTTTCGGCAGGAAAAATTGGATTGGAAAGGAAGAAGAAAATGAAAGTAATTGAAGTACGCTATAAGGAAAACGAAGAAAAACTGCCGGAATGGCTGTATCGCAAACAAATGACCTGTCCTGTTTGCAAGCGTACCTTTCTTGACAGCTATCCTCGTTATACGAGACTGCGGGTGGAGTATGTGGAACCAGATTTACGGCCGCATTATGTGTCGGATATTTTTCCGTTTGGCTATGACGTAACGGTTTGTTTTAACTGCGGTTACAGCATGCTGACAGATCGGTATGAAGAAGTTAGTGAAATGCAGAGAAAATCCCTGCGGGAGAAGATTTTGCCCAAATTTCAAACCAGACATTATCCACTTGTTTTAACCCGTGAACAAGCGGAAGAACGCTATAAATTAGCACAGATTTCTGGGCAAGTGATGAACCTAAAAGCTTCGGAATGGGGATATTTTATGCTGCACAGCGCTTGGTTTTATAAAAAAACGGTCGAGAGCGAGGAAGTAAAACCAAACGAGAAAGTGGATTTGGGGGAAGAAACCCTGAAATACTATAAAGAAGCGGCTGAAAGTTTTGCCAAGGCATATATCAGTGAAGAATTTCCGATTCGGGGAATGAATGCTTTAACCTTGGCTTATTTGGAAATGTTGTTATTTTACCGGATTGGCAATTTGGAAGAAAGCGAAAAATGGCTGCGGGAATGTGTAACCAAACGTGAATTTAACACGATTGAAAATAAAAGAATAAAAGAAAGAGTAATGGACTTAAAAGAGATTTTAGGCGCTGAAAGAAAAGATGTGGAATAAAAAACTTGTTTTTTCAGTTAGAGGCAGCGGCGGGTTGTAATGGGAAAAGTGGAAAAAAGCGGCTCATTAGAGAAACAGAAAATAAATAAAGAAAACATAAAACCA
The DNA here is from genome assembly GCA_963545585.1 of uncultured Lachnospiraceae bacterium. Taxonomy (GTDB): domain Bacteria; phylum Bacillota; class Clostridia; order Lachnospirales; family Vallitaleaceae; genus W11650. The sequence goes on from CAUUKX010000024.1 coordinate 3,106, forward strand.
TGAAAAACTTAAAAAACAGAGAAAAATAAAGAAAAAGAGAGAAAAATAAAGAAAAAGAGAGATTTCATATATTTTTTAACGTTTTTTGAACTTGCCAATTTCAGTGATTTTATATAAACTAAAGACACTTAGCACTCGACCAGAATGAGTGCTAACAAAAAAGCTTAGGAGGAGTTATCATGAATTTAAAGCCACTTACAGACAGAGTTGTATTAAAGCAAGTTGAAGCCGAAGAAACAACGGCATCTGGTATTATTTTAACAGGCGATGCCAAAGAAAAACCGCAGGAAGCGATTGTTTTGGCAGTCGGCCCCGGCGGAATCGTTGACGGCAAGGAAGTAAAAATGGAAGTGAAAGTCAATGATCGGGTTATTTATTCCAAATATGCCGGAACGGATGTCAAGATTAAAGGCGAGGAATTAAAGATTGTCCGGCAGTCCGATATTTTGGCGATTGTGGAAGGCTAAGCCTTTAAAGTAAAACAGGCCCAAAGCTTTGGAAAGCAGAGGACAACATATTTACTTTTCCCGCATGACCCGGCTGCCTGCCGGAAAAAAGACGATAAGTCCGGGAAAATGGAATCACATAAAAGCAGGAGGAAAGCAAAATGGCAAAGGAAATTAAGTTTGGAGCAGAAGCAAGAACAGCGCTGGAAGCCGGTGTTAATAAATTAGCCGATACCGTTAAGGTAACGCTTGGCCCTAAGGGCAGAAATGTAGTTTTGGACAAAAAATTCGGCACGCCGCTGATTACCAATGACGGCGTTACGATTGCCAAGGAGATTGAATTGGAAGATTCCTTTGAGAATCTGGGCGCACAACTGGTTAAGGAAGTAGCCACCAAGACCAACGATGTAGCCGGTGATGGTACAACCACGGCAACGGTGCTGGCGCAGGCTATGATTCGGGAAGGCCTGAAAAATGTAGCTGCCGGTGCAAATCCGATTATTTTAAGAAATGGCATGAATAAGGCCACTAAGTTAGCGGTGGAAGAAATCCAAGGTATGAGCCGCGAACTGGAGGGCAAGGCACAAATCGCCGAGGTCGCCGCTATTTCGGCCGGTGATAAGGAAGTCGGCAGCATGATTGCCGATGCGATGGAAAAGGCATCCAAGGACGGCGTTATCACGATTGAAGAATCCAAGACTATGGAAACCACTTTGGAAGTAGTCGAAGGAATGCAGTTTGACCGGGGTTACTTATCTTCCTACATGGCTACCAATATGGACAAGATGGTCGCGGAACTGGATAATCCTTATATCCTGATTACCGATAAGAAAATCAGCAACATTCAGGAAATCCTGCCGGTATTGGAAGAAGTAGTGCAGACCGGCGCGAAGCTTTTGATTATTGCCGAGGATGTTGAAGGCGAAGCATTAGCTACCTTGATTGTCAATAAGCTGCGGGGTACTTTCAATGTCGTAGCGGTGAAAGCGCCGGGCTTTGGCGACCGGAGAAAGGCAATGCTGGAAGATATTGCCATTCTGACCGGCGGCGAAGTGATTTCCAGTGAGCTTGGCCGCGAGCTGAAGGATGCGAAACTGAATATGCTGGGTCAGGCGAAGTCGGTTAAGGTGGAAAAGGAAAATACCATTATCATTGACGGGGCTGGCGATTCGGCTAAGATTAGTGCCAGAGTGGCTCAAATTAAAACCCAGATTGAAGAAACCACTTCCGAGTTTGATACGGAAAAATTGCAGGAAAGATTGGCGAAACTGGCCGGTGGCGTAGCTGTAATTAAGGTCGGTGCAGCCACTGAAACCGAAATGCAGGAGAAAAAACTGCGGATGGAAGATGCTTTGGCAGCAACCCGGGCGGCAGTGGAAGAAGGTATCGTCGCTGGCGGCGGTTCGGCTTATGTAGCAGCTTCTAAGGCACTGGCCAAGTTGGTTTCGGAACTGGACGGCGATGAGAGAACCGGTGCTCAGATTGTAGCGAAGGCTTTGGAAGAGCCGTTGCGGCAGATTGTTTCCAACGCCGGATTAGAAGGTTCGGTAGTGGTCAATAAAGTCAAGGAAGAAAAACCGGGGATTGGTTTTAATGCTTTGACCGAAGAGTATGTCGATATGGTGAAAAACGGCATCATCGACCCGACCAAGGTAACCCGGTCGGCGCTGCAAAACGCCAATTCTGTGGCTTCTACCTTGCTGACGACCGAAGCAATTGTGGCTGATATCAAAGAACCGGAAGCTGCTCCGATGGGCGGAATGCCTGGCGGCGGCATGGGTATGATGTAAGAAATGTAAGAAAAAGAATAAAGCAAAAGCACGCACAGCCTTTCGGCAAAGCGTGCTTTTTTGCTGTCATTCACGCATGTGCCCGGGCGGGCAACCTGCCCTGATCGAAAGCTTCGCTTTCTGCCCGGGCGGGCAACCTGCCTTTTTTAGTTTTAATAGTAATGTTATTCGTTTTGCGGTTGCCGGAAGTTGACATACATACTTCGGGTTGCGTTCAGAATGGCGAGGATGGTTACACCGACATCGGCGAAAACGGCGGCCCACATGTTGGCGAATCCGAGAGCGCCCAAAATCAGAACCAGACTCTTGACACTGATAGCGAGCCAAATATTTTCTTTGACGATGCGGAGGCATTTTTTAGAGATGCGGATGGCCATGGGGATTTTATAAGGGTCATCATCCATCAGGACAACATCTGCCGCTTCAATGGCGGCATCACTGCCTACGCCGCCCATGGCAATGCCGATATCAGCCCGGGACAGAACTGGTGCATCATTTATTCCGTCACCAACAAAAGCCAGCCTTTCTTTTTTGTCTTTTCTATCCGCAAGCAGTGTTTCCACCTTGCTGACCTTATCCTGCGGCAAAAGTTCACTGTGGATTTCATCAACACCTAACTGCTGACCGACACCCGCGGCCACATCTTTGGCATCACCGGTCAGCATAACGGTTTTGCGCACACCATGCTTTTTCAGTTCTTTGATAGCGGTTTGGCTGTGTTCTTTGAGGGCATCGGCAATCACAATATGGCCGACATAGGTGCCGTTGATAGCCACATGAATGGTTGTGCCGATATGGTCGCAGGGCTTCCATGTCGCACCGATGGAATCCATCATTTTGGAGTTGCCGACACAGACCGTATCGCCGTTGACTGTCGCCCGGATGCCGTGTCCGGCAATTTCCTCTACATTTTCTACGATGCAGCTGTCTTGCTCATTCGGATAGGCATCCCGCAGGGATTGGGCAATCGGATGAGTTGAAAAACGTTCCACATGAGCGGCTAAATGGAGCAGTTTTTCTTGATCAATGATCTCGGGGTGGATGACGGTAACACGGAATATCCCCTTTGTCAGAGTGCCGGTTTTATCAAAAACAATGGTTCTGACCTCCGACAGTGTTTCCATATAATTGGAACCTTTAACTAAAATGCCCTGTTTGCTGGCACCGCCAAGTCCGGCAAAAAAGGACAGCGGGATGGAAACGACCAATGCGCAGGGACAGCTGATAATCAGAAAGGTAAGTGCCCGGTAAAGCCATTCGCCCCACAGCGGCCGACCGCCAGTTAGTGTCAGGACTATCGGCGGGAAAGTGGCGAGCGCGGCGGCGGCATACACGACAATCGGCGTGTAAACTCGGGCAAACTTGGTAATGAAATCTTCCGACTTGGACTTGCGGGAACTGGCATCCTCAATCAGTTCCAGAATCTTAGAGGCAGTTGATTCGCCGAACCCTTTGGTTGTCCTGACCTTGAGCAGTCCGTTTAAATTGATGCTGCCGGAAAGAACCTCAGAGCCTTTTTCCACATCTCTGGGGAGAGATTCACCGGTCAGTGCGGCTGTGTTTAGGGAGGAACGCCCTGATAGTACGATGCCGTCCAGCGGTACTTTTTCACCGGGCTTAATGACAATGACAGAACCGATTGCCACCTCATCTGGATCAACCTGTGCGATTGCCCCGCCTGCACTCTCGATATTAGCATAATCTGGCGCAATATCCATCAAATCGGAAATGCTCTTGCGGCTTTTGCCGACCGCATAGCTCTGAAACCATTCTCCCACCTGATAAAAAAGCATAACGGCAATCGCTTCTACATAGTCGCCGCTCCGGTAAAGAGCAAGAACAATTGCGCCGACGGTGGCAATTGCCATCAGCAAGCTTTCATCAAAGGGCTGCCGATTGACGATGCCTTTCCCGGCCTTAATTAAGATGTCATATCCAATCAGCAGATACGGAATCAGATACAGGCCGAACTTTATCAGTCCTTGCGCCGGTACAAAATGCAGGATAAGCATTAGGCCAGCCGTAATGATAATCCGAATCTGATTTTTCTTTTGTTTTTTATTCACGATGGTTCACCCCTTATGATGATTTACTCAACTTTCCCCTGATTGAAGTGCTGTGCACTTTTGCCCCAGTCTGCCCATAGTCGAAATGCTCTGCGTTTCTGCCCGGGTGGGCGACCTACCCTGGTCGAAATGCTCCGCATTTCTGCCCGGGCGGGCAACCTGCCTAAAAAGACTGGGCTGTCGAACATGAGAAAGCTGAGTTATTCATAAAAAACTTCGCAGTCAGCTTCTACTTTTTTGCAGTTGTTTCTGACATTTTTCATGACTTCCATTTCATTTACGCCGTCTTCAAACTCGACTTTCATTTTCAAGGTCATAAAGTTTACGGCTGCGTCCTTAACACCAGCTGTTTTCTTAGCGGCTAATTCCATCTTGTCAGCGCAGGCGGCGCAGTCAACGTCAATTTTATAACTTTTTTTCATGATAAATTCTCCTTTCGGTGCGGTTGCATTTTACAATTAAGCAATCATTTAATCGTTATCTATATATTAACCTACATTGTAATAATTGTCAATATCATTTTTAAAATTTGATGATACAGAGGTCATGCAGTTTTGAGATAGATGGTCGTAATTCGCTTTCAGCAAATTATGAGTGCAGGCGGCGATGTATTGATATTTCCTATAAAAGCAAACTTTATGTTTGGATTATCCGTTAATACCTGCTTGCCGGAACGGTAACAAAGTATTTGACACCGATAACATTTGATGTATAATCAAGCTATTAACTCAGTTTCCTATCTTTGCCAAAGGCAGGTCATGTGCCTGCATAAAAAGGGGAGCTTTGGATAGGGAAAGCTGAGCAATCAATCTTAAACGCAGGAGTATTTATAATGAAAGAAATAAAATTACCTCACCAGCATCATTCTGAGGAAGAAAATAGGGCGATTCTTGAAAAGATACCTGATGAAAAGACGATTTCTGCGGTAGCAGATGCAATGAAGCATCTTGGGGACCCGACGCGTCTTCGTATCTTCTGGCTGCTTTGCCATACGGAAGAATGTGTAATTGATATTGCGGCGCTGGTTTCCATGTCATCGCCGGCGGTATCGCATCATCTTCGTATTTTAAAGACAGCCGGGCTGGCATCTGTCCGCCGTGACGGCAAAGAAGTGTATTACAAAGCGGTTGATTCTCCGATGGTTCGTCAGCTTCATGATACCATTGAAGAAATTGCCGAAATTCATTGCCCCGGAAAATAATGGGTGATTTTAAGGGATGGAACGAAGAAAAAATGTCGATTTTAACTGCACCGAATTATGCACCGGCCGTGCGCCGTGCGTTTGAAAATTTAATAGAAAAGAATCAGAACCGGCAAACGGAACAGTACGGTAAACCTTATATTGTGACGGATTGGGACAATACCGCCATTATTTTTGACTCGCAGCAAAGTCTGTTTCTGTATCAGGCGGAAAACTTATGTTATCGTCTGACACCAGAGCGCTTGGCTGAGGTGATTGCTATGGAGCTGACCCCGGCACAGAAAGCGGCAACGGAAGAACTGCGCCGTGATATCGCCGGGTTTTACCGAGAACTGTACAGCCGCTGCGAAGGACTGGGCGGCAGTGAGCCGCTGGCGGCGGTACAAAAAAGTTCAGCACATGCGGCTTTTGTGCAGGCGATGGCTTGCCTTTATAAATATCCGTTTGGGTATGTTGCTGAGTGCTGCCGGATTGTTTATTTGTTCGCAGGCTATACCATAGCGGAAGTAAAGCGTCTGACGGAAGAAAGCATTGCCCGGGAGCAGCAGATTGAGCCGGAGCGCCGGGTCTATCGTTATACGGCAGACGGGCAGACGCTGACAGCGGCTTATTATGTGGGGCTGCGTTTTGTGCCAGAGCAGGCCGAGTTTTTTCATAAGTGCATGGAGAATGGGATTGACGTTTATGTGTGCAGCGCTTCACATGAAGCGGTTGTTCAGGTTCATGCCGCCCGGTACGGGATTCCGCCGGAAAATGTGCTGGCGTTGGCGGTCGATATGGATGACAGCGGGAAAATAGCTGCGCGCATAAAAGCGGGAGTGCCGATGCCGATTAAAGCAGGTAAGACGGAGGCGATTCGCCGCTGCCTTTTGCCGAAACATGGCCGGGAGCCGCTGTTGGTGATGGGCGACAGCATAGGCGATGTGGCGATGCTGACCGCCTTTTCGGCGCAGGGGCTGGCAACAAATACCCGGCATTTGCCGTCCGTTTTAGCGGCGTGGCGAGAGGCGGGACGAAAAGAGGAAGAACTCCTGATTCAAGGCCGGGATGAAATCCGGGGCGAGTTTAGGGATGGCAGTGAAAGCGTGTTTTGCCATCCGTGTAATTTGCAAGCCGGAGTTAGCTTGGTTGCTTTGCCCTCTAAAAATTTAGATGGTTTCGTGCCAAGAGATAAATAGCCGAAAGCAGGGAAGTTAAACTACTGGAATGTCAAAAAAATCCTCGTGAAAAATAAGGCAGGCATTAAGAATTTTTTAAAACCACAACAAGACCGGATTGAAGTGCTACGCACTTCTGTCCGGGCGGGCAGCCTGCCTTAAAAAGACTGCCCGGAAGAACATAGGAAAGTTGAAATTATGCTTGCTAATTTTTGGAGCGTTGTGATATACTGTGCTTAGAATATATTGATAAGATTCTTACGGAGGAAAAGAATGGATCGATTAACCGTAACTAAGGAAAGTTTTAAACAGGCAATATTCGAGAATATCAAGAACCTTTTCAGAACGACAATCGACGATGTGACGGAGCAGCAGCTGTTTCAGGCAGTGGCTTATTCGGTCAGGGACATTATTGTAGACGAATGGATTGCGACCCACAGAACATATGAGGCAGAAGACGCTAAAATTGTATACTATATGTCAATGGAATTTTTAATGGGACGGGCACTGGGCAACAATATCATCAATCTGTGCTGCGACAAGGTCGTGCGCGAGGTTTTGGATGAGTTGGGCTTTGATTTGAATGTGCTGGAAGACCAAGAACCGGATGCGGGTCTTGGTAATGGCGGCTTGGGGCGTTTAGCTGCCTGCTTTTTGGACTCGCTGGCTAGCTTGGAATATCCGGCTTATGGCTGCGGTATCCGTTATCGCTACGGTATTTTTGAGCAGAAAATTATTGATGGCTATCAGGTAGAAAAACCGGACGAATGGCTGAAGAACGGGAATCCCTTTGAAATTCGCCGACCGGAGTACGGTGTTGAAGTCAAGTTCGGCGGCAATGTCCGCATGGCCAAACAGGAAAACGGCAAGGAAAAGTTTGTTCAGGAAAACTATCAGTCAGTCATGGCCATTCCCTATGACGTGCCGATTGTCGGTTACAACAACAGTACGATTAATACGCTCCGGCTGTGGGATGCCGAAGCGGTACACAGCTTTGATTTGGAAATGTTTGACCGGGGTGAATACAATAAGGCCAGAGAAGCGCAAAACTTGGCCAGAACGATTGTTGAAGTCCTTTACCCGAATGACAACCATGTTCAGGGCAAAGAGTTGCGCCTGAAACAGCAGTATTTCTTTATTTCCGCAACCTTGCAGACAGCGGTCAATAAGTTTAAGAAACGGCATAGTGATTTTAAGTTGCTGCCAAGCAAGGTAACCTTCCATATCAACGATACTCACCCGTCATTAGCTGTGCCGGAACTGATGCGGATTTTGGTTGATGAAGAGGGCTTGGAATGGGCAGAGGCCTGGGCGATTGTTACCCAGTGCTGCGCTTATACCAACCATACCATTATGAGCGAAGCGCTTGAGAAATGGCCGATTGAGATTTTTAGCCGCCTGCTGCCGCGGATTTATCAGATTGTGGAAGAAATTAACCGCCGCTTCTGTGCGCAGGTGATTGATAAGTTCGGTGATGACGGCCAGCTGCTTAGAAGAATGGCAATCGTTGCGGACGGTCAGGTTAAGATGGCGCATTTGGCTATTGTCGGCAGTTATTCGGTCAACGGCGTGGCCAGACTCCATACCGAGATTTTGAAAAACGAGGCACTCAAAGATTTTTATGCCATGTATCCGGAAAAGTTTAACAACAAGACCAACGGCATTACGCAAAGACGTTTCCTGCTGCACGGCAACCCGAAGCTGGCCGAATGGATCACCGACAAGATCGGCGGTGGTTGGGTCATGGACTTGCCGCATTTAAAAAAGCTGATGGATTATGTGGGGGACGAACAGGCGCTCAAGGAATTTAGCCGGATTAAATACGAAAACAAGGAAAGATTGGCCAAATATATTAAAGAGCATAATAATGTTGAGGTTGATCCCCGCTCTATTTTTGATGTTCAGGTTAAGCGTCTGCACGAGTACAAGAGACAGCTGATGCTGGCGCTGTATATTATGCATTTGTATAACTGCCTGCGCGATAATCCGCATCTGGATATTATGCCGCGTACCTTTATTATGGGTGCAAAAGCGGCGCCGGGCTATCATCGGGCCAAGAAGATTATAAAACTGATTAACAGCATCGGCGATGTGATTAATAATGACCCGAGCATCAACAACAAGCTGAAAGTTGTTTTTATTGAAAACTATAATGTGTCCAACGCGGAAATCATTTTTGCGGCGGCCGATGTGTCGGAGCAGATTTCAACGGCATCTAAGGAAGCATCCGGTACCGGCAACATGAAGTTTATGCTTAACGGTGCGGTAACGCTGGGTACTATGGACGGAGCTAATATTGAGATTGTTGAAGAAGCCGGAGCGGACAATGCCTTTATTTTCGGTATGAGCAGTGATGAAGTTATTCGTTTGCAGCATGAGGGCAGCTATGACCCGTGGGAGATTTATAATTCCAATCAGGAAATCAGACGGGTGGTTATGCAGCTGATTAATGGCTTCTATTCGCCGGAAAATCCGGAGCTGTTCCGGGAAATTTATGACTCGCTCCTTAACGGCGGTGGCGAACCAGCAGATCAATACTTTATTTTAAGAGATTTGCCCAGCTATATTGAAGCGCAGGCCAGAGTGGATAAGGAGTTCCGCAACGCTGGTGAATGGGCGAAGAAAACCTTAATCAATACGGCGAACGCCGGCAAGTTTTCTTCGGACAGAACGATTGAAGAATATGCTCAGGAAATTTGGCATTTGAAAAAGGTGAAAGTTAGAATTCCAGGAGAGGAATAGTCCCAAGGGTAAGATTTGACAGCAGGATAAAAGGAAGGACGAAAGCGGCTCTGGCAGGGGGCGCTGTGGCAAAGAGAGGTAAAAATGTTTAATTCAGATTTGGGAATTGATTTGGGAACGGCCAATGTGATCGTATACATCAGTGGGAAAGGGGTTGTTTTAAGAGAACCTTCGGTCGTTGCCTTTGATAAAAATACCAATAAGATTTTGGCGGTCGGCAGCGAAGCCCGGCATATGCTGGGACGGACGCCGGGACATATTGTAGCGGTGCGGCCGCTTCGGGAAGGTGTGATTTCCGATTACACAGTTACAGAAAAGATGTTGAAATATTTTATCGCAAAAGCTGTGGGCAGAAGGATACGTAAGCCTCACATTACGGTTTGTGTCCCCAGCGGCGTAACCGAAGTAGAAAAAAAAGCAGTGGAGGATGCTACCTATGATGCCGGTGCCCGCAAGGTTCGGGTGATTGAAGAACCGATTGCGGCAGCAATTGGTGCGGGAATTGATATTAGTAAGCCCTATGGCAGCATGGTGGTGGATATCGGCGGCGGTACAACCGATGTGGCCGTGATTTCACTGGGCGGTGCGGTGGTATCGACTTCGCTTAAAATTGCAGGGGATAATTTTGATGAGGCGATTATTCGGTATATGCGCAAAAAACATAATCTGCTGATTGGCGAAAGAACAGCCGAGGATATTAAAATCAATATCGGTACGGCTTTTGAGCGGCCAGAGCCGTTGGAGATAGATGTCAAGGGTCGGAATCTGGTCACGGGTCTGCCCAAGACGGTGGTGGTCAACAGCGAAGAAACCGCCGAAGCGCTCAAAGAAACGACTTCTTCAATTGTGGATATTGTTCATTCAGTATTGGAGAAAACGCCGCCGGAATTGGCGGCCGATATTGCCGAGCGTGGCATTGTCCTGACCGGTGGCGGCAGTATGCTGCATGGTTTGGATTCGCTGATTCAGTCCAAGACGAATATTAATGTTGTTGCGGCGGATGATCCGTTGAGCTGTGTAGCGATTGGCACTGGTAAATATGTAGATTATTTGGCTAAACATTCGTACTGATGCGGAGCTTAGGAAGACCGGGTGTGGCGTTAAGCAAGTAGGTATTGATACATGATACTTCCCGGTCGTAGTGCATTTGAGTATTAGGTGCAGTTCAGGCAAGCCATTCGCACTTCGCCGAAAAGACTTTCGTCGAAGTGCTCATGTATTGCGTTAAGCAAATGGATATTGATACATGATACTTCCCGAGAAAGCAAGCTTTCCGGTCGTATCATGTATCAATATTCGCTTGCCTGAACTGGGAACAAATTTCTCAAAAAAAGGTTAAATTATTATTAGAAAATGTCGATATAAATTTAAGTTGGATTATAAAATTGTTTTTCAGGCCGGACGGAGGGATTGTTGCGGCTGGAAAGGCAGTCAGACCGGTTTTATTTACGAGAATTGTTGAATGCAGGCGGAACCGGAAAACAGGAACCATGATTTGTGGCAATGAAAAGGGGTAGCTATGTTTAGAGGACTTTATACTGCTTATACCGGGATGCGGGTGCAGCAGGATGTGATGAATGTCGTCAGCAATAACTTGGCCAATGTTGATACGGCAGGCTTTAAAAAAGACAAGTTAGGCATTCGTTCATTTAAAGAGGTTTTGGCGATTAAGCAAAACGATCCGGATTTGACCAGCCGCAGTCGGATTGGAAAAATGAATCTGGGGGTTACTTCCAGTGTGGTTTATACCAGTTTTGACCAAGGGTCGCTGAAAAATACGGAGCGCAAGTTGGATATTGCCTTAGAAGGCAAGGGGATGTTTGTGGTCGGCAAACGTCAGGCAGACGGCAGCTTTAAAGAGTATTTTACTCGGGATGGCGGCTTGGCGGTTAATCACTTGGGGCAGCTGATGACTAAAAATGGGGAGTATGTTTTAGGTGAAAATGGAATTATTACTGCGCCGCATGGCAAATTCAATATCAGCCAGACCGGCAATGTATACAGCGAACAAAATGAATTTATTGATAAGCTGCGCCTGACTTCATTTGCTGATTTTTCTGAGCTGCGTAAGGTTGGCGATAATTTGTACACGGCAACGGAGCGAGCGGAGCAGAAAGCATTTAACGGTGTAATTGCACAAGGCTTTTTGGAAACAAGCAATGTCAATACCGTACAGGAAATGGTGGAAATGATTAGCGTAATGCGTGCATACGAAAGCAATCAGAAAGTTTTGACTACTTTTGATTCGACCATGGAAAAAGCGGCGACTGAAGTAGGCAGAGTATAAGATAAGCAGCCCTGTGGCGGGCGAGGAGAAATTATTATGATGAGATCATTGTGGACGGCGGCAACCGGAATGACCGCACAGCAATTGCAAGTGGACACCATTGCCAACAATCTGGCGAATATTAATACGGTTGGCTTTAAAAGGGAACGGATTGAGTTCAAATCTTTGATTTATGAAAATTTAAGAGAAGCGACTGCTAATGACCGGGGCGACGGCAAGCCGGTTAATTTGCTGGCTGGACATGGCGTACGGCCGGTGGCGACATCTAAGAGCTTTACGCAGGGTAATATTGAAAGAACCGATAATCCGCTGGATGTTGGGATTGAGGGTGATGGTTTTTATGTGGTTCAGCTGCCGAACGGTGAGCGCCGCTATACCAAGGATGGAACGCTGAAATTGTCTTTGGCTGAGGAAGGCTTGATGATTACCAATGCGGAAGGTTATCCGGTTTTGGATACAGAAGATCAGCCGATTCGTCTACCTAGGGATACTTATTTGGCGAATATTTCAGTGTCCGAAAACGGGGCACTCAGCTATAAGCGAAATGGTACCAATGAGGATTTGGGGGTTCGCTTTCAGTTAGTGCAGTTTAATAATCCTTTGGGACTGAAATCTGTCGGCGGCACACTGTTTGATACAACCGCTGCTTCTGGTGAGCCTTTAAAAGAAACGGAAAATGAGGGTTTGAAGAAAAGCCGTTTTATGCAGGGCACCTTGGAGCGTTCCAATGTAAATGCGGTCGATGAAATGGTTAATTTAATCGTGGCACAGAGAGCGTATGAGATTAACTCAAAAGCAATTCAAACTTCCGATGATATGCTTGGGATGGCCAATCAGTTAAAGAGATAAGCCTGAGGAGAAAATAAATGAGGATTGATGGACTTATGTCGTTGTCCGGCGTGTACGATAACGCCAAGTTGGGGCTGGATTATCAGACTGGCTTTCAGGAAGCTTTGCAGAGAGCCAAGGAAAAGCAAACCGAAAGGGCGGCGGAGTTAAAATCCGTTAAGCCGGCAGAGCCAGTCGATGAGGAAAAGGCCAAGGAAGAAGCAGCGCTGCGTCAGGCAGTGCAGGGCTTTGAAGCCTATTTTATTCATCAGCTGCTGAAGCAAGCCAGAGCCAGTTTGCCCGAAGGTGGTTTAGTGCCGCAGTCTAATGCTAAAGACATTTATGAAGATATGCTGGATGAGGCCAGAGCCGAGCAAGTGACCAAGGTTGGCGGCTTTGGGTTGACGGAAGCGCTGATGAAGCAGCTCAGCCGGAAATAATAAGAGAAAAGAAAGGAGAAATCGCTGCGGCGGCTTCTCTTTTTTGTTATCAAGGCTTGTTTGAACGGCATTTTCAGCGGAACAGTTTTCCTGTCAGCAGCGGTCATATCAGCAAGCCAAAATCAATAGAAATGAGCATAGGAGAAAGACTTATGCAGAGAAAGGTGGATAAAAATTGAAAAGGCAGAAGAAAAATTATTTGGTTCAGCGATTGGGATTGATGTTGCTTTGTTTTTTGGCATTGTTTCAAACTCCGGCCTTAGCCGCCAGTTTTACTGATGTAGCACAGGGGCATTGGGCGTATCTGGATATTGAAAAAGCCTATGAGGACGGCGTGATTCAGGGGGCGTATTATAATAAAGCGATGGGCAGCCGCTATTTTCAGCCGGATAGCAGGCTGACGACCGCTCAATTTTTAACGATTATCGGCCGGGCTTTTTATGACAGAGATATGAGAGAATTTGCCGGCCGTGCTCAAAATTGGTATGATCCGGCGTGGGAACTGGCAATGAAATACCATTTCATCGACAGCCAATCCGGCAAAGAAAAGCTGCAAAAAGAAATTTCCCGTTATGAAATGGCTGAAATTTTGTACTGGATTTTTGAAGAATTTCAGGTGAAATTTCCAGATGAAGCGGAATTACGAAAAACGCAAGCGAAAATTGCCGATTTTTCTGAAATAAAAGAAAGAAAAGCCGAACGTTACATCACGCCAATTTTTTATTTTGGGGTGTTAAGCGGAGTGGATGAGAAAGGAACATTTGCAGGGGATCGTTTTTTTACTCGTGCAGAAATGGCGGTGATTTATACTCGCTTAAACAGCTTTTTAGCCGATGCCATTCAAAGTAGAAAGCTGCGCGATTTTCGGGCAGGCGTGTTAAGTCTGGTCAATGCAGAAAGAGCGAAGCGAGGGATTGCTTTGCTGGAGATGGATGATCAGTTGAACCGGGCGGCACAGGTTCGGGCGGGAGAACTTTTGAAATTATTTGAACATACCCGCTTAGACGGAAGGGATGCTTTGAGCATATTAGATGATATGGGAATCCGCTTTTATGCTGCCGGTGAAAACATTGCTTTAAGCCAGACCAGACCGGAAGAAGTGGTTGAGGACTGGATGAGTTCGGTGGGACACCGGGAGAACATACTGTCAGAGGATTTCTCCAAAATTGGAATTGGCTATTTGGATGATGCTTGGGTGCAGTTGTTTACCGATTGATTTTTGAAAAACGATGAAAAATCAGATTTGGGTCAAGCCAGAAGCATAAATATTAGTAAGCCAAAATCAATAGAAACAAGCATAGGAGAAAGGAAAAAAAGAATTGAAAAAAAAGAAGAAATATTTGGGGTGGTTATGGAGCTTGCTGCTGCTTTCTTTTTTGGCAGTGTTTCAAACTCCGGCATGGGCAGGCAGTTTTCGGGATGTAACACAGGATTATTGGGCATATTCCGATATTGAAAAAGCTTATAAAGATGGCGTTATTGAAGGTGCCTATCATAACGGAACAGACAAACTCTATTTTCAGCCGGACAGCCGACTGACAATGGCTCAGTTTTTAACCATGATTGGCCGGGCTTTTTATGCCCAAGATATGAAAGCGTTTGCGAATAGTACTAAAAATTGGTATGACCCGGCATGGAAGATGGCGCTGAAATATCAATTTGTCGGCTATCAGGTGAAAAAAGAGCAAATGGAAAAAGAGATTTCACGCTATGAAATGGCTGAGATTTTATACCATATATTTGAAGAAGAACAGGTACCATTTCCGTTAGAGTCCGAACTTCGCAAGACGCAGGATAAAATTGCGGATTTTGCTGCAATTGCTGAAAGAAAAGCGGAGCATTATGTTCTGCCGATTTTTTATTTTGGAGTATTAAGCGGGGTGGATGAAAAAGGTACTTTTGCCGGTGAGCGTCATTTTACCCGGGCAGAGATGGCAGTGATTTATGCCCGCTTAAACAGCCTCTTAGCCAATGTTGTTAAAATCCCCCAAAATCAGGATTTTCAGGCAAACATAGTGAAAAGAATAAATGAGGAAAGGAAGAAACAAGGCAGGAATCCACTGCAAATAGACGAGAAATTGAACCAAGCAGCAGAAGTTCGAGCCGGGAAGCATTTTAATTTGTCAGAGCATACTCGCGAAGACAGCCGAAATGAGCCGGAGATATTAAATCGGGGCAAATCTTATGCTGTGGGTATGAGCATTGCCACTGGTAAGGCGACATGGGAAGAAGTGCTCAAGAATTTAATGAGTTCAGAGAGTTACTGGGAGAATATGCTGTCAGAGGATTTTTCCAGAATTGGAGTTGGTTTTGCGGCAAATTTAGAGGACACTTGGGTGTATTTTTATCTGAATTAATTTTTAAAAAGCGGTGAAAAATCTGCTTTGGTTGAAGTGAAAAGCAGTATTTTGTCGATTAGCATTGGGCTTGGAAAAGCAGAATAGAGCGGTAAAAATAAGGCTATGGCTGCTTTACAGAGTGAAAAAACGCAAAGAGAGAACGGTTGATAATAAAGAGAGGGTAAAATGCTATCAGAAACAGAGAAAAAAGAATTGATTAAACAGGCGATTGCCGCCATGCAGGCGGCCTATGCGCCATATTCTCATTTTCGGGTCGGAGCGGCGCTGTTGACCCGCAGCGGCAGGATTTATCAGGGCGGCAATATTGAAAACGCTGCCTATACACCGACCAACTGTGCCGAGCGGACGGCTTTTTTCAAAGCGGTCAGCGAGGGCGAAAGGGAGTTTGCTGCGATTTGTGTGGTCGGCGGCAAGGACGGCGTGCTGACGGATTATGCCGCCCCCTGCGGCGTATGCCGGCAGGTGATGATGGAGTTCTGTAACCCGGAAAGCTTTTTGATTATTTTGGCGATGAATGAAAATACCTATCAGGAATACACTTTAAAGCAGCTTTTGCCGGAAGGCTTTGGGCCAAAGAACTTGCAGGGATAAAGGCAAGAAAAATTGTAAAAAATAAGTTGAAATCTATTGACAAAAAATAAATAAGTGTTATCATTTTAAATGATAATAATTATTATTATCGAATAAAGGCGGATTCTAAATAGGGAAAACATAGGTTTTTCCTATTTATTTTATGTGGAAAAGGAAAGGAGGAAAAATCAAGTTTCATTTCCGGCTGGGCTTTAGCCTAAATCTCAGCCATAATAAAGGGTTTTACGATGCGGCAATCAGCGGCATCAAAGGGAACAATTTAGCAATGGGAGGAATCAGTATGCATAACAGAGTAAGAAAATACATAGCAGCTGTCGTTGCCTTGACGATATTATTTAGTTTGGGATTTTCGGCAAAGGCGGCGGAAGACTTTGAAATAGAGAATAATGTTTTGGTTGCTTATCACGGTGTCGCTCAAAACATAGTTGTGCCGGATGGAGTAGAAAAGATTGGACCGGCCGCGTTTAAAAACAAGCAGATTATTTCGGTGCAAGTCCCAAGCAGCGTTAAAGAAATTGGAGAGTCGGCCTTTGAAAAATGTACCGGGTTGGAGCGGATAACATTTGCCGGTAGTGGGTTGCAGCAGATTGGCCAGAAGGCTTTCAGTAGCTGTAAAAAACTGAAATATATGGCTTTACCGGAAGGCTTAGAGGAAATCGGCGACAAAGCTTTTCTTTCCAGCGGCATTGTTTTTGCCGAAATGCCAGCCAGTTTGAAGCGAATTGGAAAGAGTGCCTACTATAACAGTAAAATTAAGGCAGTGCATTTAAACCAAGGATTGGAGAGTATTGGTGCCAGTGCCTTTGAAACTTGCTATCAATTACAGGGTTTGCGGGTACCAGCCAGTGTGGCCGAGGTGGGTTCCAGTTTTGCCGGTGATAATGGCAGTCCCTTTCAATGGCTGTTGTTTGAAAATGACGCTGCGGTCATCGGCGCCAACCCAACCGATCAGATGTCAATCGTTTATTACGGCGGCGAGCCGTCAACGATTCAGGAAATTTATCAGAAAATTTATGATAAAAACAATAACACCAAATTAAAGTTTGCCAATAAAGAAAGCTTTGAAAGTTTTGATATTTTTAAACTGGATGAAACCGAAAAGGCATTAAGCCCGGACGAAGAATATCAGATTGAACTGACGGCTTCGCCGGCGGCCATTACTTTTGGCACGGTTAATTATCTATCGCTTGAGCCGCAGATTGCCGAGGTCACGGCAGACGGCAAGGTGATCGCGCATAAGGTCGGGGAAACCAAGATTTTAGTATTCCATGCCGATCGCCGGCTGGCGGTTTTGGATATTGATGTTGTCGGCGGCGGTAACTTGTTTAAGGTAGATGCGGCCGGCCGTTTGGTTAAATATTATGGGCATGATACCGAGATTGTTTTGCCCGATGAGGTTGACGGCAGAGCGGTTACGGCGTTGGCGGCCAATGCCTTTCGGGGAAACAGTAAGATTACCAAGCTGACGCTGGGTGCCAATATAACGAAACTGGAAAAAGAGGCTCTCAAAAACTGCATCGCCCTGCGGGAAATCGTCTTTAACAAGGAGGGCCTGCAGGAAATCGACGAAGCGGCTTTTTTCGGCTGTGAGCAGTTGACTGAGCTGCACCTGCCAGACAGTGTAACGGTTTTGGGCGGGTCAGCTTTGGAAAGAATGGGTTCGCTGCAAACATTGACATTATCTCGGCAACTATCGGCCATTCCGGAAAATATGTGCAGCAATTGTTTTAGCTTGCGGCAAATCGTTATTCCAGCAGAATGTAAGAAGATAGGAAAGGCGGCTTTTTTAGGATGCCGCAGATTGGAGTCGATTGAGTGGAATCAAAAACTGACAGAAATTGAAGAAAGTGCATTCAAAAGCTGTCTGAAAATAGAAAAATTAACTTTGCCCGAAGGCATAACTACGATTGGCAAACAGGTTTTTTTAGGCATGGACAGCATGACGGAAATAACGTTACCGTCAACCTTTACTGAGTTTAAAGCAGATACCTTAGCGGATTTGTTTGAAAGCTTTGACAGTGATTCAACAGTAAAATTGCAGGCGATTAATATTGCCCCGGGAAATCCCCGATTTTACAGCAAAGACGGTTTGGTTTATGAAGGTCAAACCTTGGTTTATATTCCACAGGGTTTAGCTCAGGTCAGCGTCAAAGCCGGAACGGAAATAATCGGCGAACGAGCTGGCAAGACACATATGCGCATGGAAAAAGTAGTTTTGCCGGAAGGCGTGAAAATCGTGGGCGTGAGCGCTTTTCAAAATTGCTTTGCGCTGGAGGAAATTAAGCTGCCACAAAGTCTGCGCCGGATTGAGCCGTTTGCTTTCTTAGGCTGCGAGGAATTGAAAGAGATTAACATTCCCAAAGACCTTGAATACATCGGCAAACTGGCATTGTATGAATTGGAAAAAATTAAGCAGCTGGTAGTACCCGAGAAGATTGAAAAAATTGAAGAATACGCCGTTGCCGGTAATGATGAGATGGAACATTTGATTTTGCCCCGCAATTTAAAGGAAATTGCCAAATGCGGTGCTTCTTTCTGTAAGAGCTTAAAAGAATTGTATCTGCCGGAAAAACAATTGTTGTCCATCGGCGACCAAGGATTTGGTGCCTGCTATGAATTGGAACATTTAGAACTGCCGCAAAGCCTGCAAAGTATCGGTGAGGAGGGTTTCAGCTATGGTCAGAAGCTGAAGTCTATTTATCTGCCGGGCAGTGTTGTTTTGGGTAAAAATGTATTCAAGGAAACTTTACCGAGCCAAAAGGTGTGGATTTTTACCCATGATGAAAATGACACGATTAAACAGCTGACCGCTGATCCGGCTCGGTTTTGCAAGGTTGATTTGGATTATCAGAAGAATACCAGTGGTAAGATTGAAGTTCAAAGGCTGGAAGGCCTTTTAAACGGCAGCAATGAGAATCATGCCTTTGTTTTGAAGGTCAATGAAAGCCAGCCGAACGCCGCTGTCCGTCGCTTCAGCGTATCGGCTGAGGAAGAAAGCCGACCGCTGAAGCGACCCTATCACCCGATGACCTTAGTGGTAGAACTGCCGCTGGCAGCCGAGGGAAAAAATGTTAAACTTTATCAGCAGGAAAACGGTCGGTATAAAGAATTGGCTGTTGACCGGCTGGAACGTTTTCTCCGTGCGGAGATTGACAGCTTTGGCGAGTTTGTTGTGGCCGAGGACTTTAATACGCTTGCACCGTATGTTCCGAGCCCATCAGAGACAGCAGCGGTGAATGCAGCACCGGCATCGGAAAAGCCGACCGCATTACCGAAAGAAACCAAGATTTCAGCCGAGTCAACCGATACTGCCGGATTTAAGGATGTGCAGCCGCAGGATTGGTTTTATGCCGATGTTAAAATGGTGCAGCAGCTGGGCTTGATGCAGGGAATGACGGATAATCATTTTCAGCCGCAGGCGACGGGCACTCGGGCGATGTTTGTCCAGATTTTATATCGAATGGCTGGACAGGAGCAGATGCAGAAAGCGGAGAATGCCGTCTGGTATCAGTCGGCCATGCATTGGGCGGCCGCTAATCAAATTATTCAGGGCCGGAGCGACGGCGATCAACCAAACGCAGCCATCACCCGGGAAGAGGCTGCCGTGCTTCTGTATCGCTATTATTCTCGGAAAATATCAAAAAGTGCCAAAGCTGAGATGATTTTCAAAGACGCTGACCAAATCAGCACTTGGGCACAGGAGGCAATGCAATGGGCAGTGGCAGCTGGCATTTATCAGGGGCGGGGCGATGGCCTGCTTCAGTCGCAAGCTTTCATTACCAGAGCGGAAATTGCTGCGATTATTGTACGGGCGCAAAAGCTGGGACTGTAAGATAGTATAACCCCCAGATGCTAAAAAATTTAAATTTATGTTTTTTTAAAAATTTCGCTTGACAGGAAAGACAGAAAAGGCTATAATTCTAAATAATAAATCTGACATTTCTCTGTGGAAGCAGAGAATAAGTAAAATGCAGTGACGGAGAGAAAAATATCGACAGGTCATAACAGAGAATCGGGGTAGCTGAGAACCGAAATGATGGATAGATATATAATATTCACTCCCAAGCAGGTTTTTTGAACGCAAGGTCAAGTAGAGAAATCCGGCATCCGGCCGTTACACCGGAAAAAGCTGATAGGCTTTCTAAGTGATATTCCAATGAAATGCAATATTTCAACGGAATATAAACAGGGTGGTACCGCGGATAGAATCATTCGTCCCTGTAAGGTAATCTTACAGGCTCGAATGATTTTTTGCGTTTGAAAGCCCGCCAAGCGGCCGGGCGGGCAGCAAGCTTGCTTGCGGCCAGAACCGGACATTTGGCGGACTGAGGCGATGAGCAGCGAGCGAAGCGAGATGCGAATGCCGAAGGTGTTTGCGGGAGTGCGAAGCACGGAGCAAACGGCTTTTAAACAAAGGGAGTGCCAAGCGGCCGGGCGGGCAGCAAGCTTGCTTGCGGCCAGAACCGGACATTTGGC
>CAUUKX010000025.1:0-22838 GCA_963545585.1 uncultured Lachnospiraceae bacterium
GAAATTGGCTAAGGAACTGATTGAGTCGTTTTCGATTATTAAAGACGAAGAAGTACTACTGGAAATTTTCCAGCGAATGATTTTGTTCATTGATAATGTTCATCGAAATGATTGGGAAGAAAGTATTATAGATATACTGAAAGGAGAGGATATTATGCCTATCACAATGGAGCAATGGATAGAGGAGTTAAAGGAAAAAGGCAGGAAAGAAGGACGCGAAGAGGGAATGGAAAAAGGAATGGAAAAAGGAATGGAAAAAGGAATGGAAAAAGGTCGAAATGTTGAAAAACAAAGCATTGCTCAAAGAATGAAAAACATGGGCTTCACTTTAGACGATATCCAAAAAGTAACCGGGCTGATGCTGTAATGCAATTTTTCCTCTGCCCATAAAACGGCATCCCAAAAGGGATGATTTTCCCAATAACTTTACATGATTATAAGAAAGCTTATCACCTAAATTCAGAAAAGGGAGTGTTGCCAGACGGTATAAATCGTTTTACAACACTCCCTGTTTGCTTGTTTTTCATCTTTAAAGAGGCTGCTGCAAGATACCGATTTTACACAAGATATTGCGATAAATCGTAAAGATTTCTCCTAAAACTTGTGTAAAAACCTTAAAATGCAACAGCCCCTTTTTATTGTGCCTTCCGGTCGCACTGCGAAAATACTCCGCCGCGGAAAAGTTATGTTATTCCACTAACGGATATAAGTTTTTAATATCATAGTACAAGGTGCCGTCCTGCACATAAAAGCAGATATCATAAAATCTCCGGTTCAGATCAATCTCCCGGTCGTTTTTGACCCGATACCATAAGCCGTTGGTTTTGATATAACGCAACCCGTCTTTAAGCATTACGCCGGTCTGATAACCGGATGCCGCCACATAATAAAGGTTTTTCCCGGAACTTTGGGCGTAGCGGGAAAGCAGCTCATGCATGGCCTGCGCTTCCCTCTTATGCTTGGTTTCCTCCAAAGGATGAACATCGGAAATAATCAAAATATTATCCACTACCGTGTTCGACAACTCCGCTGACAGCTTGGCAAATTGTTCGGGATCGGCATCTTTAAAGCTCCCGTTTTTGGCTGCCAAATGAATCACTTTGGTCTGAGCCAAATCATAGGCGGCATAGGCATTTTGCCAAACTTTATCAGCCGCCCGCAGAGTGCCGGCCGGCAAATCGGTTTGCCCTGCATAAATCCCAACTGCCGCCTCCCCAATCCGGGCAATTGCCTTTTGCAGCACAATCGAATCCAATATCCGGTTACGCCCGCCGGTTGCACCAAAGACCGCAATATCCGCCGCCCGGTCAAAACTCTTGCGCAGCGAATCCTGGGGCAGCTCCTGATACACTTCCGCCCGATAATTTACTTTTTCAACATAATTAAACTCATCCAGATACAACTGCCCGGATTGCTCCTGCATCTCCTCCTTGTTTTCCAGAGTAAAGCCCAAAATCTGCACCGGATAGCTGATATTTTCCGGCAACCGAACGCTGACCGGCTGCCAGCCCGGTCGCAATGAACCATCTGCAAGCGTTACCGCCGCTGTCTCTCCCCGGCTGCCCTTAATATCCAGCGTCAGTTTTAAAAGCTGACCGCTGCCGCAGACCTGCATTGAGATATTTTCCGGCTCGGCCGCCATCTCCGGCGGAGTCAAATAGCGCATTTTGATGCTTTGCTTCGGTGCTTCGTTCTGCTCCGTTTCCCCCTGATAGGGGAAGGAATATGCAAAGGATAAAGAACTTGAATCCTCATAGCCAAAGTTCTGCTCCCATCGAACCGCCCCCTCCGCCTTGCCGTTTATGCGGTACTCCATTCCCTGATCCAGCATGCCAGACAAGGACTTCATCGTCTTGCCGGTAACAATATAGGCACTGGTACTGCGGTGACCAACCGTAATTGTTACCCGGCTTTGGCCGCCCTTTTGCGACGGAATAAAAACACCGTCAGCGAAATAACCAATGGTTTCATCCTCTAACTGATATTTGGCTCTATCCGCTGCGATCTCGCCGCAAAAGCCTGTCGCATCCGTTCCCGTCAGCCGAAAGCTGCCCTGACCGCCCTGCTCGACCTCGAGCACGGTCGGCACGGCCTGTAAGTCAACCGGATTATCCGTCACCTCAATGCTGACCTTACCGCTGATATTGCCAAAGTAAGCGGTGATTTCCGCTTTCCCGGCCGTACTGGCTGAAAATAATCCCGCCTGCACACCTCCGTCCGCACCGGTTACCTGCCAAACGACCTGATCGGAGGAAACTGCCACCGGCATACCATTCGCATCCACCGCCCGCAATTCAAGCTTGACCGGCGTACCAGCAAAGGTTTTATTCCGCTCAGCTGTAACGATTAGCTCCTCTGCCTGCCCAGCTGCCCTGGTAGAAACCACAGCCAAAGCATTTATCAATTTGCGCTGATAGTTATCTGGCGGCAGATTTTCCACATTGACCTGTAAATCGCCAAAGTTTCGCGCCACCAGAGCGGATGAGCCGCCCCCGTCCATCGACACAGCATCGGTAATGCCCAGCTCTTTTAAATATTCCGATAATTCATAATGCGTTGCCCCAATGCTGCCGCCCCGGCCATCGACTACTACCATATAGAGAATGCTGCGTTCCGCATCTACCCCCAGCGCCGTCCGCGGATGCCTTTTATTGGGCTGCACCAGTTCACCTACATTGGAAAACTGGCCATTCTGCAAAACATAGCCGCCGCCCGGAATCGCCAGCTTCAGCCAATCAAGAGCAATCCCTGAATCCGTCTTAATTTGAATCCGACGACCAACTGGCAGTTTTTCCAGATAAGCCGCCATCTGCGCCGAAAAGACCAGTGCATACTCCCCTTCTCTAAACTCGGTCAGCGTATAAGGAGGCACGATTTCCTGCACTGTTTCGTTCCTGACTTTGACCTTATAATATGCGCCACCGGCATCTAATACCTTGGAATCGGCATAAACCTTATTGTTATAGATGGAGGCGCCGTCCGCTCCGGGAAAATTATTGGCAGACCTTAGCGTAATCCCCAAGTCCTCGCCAGTATCAGCCGCCGCTACGCCTAATTTCTGGGAATGGCTGACAAAGAGCTTGCCGCTGATATCTTCAAACAGCCCCGGCCGAAGCAAATCGTCATTATGCACTAGTCCCCGGTCAAACTCAAATCCCTGTCCATCCGAATAAGTGCCGCTGGTACTAAAGTAAGAAGCGTTCACCGCACCGAGCACCAGCCGCAAGTTTTGATCCGCCATACTTTTCAAGGTTTCCTTTTGCTTCCAAGTCCCTGACCGCAGGGTTTGTAATTCCAGTCCCGGTACCTGCGGCAAGACCTTGAGCACATGGATATCGACCCAGCCCTCCGCTTTCAGTTTGCTGATTTTGATATGTTCCACGCCATCGGCGATTTTTTCCACTTCTTTTTTTTGATAAAAAGTTCCGCTGCCGCTGTTGTGCTGCCCGTAAGTGATAGTTTCGCCGGTGATTACCCCGTTATAAGCCAAACTTTCCGCCGGCCAGAGCATCGCTACACACAGCCCGCCGATTACAATTCCTTTTTTCCATGAAAAATACATATTTCTTCCTTTCCGGTTTTCTGTCGATATTTCTTTTTATCATAGACCAAGCCCCGCAAAAAATCAATCTTTTTTCGTGAGAATCCGATTACGATTCGATTAAATTTGTATTGCATCGGATAAAAGTTTAAGGCTTGGCGGAAGAGCCAGCCAAAAACTTTCACTGCTCTGAGGGCGGTTTTTAAACCACCTGATGAATCTCCAGCCTGCTTCTCTCTTTAAATCATAGGCCAAAATAGTTCTTTTTCCCTATAATTTTCTTTGCTTTACAACCGATAGAATTATATGATTATAGGGATAAGTTTTAAGCACAAAATAAAAGCATAGAACATTTTGGTATTTGCTGTTTACAGAAAAGCTACGGCTCTTAACTTGTCAGTTTATCCATCCGTGCAAGAAAATGAGATGTTTCAACCGAGGCAAGTTGAGCCAATGATTCGAAGGAGAATAAAAATGAGGAAAAAAATAATTTGTTTAGGGCTGGCGCTTCTGCTGCTCCTAAGTGTCACCTTTCCCGATGTCCGAATGTTAGCTGAAGAGGGAAGTTCATTGGCGGCAGAGCCACTTTCGCCGCCTTCTGTTTCCTCGGCAACGGGATCTGCACTGCTGGGCCCGTTGCTAAGCGTCCGCAGTGCCATGGATATCACAAATTATGTCGTCCGCAGCAAACCGAATGTTCACCTGATAACTGGTCATGGCAATTTAGATGTTATCCGTAACGGCGAGACAGTTTTTTATCTGCTTGACAACCAAACTGAGGTTTCAAAATCCCCAGATGGATACTATCGTCTTGGCAGCGAAATCCTGACCCTGCACGGCAATGTTTTAAAAGACAGTCATGGCGTAGTGCGCGCCAGACCGCTTCGCTTAGGCAGCGGACAGCGGATTCAACTAACTTATACATGGAATATTCCGGCTGCTAATTTTGGTAATGTTCAGCCGGATGATTATTTCTTTTTTAATGTTCCCGGCGGCAATGGCATTTTTGAAGCATCCAGCTTTAATTTTGACAATCCGGTGCCTATCGTCTATGGAAGCGAGACCATTGGTCATTATACGGTCAATACAAACGGTGTTCTAAAAGCTGTCCTGAATGATAAGATATTAGGTAAACTTTCCATCACCAACGGCAAGTTTGAGATGCAGTACGGCATAAAGCTGGGCAAAGGCGGTTTCCTTACCCCGGACAACTCGCTCGGACATGAACATGATGAAGCCGTCGGCGAAGAAGAAGCCCCGGGAAGTGATCCCAAAACTGAAGGGAAAGACGAATTGGTATTGAGTCCGTCAGACCCTTCTGTTAACAAAAGAGGAACTGTTGTGCAAGTGCCAGACCCAACCGATCCGGAACCCAACCCTGCCTTAAAAAGAAAAGTACCGCGCTTACAATGGCGGGTTAGAATTAACGATTACAACGAAAAAAAGAGGTTGGAGACCGGCTTTGTTGCCAATTCACGAGACTTCTCTTTCATTGAGGATCAGCTGCAAGAGCCGGAAATGGAAGTTGATACCAGTTTGGGCTTTCGCTTTACGTTCCGCATTCGATTAATGACAAAAGAGAATAAGGTTTCCCAGTATGTGCTTTCCTATCCGTCTTATGAAGAGTATGCATTTGTTTCACCAAATCCTGGGGAGTCCTACCCTAATTTTAGAAACCGGATAACCCAAGGCATAGTATCAAAGCCAAAAGTCGGCGTTTATCCGGCGACCGGAACCGAAGGCGCTAAAGTAGTGGTCTATTTTGGAACTTTAAACGAAAACACTCCATTTACCTATGATAAGATTAGTCCGACTCCCAATTATATTAGAAATGAGATTATGACTCTGCTGAATAATCTTAAAGCAGCAGGAGATATTGATCAGGACCAGTATGACAACACTATCGCCGCTTATAAATTAAACCAAACCACACTGGCTCCGGTTTTGGACTATACGTTTCATTTTTATACCAAGCAAACCACCAACAAGATTTATCACAATGAGGTTGATTTCTGGTTTGGTGTTGGCAAAAGCGGCCACGAAGCAGCCGCAGCCAATTTGGAATATAAATCAGCCTCTGGTAGCGCTGAATTAAATGAAAAAACGGATGTCAAAGTTACTAAATGCTGGCTGGGCAAGACCGGCAGCGGTATTCATGTTAAGCTGACCGGCAGCAACGGCATCACCCAGGAAATTGATTTGCCGCATAACGGCAATTGGGAATATACTTTTGAAAACTTGCCCAAAAACCGTAAAATTGATGACCCAGATAACCCCGGCCATAAAAAAATCGTACCGGTTGAATACAGCGTCGAGGAAACGAATGTTCCCGCCGGATATGAAGTCAGCTATACTGGAATCCCCGCGACAGGGCCGGGCGCTGTTGTTATCACCAATAAGAATATCGAAAAGGGTAAACTAACGCTACATAAACACTGGCGGCTGGGCAGCACTCTGCCGGCCAATCGGGAAATTACCGTCAATATCTATGACAGCCGTGACACTGCTTTTGCGCATCCAATCAGAGAAAATATACCTTTTATTGATGACCTTACCATTAACGATCTACCAAAATATGACAGTACCGGGCTTTTTCCGCCTGAAGTACTGGTTCAATATGTCGTGATTGAAAAAACAGCGGCCGGGGAAGACGCCGCTAAGTATATGCCAAAATATCAGTACGATTACTCCAATCCAGACGAGCAAAAGGCCACGATTACCAATTACGGCACCAAGGAATTCTTTGTCCGCAAGTTTTGGGAAAATACCGGCCAAACCGTTCCGGTCTGGGTTGTTTTAAAAGCCAACGGCGTTCCTATTCCGGGCGGCCGCAAACAGCTGACTGCACCGGATTGGCGGGTCAGTTTCGATCGCCACAAGCTTTATGACGATCATAACCAAAAAATCAACTATACCATTGAGGAGGAAGTTCCGACTGGGTACCAGCCAGTTCCTAAAATCGAGGAAACACTGGAGGGCTTTAGCGTTACCAATACGCCTCTACCACCGACAACTCCTTACGAGCCGCCAACACCCGAGACACCGCCCGAGCCGGCAAAGCCACCGGTCACACCGCCGACCCCACCAGAGCCATCCACACCACCAGAGCCATCCACACCACCAGAGCCATCCACACCACCGGAGCCATATATCCCACCGGAACCGGTGACACCACCAACACCGCCGACCCCACCGATTCCAGATATGCCGTTTGATGATGACCTGCCGCGGGACGTTCCGGAAGTGGAGTTGCCCAAGACAGACGGCGTTCCGGCAATGGTATTTTTCGGTGCAGGTCTAGGCTTAGTCGGGATAGGGATTTTCCTGAAAAAGAGAAAGAAGTAGAAAAAAGATTCGCCAAAGATTGCCCGCCGGAAGTGTGCTGCACTTCCGGCGGGCAATCGTCTAAAACATAGTCTTTTTTGGCTCTATCCCGCTCAGTGAGCGGGTGCACAACCTACATGGACTCCACTTTCGGCCGACGGCATCGCAATTTGCCTATCGTTCCCGCCCGTCGCCGAAAGGCATAGCCTTTCTGGAAACAACGAGCCTAAGAAAGTTGAGTTATTAATATTCAAATTGTCGGTAATATCTTCTAAAGTCAAGGTCATGCTTGGTATATTTTTCAAAGTGAAATGCCAGCCGGTCAACCAGACAAGTTGAAACCATGAGCGGCGCAATCAGCCAGCGAAACTTAGAATCAACACCGTCCAAAGCATACTCGGCCGTATCAATAACAACTAACTTATCGCTGTACTTACTGACAAAGCGCTCGACCCGTTCATCTAAAACCCGGCACTTTCCTTCCGATTTAACGAGAAATACGCTGGTATCCTTCTCAATCAGTTCTAAAGTTCCGTGGAAAAACTCGGCAGAAGTAACGCTTTTAGTCTTTATCCACTGCATTTCTTCCAAAATGCACATGGAAAACAAGTACACCTCCGACCACATTTCCGCCGAACCAATCCAATATTGAATCGGCACATTATAATGTTCTTTGGCGATTTCCTCCGCTTTTGGCTCAAACTGCGCCTTAATCTTCAGCAAGTTTTCCGGCAAAGCACTCAAGCTGTCAGCAAAACTTTCATAATCATCAAACTGACCTTTATTATAGAGGATTCTGAAAAATACCCAATACAAAACGATATACTCATATTCCACTCCGTTTTCGTGCTGCATCGGAACTACATACTTGCAGTGATTGGCTAACGGCGAACTAAGATTCTTGGTGCAGCAGATAACTCTAATGTTTTCTGCGTTCAGCTTTTTGGCAATTTCAACTGTTTCTTTGGTATCGCCCGATTTCGACAAGGTTATCACCAAAGAATCTTGATTCAGACACTTATGCCCTCTAGCCAACAACTCCGCCGCCTGCTCGCAGTATATCGGCAATGTAGTCAGCTGTTTTGACGATTCATAAATACTCATCATCGGCGAAAACGAGCCGCCCACTGCCGTGAAAAAAACATTTGAAAACCCATCCCTGCAGACCTCATCTGCAACCTCTTCTGCTTTTTTTCTGGCACTCCTAATTAGGTCAGCACTGGTTCTATATTCCTTTTCATTAAATTTAAGCATATTCTCTCCTATCCGAAAAATCCTGCGTAAACGCCTGCGATACCAATAACAATCGTTCCTAAAATAATAACAATCGGATTGATTTTTTTATTTAACAGCCAATAATACAGCCATGTAACGCCAAGGCCGACCATGCCGGGCAGAATAGAATCCAGCACCGATTGAAACGAGGTCGCTGTATCGCCGCTGCCAATATTAAACGCAATGCCCGTCCAAACCATATCCTTTGACATACAGCCAATTACCATAATTCCCAAAATGCCGGCCGCATACATCAGCTTATCCATCATATTGTTATTTCCCATTTTGCTCAGATAACTAAAGCCCAGCTTATAGCCAATCTGCGCGCCATATATTCTCAGAGCAAAGGCCGGAATATTATAAATCAGGAAGTATAATACCGGGCCCAAAATATTGCCTTGCAGGGCTAACGATATGCCTACGCCCAGAGCAATGATTCGGATGCAGCCCAAGAAGATAGAATCTCCTATCCCGCTTAAAGGACCCATCAGAGCAGTTTTGGTGCTGGATATGGCCTGACTGTCAATCTCTCCTTTGGCATGCTTTTCCTCCATACTGGCCACAATCCCACCTACAAACGGCGCAAATTGCGGCGTTATATTAAAGAACTCACAGTTTCTTTTCAGCGCCTGCGCATAGCCTTCTTTGTCATTGGCATATATTTTTTTCAGAATTTGGTTCATCATCAGGCCAAAGGCTAGGTGCATCTGCCCCAAATAGTTCCATGAAAACTCCATCCCCAAACTGCCCTGATTTAACGCCATTTTATTCAAATCTTTTTTGGTTATTAAAGAATTATTAGAATTATTATTAGAAGTCATCCTCGTCACCTCCTACGGCTGTATTGTTATTCATGCTTAATTTGCCCTCATTAAAACCAAACTTGCCAATAACCAATATCGTTCCCAATACCGCCACCGCCAGAGTGGAAGCATTAAAGAATGCCGCTAAGGCAAAGCCCAGAAAATAATAAGGCAATACTCGCTTATTCAAAATCATTTTCATCAGCATTGCCAGACCCAATGCCGGAAGGAGCCCGGCGGCAGCACCCATGCCGTCAATGATCTGCTGCGGAAGTATATCGAGCAGCTTGCTCACCTGCTCAACACCAATCCAATACGCAAAGAAGATGAGGAAAAATCTTCTGCCTACATTTAAAAGTCCCAATACCCAATGAACTGCCACTATTTTTTTATCGTCTCCCTCTGTCGCCGCCTGATCGGCTATCCTTAAAATCAGTGGTGAAACGACGTCCAGCAGATTTCCCACTGCCGAAGAAACCAGCGCAATCGGCATAGCCAAAGTTACCGCTACTTCTGCCCCTGAATTAGTGGTGATGGCAAACGCCGTTGCCAGAACTCCGCCCACAATTACATCCGGCGGAATATAAGCCCCGATACTGACTGCGCCTAAGAAAAATAGTTCTAAGGTCGCGCCAATAATCAATCCCTGCTGCACATCCCCCAGCACGGCTCCGGTAATGGTTCCCAGTACAATTGGCCGGAAGATATAAAGAGTTCCCATTTGATAGTCCATTACCCCCAAAGCGCCTATCAGTCCTATCAGCAAAGCCTGTATCATAACTTTTCCCCTTTCTTGTCTTTTATTTGCGCATCAAATATTTGCTTCGGCTCGTTTGCCAGTTGTCTGGCTTCAATCTCCAGCCCCATTGCTATCAGTTCGTTAAGCATTGCCATCTGGTCATCGCTGACAAATATCTGTTTACTGATTTGAGTATACTCCGGTTTGTTCAAAGTACCGCCCAAATTAATACTTTTGATTTGCCCGCAGTTCTTTGTCAAAGTATAGGCATCGTCTATCGTCTGGACAACGATCAGCAAATTATATTTGTCCGTTGCTCCGCCGTTTATCGCTTCTATTGAATCTTGCATATTCTTAATCACCAGCTTTACTCCCGACGGTTTCCCTAACTTCAACGTGGTTTTCCAGATGTCGTCATTGACTACCTGATCGCTTGCCACCAAAATACAGTCTGCCTTAACGCTGTTCGTCCATGAAAAGGCAACCTGTCCGTGCAATAGGCGATGGTCAACCCTTAAAAGCTTTATCAACTCAATCACCCCTTTCTAAAAATCCTTCTCCGCTGCTCCTTCCTTTCATTTATCACTCAACAAATGATGAAATCCCGGCTTTTTTCCAATTCCTCCTTTCCCTTGAGAAAAGCCTTATAATTTTTCTCATCTGCAATCCACGGTTTTTCATAGTAAATACCTGCCACGCTCTCACAAGATAAATAGCCTTGATACCCATGCTGCTGTAATGCTTGCAGGTCAGCGACAATATCCCGGTCGCCGTCGGGATACGCCAAATGCCCGGTCGGCTTTCCATCCACAAAATGGATATGTTCAATTAAACTGCCGCAGTTTTCAAAATAATCATCAATCGTTTCGCCCATTTTCGCCATTGCCCCAAAATCAATACATACCTTTAAATTATGCTCGCCAACCCGGTCAATATATTTTTTCAAATCTTTACTGCTGTTTACTAATATGGATTCCTCCGGCTGCAATGCCTCCATTACTAAATTGATTCCTTTTTCGGCTGCATACCTTGCAATCCTCCGAATCATTTTGACGGATCGTTCATAGGCCTGCTCAAAATTTTCATTCCGATATGCCCAGCCGGAAGTAACCGTAACTTTTTTGCTTTTGCATTTTTCGGCAATATCAATGATTCTTTGATAATAATTAAAAATATCGTCCTGCCGGGAAGCAGACGCAATATTATTGGGTTTGGGGTTAGTCTGCTCCGGACAGACAGCAATAATATCAATCCCGTATTTTCTGGACAAAAGCTGTAATTTTCCCGGATCTTCATTCGTTCTGTAATCAACGTAAAAATGCATTGGTCCCGTCCATAGTTCCATTTTTTGAAAGCCTGTTTCGCTCAGCTTTTTAAAACAAAACTCCAAATCATAATACCGATAATGACAGTTCATTCCACTTAAATACATACAAACCTCTCCGTCCTGTCAGCAGAAAATGCCGCCGCGCCGCCGGCTTTCCTTTTTCGCCGTTCCCTGAAAACTCCCGCCCGCTTCAAAATAAGTTTCTCCCCGCAAATATCCCCTCGCCAAACTCCAACAAATATGGTATACTGCTTGCAAAACCGGTACTGCTTCCCGGTGCCGTAAATCGCTTTGGTAAATTGGTTCCAACCGAAACCCCGACCAAAAGTCCGCTTTTCTCGGACATTTTTCTGCTTAACTCACCCGATTTTGAAAGGAGTTCCTTATGATTGCTGCTTTTTATGAAGAAATGCTGTCTAAAAAATCTGTTATCCGCACCTTATCCGAGTTTTCCGCCGAACGTGGCCGGGAAATCGGCTATGAGAATGTTTTTGACTACACCTTGGGCAACCCTTCCGTTCCCACGCCGGCCGCGTTTACTGATATCCTGATTCGGCTGCTGCAAACGGAAAACCCGGTAAAGCTCCACGGTTACAGCCCGACTTTGGGTATTCCCGCAGTCAAAGAAGCCATTGCTGCTTCCCTGCACCGCCGGTTCGGGATTCCCTATCAGGCAGCCGATATTTTCCCGACGTCCGGAGCCGCCGGAGCGGTTGCTCACGCCCTCCGTTGCGTTACCGTGCCGGGTGATGAAGTGATTACCTTTGCTCCTCATTTCCCTGAGTATACCGCCTATGTCAATTTGACCGGCGCGGTTCTAAAGGTCGTACCAGCCGATACCGAGCATTTTCAAATCCATTTTGCCGAACTGGAAAAAATCATCAGCCCCAAAACCATGGCGGTCCTGATTAACACGCCCAATAACCCATCCGGCGCGGTTTACAATAAAGATACCCTGCAACAACTGGCCGATTTGCTGCAGGCCAAAGAAAAAGAATACGGCCATGAAATTTATTTGATTTCCGACGAGCCCTACCGGGAAATCGTTTTTGCCGGAGTAGACGCTCCCAATCCGTCAACCTTTTATGACCGGAGCATTATGTGCTATTCCTTCTCCAAATCACTGTCGGTGCCGGGCGAGCGCATCGGCTATGTCGCCTTCCATCCGGCCATCGGCAAATCCGCGGTTTTGACCGCGATGTGCGGCCAAATCTCGCGCGGCATCGGCCACAACTGTCCGTCCTCGCTGATGCAGCTGGCCATTGCCGAAGCCTTGGAGCTGACCTCTGATTTTTCGGTTTATGAAACCAACGCCGGCTTGCTGTACGATACTCTGACCGAACTGGGCTTTACCGTCCAGCGGCCGGACGGTACCTTTTATATTTTCCCCAAGGCCTTGGAACCGGATGCCAATGCATTTGCCGAAAAAGCGCTGAAATATGACTTAGTAGTCGTTCCCAGCGACAGCTTCGGCCTGCCCGGCTATTTCCGCATGGCCTATTGTATTCCGACCGAAAAAGTTATCCGCTCACTCGACGCCCTGCGCCGGTTTGTAAAAGCGGAATATTGCTGATATCTCATTCATTTTTAGCACACATTAAACTGGCTAATGTATCCGGCTTAATTCGTCACGCAGGGCGTGACCCTTGGGCTTACTCTGTCTTGTCAAAGCAGTCTGCGCTTCGACAAGACAGAGTTTTATTTATTCCAACCCATACTTGGCCGCCGCCTGATCAATCGCCTGCCGGCATTTGCTGACACCGGCTTTGATTCCGTCCGGGTCTTTGAAAATCGCCGATGACAAGACGATAACATCGGGATTAGCGGCAATCAGCTTGTCCATGTTGTCCCAGCGCAGACCGCCGTCAATCGCCAATTCACAGCGCGGATTTTTTTCATCAATCAGCTTTCTGGCTCGGTGCAGCATGTCAATGACCGATTTTCTCCAGCCCCAGTTGTCCTGACCGTCGGTTTCATCTACGCCATGCGTAACGATATGCAGCCGGTCGATATCGTTAATCGACTCGTCTACAAAGCAAAGCGGCGTATAGCAGCCGACGGTCAGGCCAATTTTCATGCCAAACTCTCGGCAATAGTTAATCAAATATGCCAGCGGCGCACCGATAAAATGTTCCGCCGGTACAATCAGCATATTGCAGCCGGCCGCCGCCAACTTTTCTACAAACAGGCGGTCACATTCAATCGTGTAAATATGGCACTCAATATGCATATCCGTCACTTCCCTGAGACCGGCAATAATCTGCGGGCCGCCCATCAGCTGCATATTCTTTAAATCATACATATCCGCCGCATCGGAATGAATATAATCAACTCCGCCTTCAATCGCTTCCAAAGCCCGGTCAGCGATTCGGGCATAGCTGACATGAGCCAGCCCCGCCGCAATTTTAATATGTTTCATCTTCATACCTCCTGTTCAAAGTTTATTTTCCCGATTCAGTCCCTATCCGTCAAAAATACCCTATTATCTTTGATGAACCACCCTGCCATCAATAATAGTGCAGATACATTTGGCATCCAAATATTTGACCGGATTCTTATCAAATATTGCCACATCGGCATCTTTGCCTGCTTCCAGTGACCCCAGCCGGCTGTCCAGTCCAATCGCCTGAGCCGCCTGAATGGTAATCGCTTTTAAAGCTCCTTCTTCACTCATGCCCTTGCGGCAGCAAATTCCGGCACAAACCACTAAATTTTCCTCATGCATTCCCGGCAAATCAGTCATCAGCGCCACCTTCACTCCGGCTCGCTCTAAGATGCCGGCTGCGGACTCATCCTGATGAATGACCTCATTTTTATGGGGAAAACCGGTAAACGGCCCCAAAATCACAATTCGGTTTTTCCGCGCCAGTTCATCCGCTATCAAATGCCCTTCCGTGCAATGCTCAATCGTCATATTCAGGCCAAATTCCTCGGCAATCCGAAGTGCCGTCATAATGTCGTCGGCTCGGTGGGCATGTGCCTTGACCAAGAGTTCCCCTTTCACCACTGGCAGCAAAGCCTCCAACTTCATGTCAAAGGGCGGCAGCTTATCGGGATTGCCCTGCGCCCTTTCCTTTTTGCCGCTGTATTCCGCCGCTTTATACAGTGCCTCTCGAATCAGCGCTGCCACGCCCATTCGGGTCGCCGGCGTCCGGTTCTTGCCATAGATATTTTTGGGATTTTCACCAAAAGCCATCTTCATAGCCAGCGGCTCCTTAATGACCATTTCTTCCATCACCCGACCCTTGGTTTTCATCGCCAAAAACTGACCGCCAATCGGATTGCCGCTGCCGGGGCCGGTTGCTACACAGGTCACACCGGCCTGATACGCCCGGACGAATTCCGGATCCAAAGGATAAATCCCATCCAAACCCCTCATTTCCGGCGTAATCGGATCATTCGTTTCATTGCCGTCTACCCCGGCATCGCCGATACCGGATTCAAATATACCGATATGGCTATGCGCATCCACGATTCCCGGCATCACAAACCCGCCTGCCGCATCAATCCATTGGCAGTCCTGAACCGGTAAATCCATATCTTCCGCTATGCCGACATATTTTATTTTTCCGTCACTCAATAGGACTGCGCCGCCATCTATCATTCCCGCCGACCCCATCGTGGCAATCGTTCCGTTTTTAATATAAATCGCCTGATTCAATCCCATCCACCTCCTTAAACATTAAGCTGATTCATCTCAGCCAGCGCTTTCTGCGCCAGTTCCTCAATCACACCGGCGGCAAACGGCGATTTCAGCCCAGCCTTTTGCAGCGTATCGGCAAAGCCCCATTTGCCGCTGAAGCGCAAAATATCCATATAGCATTGCCAGCCCGCCTCCCGGTTGTCTGCACTTAGAAAATGCACTTGCAGTGCGCAGGTTTGCGCCAATACATAATCAATATAATAAAACGGCCATTTATAAATATGTGTCTGCTTCTGCCAAAAACGACCCTCGCTATAAAAAATCTGATTTTCAAAGCAGCGAGCCGGCATATATTCTCTTTCCAGCTTCTGCCAAAGCTGCCGGCGCTCCAGCGGTGTCATTTCAGGCCAATCGTAAACGGTTTCCTGAAATTCATCGACCGCACAGCCATAAGGGATAAAGGCCAGTGCCGCTTTTAAATGCTGATATTGATATTTGCCTATTTGCTCCTCCGGCATGACTGCACTTAAATACGGCCAAACCAGAAATTCCATGCTCATGGAGTGAATTTCCGCCAAATCCGAACCGCAGCCTTCGGTAAAGCGAAACGCCTCGCTTCGCTTTAAATAAGAATGAAAGCCGTGTCCCGTTTCGTGAGCAAAGGTTTTTAACGCTCCGAAGGTGGCATTATAGGTTTCAAAGATAAACGGCATATTATAACGCCCCACTAAATTCGAGTACGCGCCGTTAATCTTGCCCGGCCGGAGCGACAGGTCATAGTACTCGCCCCTTGTCAGTTCATCATAATAAACTGCCGTTTCCTTCGACATATCACCGTATATCCGGTGAAAAGCCTCCACTACCTGATCGGTAATCGTAAACTGATCCCCCAGAAAATTAAAATCCTCATCGGAGTGAAACAGCGTTTCCACTCTTAGACGAGCCTTTTGCGCCGCAAAAATCTCCGTCATGACCGGCACTAACTTTTCCTTAACGGCTCGGCGAAAGGCCTGTACTTCCGCTTTGCCATAGCTGGTTCGCCCCATTTGGCAATAGCCGAATTGGGTATAGCTGTCCATGCCCAGCTTTTTCGCAATCTTAGCCCTGATTTTAACCAGTCCATCATAAACCGCATCCAATTCCGGCCCGATGCCGGCCCAGCTTTCCTCGGCAATCTTATTGTACTTGCTTCTTTCTGTCCGGTTTTCACTGACTAATTTCTGCCCAAGGCTGGACAGCGGCACCCGGCCCTCTTCGGTATCAGCCGTCAGCGTAGCCGTCATCTCCGAATAGCGGGCTGACAGGCGGTTTTCCTCACGCAAATCCTCGGCAATATCCGGCGAAAAGCAGCGTTCTTTCAGCTCCGCCCGCAAAAACACCTCCTGACCGGTGTACTCCGCCAGCCTTTGCCGGTAGGGGCTTTTAACCAGTGCTTGATGCAGCCGGTTCTCCAGCGCATCATATTCCGGCCGAATCGCATCGCAATAAGCCGCTTCTGCCTTGTAAAACGAATCAGTTACATCCATCGTATTGCGAATTTCACAAATCGTAGCCATTGTCTGATATTTGACCATCAGCGTGTCCAAATCCAGCAAGGCATCATACGCTTCTTCAAAGCGCTCCGCCGTCTCAAAACGCGCCAGTTCTTCTTCAAAATGCCGGCGATAGGCCGCCATATCCAATCTTAAAAAAGGGATATCCCGAAACTTAATCATGCCTGCTCCTTTCCATAAGCGGCATCCATCATCCCCAGCAGGATTTCTTTGGGCGCAAAGGGCAGCACATTAAAGACAAAGTTGGTTTTCATTTCCGCCAACTGCTCCCTAGTTACACCCAAATCCGCTAATGTATTATAAATACCAATGGATTTTAAAAATTCCTCCATCTGCCCCGGCAAATGAGCTGCTGCTTCCTCCGCCGAAACCTGAGCCAAGGCCGGGTCAAACAGCCGGGCAATATCCGCACATTTTTCCGGCAGATTGGTAATCCGGAAACGTAAATAAGCCGGATAGACACAGGCCAGACACTGGCCATGCGCAATTCGGGGAACCACCCCGCCAATCACTTCGCTCAGGGGATGAGGAATATCAGCGGATGCATTGCTGAGCGATATTCCGGCAAAGACCGCCGCTCTGGACATAGCCTCCCGACATTCCATATTGTCCGGCTCCTGCATCAGCTTAGGCAGTGCCCGAATAACCGTTTTCATCGCCTCTATTCCCAGCATCCGGGTGTAGGGGGAAGCCAATTCCCGCATATAGCTTTCAAAAGCATGGGTAAAGGCATCAAAACCGGTAACTGCCGTCAGATACGGCGGCAGCGTCCGGCACAGCTCCGGATCAACAATGGCCGCTTGGGGAAATGCCGCCTGATGATATACGCACTCCTTATCCTGATGTTCCTGATCGGATAAAATCATGGCCTGCGTTACTTCGCTCCCAGTTCCGGCCGTTGTCGGCACGGCAACAATCGGCAGCGCTTTGCTGCCGGGCAGCTCATAAACGGCAAACGGACTGGAATACTTGCCAAAGGCCTCTTTCCAATCGACCGTCTCCGCTTCCCAAAACAAAGCAATCGCCTTGGCCGTATCCATTGAACTACCGCCGCCAACCGCCACTACCACTTCTAATTTTTCCCGCCTGACGATTTCGCTGGCTTTGGCAATCCCTTTGATATCCGGATTCGGCACAACCTCATCAAAATGGACATAGCGGATGCCTGCCGCATCCAAAATTTTTTTCACTCTCTCATACAGCGGACGCAGTGCCGCCTCTTCCTTGGAAGTCGTTACCAGCAAACAGCTCTGACCGTATGCGGCTGTAATCTGACCTAATTTTTCCAGCTTTCCTGCTCCAAAATCCAATCTGGTCGGTTGATAAAACGAAAATTCTGCCACTTTCTTCTCCTTCTTCTGCTTACCGCTCAGAACGTAGTCTTTCGATTTGATATCCCGGCAAACTTGTCTGCAAGCAATATCAAGTCTGACAAGATATTGATCAACGCCCGCACTTATCATTTCCTTTCGGCAAATGACAAGTAACTTGCCTGAACTGTAAGCTTTTATCTTAATTTAAGTTTATTTTCTTTCCGTTCATATATAAAGCGCTTACTGCATCGACATACTCTATGTTTTCCAAAGGATTCCCTTTCAGACAGACAAAGCTGGCGGCTTTGCCCGCTTCCAACGACCCCAGTTCACTAAGTCCTAACAGCTCGGCGCCGCCTCTGGTGGCCGCATCTACGGCCGCCTTGGGAGTAAGCCCGGCCATGACCATCAGCACTATCTCATGAGCAGCGGTTTCATGCGGATTGAAAGGACAGCCGGCATCGCTTCCCATAGCGATTTTGACTCCCTTTTGCCAGCATTTTTTCAGCATATCCCGATGCCGCTGCAAAATCTCCTGACTTTTTTTATGATCCGGATTATCCGGCTCCTGCTTGATCCCTTCCTGTACCGCATAATAAGGCGCACATAAGGTCGGCACTAAAAAAGTTCCCTGTGCCGCCATTTGCTCCATCACATCCTCGGTCATAAACACGCCATGCTCAATCGAATCGACACCGGCCTCCACGCAGCGGCGAATTGCCGTATTGCCGTGCGCATGGGCGGCTACCTTTCGTCCTCGGTTATGTGCGGTCTCAATCGCGGTCTTGATTTCCTCGACTGTCAGTTCGCAGGGCGCCGGTTCTGGCCCCGGAGAATTAACGCCGCCGGAAGCCATCAGTTTAATCACGTCAGCCCCATCCTTTATCGCCTGCCGAACCGCTCTCCGAATCGAATCCGCCCCATCCACTTCATAGCAAATTTCATAGCCATGTCCACCTCTGGCACAAATGGCGTAACCGCAGGCCAATACCTTCGGCCCCTTCATCAGCCCCCGATTAATAGCATCCCGAATCCCCAGCACATATCCCCGGTACGAGCCCAAATCCCGACAGGCCACTACTCCCGCCTTTAAAAGCCGGCCGACATTGGCCGCACCCTCGCATACGACATTGGCAATTTCTCGGTTCTTATTGGTATACTCTCCGCCGCCGCGGCTCGGTTCTCCTAAAAAATGAAGATGGCAGTCAATAAAGCCGGGCACGACATAAGCCTCACCCAAATCCACCGTCTGATCGGCCGGCTCAATATTTATGTCGGTTTGGCCCTTAATCCAAAGGATTTTTCCATCCTCGGTCATCATGGCAAAGTCCTCAATGGTTTCTCCTGCCAGATTGGCCGTATACAGCCATTTTCCTAAATATAATGTTTTCATTGCCCCTGTTCCTCCTTCTGCACCGCACAAAGCCCCTCATTAAGTGCATCCGTTCCGGCCAGCACAAATCTGCCGTGAGCGATAATTTCCAGCTTGCTTCCGTCCGCCCGCACACCTCTTAAATACTCGACCTGATGATACGGCAAAGTAATATCAATATGCTTGCCAAAATATACATTTTTTTGCTTTCTTTCTCTGGTCACTTCATTTTCCCGGCAGACCATCTCCTTGTGATCATACATATTATAAATTGCCGCGTCTTCTGACCGGGCAAAGCAGGGATCGCCAATGGCCATATGCGGCCCCATTTTTTCATAAATCAAAATCGGCAGGCGCGAACCAATCCCATATTTTTGGGCAATGGCATAGGCGCTGGTATTGGTGCCGATGGCAAATTCGCCCATTGTCAGCTTATCCCACGGATAGAGCAGATTTTTTCGAACATATTCCGCTCCTTCCCGGCAGTCAGCCCGAATCACCCAGCCATCCTGAAAGGTCAGCCGCAGGTCATGATAAAAAACGCCCTTTAGGCAGATTTCCTCAACATGCCAAAGCCCGGTCGTGCCCGCCAGCCGGGGCGTAGTAAAAACCTCACCATAGGGAATATTCAAATCACCCCCGCAGTTTAAAAACTTGGTCTGCACATCCGGCTGCGAAAGCGGCCACAAGCTGACGGTGATATTCGTTTCATTTCCCTGATAGCCCTTTACTTCCGCATATTCACAGGTATCCAGCGCATCAATCAATGTCTGCTGCACCAATTCATAGGGCTTCGATACCGTTTCATTCAAAGCAAAAAAGTCTTGAAAAATTTCTTCAAACCGCTCTCCCACCAGCCGATTGGGGAATGCAATCTTACAGAAGGAAATCTCCGCCGGCCGAATCCATTCCGCCTCTAACTCCGCTTTCCGGCTCTCCAACCGTGCGGACAAAGCCTGCATCTCTTGAGTCAAATGCAAAGCATCCGGACAGGGCGTCAAAATAACCGGCTCAATCCCAAACTGTTCAATCCCGACCATGCCGCAGGTATCTTTTAATTCCGTTTCATAGCTGCTCATTACTTTTTCATACGCGCTTTGCTCCGCTGCCAGCAGCTCCTGATCCAGTCCGTAATAGCGGTCAAACCGGTGGTCAACCTGATATTGATTTGGGGTATCCAGCGTATGGGGTGCGGTAATCACCGGCTGTAAGCCCCGCTCCCGAAACGCCCTGACTACCTCCCGGGCCAATGCCTCCTGCCCCAGTTGATAGAAAAACCGTACCCGACTGCGGCCTCTTCTGTTCCGGCTTTGACTGATAAAACCATGCAAAAAAGCATCCACAATGATATTGCCCATTGCTTTTAGTTTTTCTGGGGGGAGCGAAAACCAAAACCGCATCATCTCCCGCTCCAGCGCAGTCACCGGCAGGCCGTATTTCTCCATCCAGCCATCGGTATCGGCGTTTGCTTTCTGGAGCACCACCTCATAGGGATTTTCCGCTCCGGTCCGGGTCATCTCCTTGACCCAGTCCAGCGCTCGCGCCTCGGCAGTACGCAGCAGATAACGTTTCCACAGTCCTGCCAGCGCCGCCTTTAAACCGGCCGGATTTTCCTCCCGCTTGTCCTTAAATAGAAGAGCTGCTTCTGCGGCCAGCCACTCCTTGGCAGCTGCCAGCGTCTTTTTCCCCAGACATTCATCCTCATAACTGCCGGCAATTTCAGCCTGCAAAGCCGCATACCATGCCCCCAGTCCCGGATAGGATTTTTCCGCCTGACCGGGATTTAGCATGGAAGTTTCATAAGCCGGCGACAACCGCTGATTGGCCAGTTCTTTTTTTTCGTTCATATCACATTTCCGTCCTTCCCCATTTTTTCCGGCATACAGCAAACGGGAGCAGTGACCTGCTCCCGCCATCTTGATTACAATTCAGACCTTAACTTTCTCTATAGGGTAAGGTAGGGTTATTTTGCATTTCGATGAATTCCGAATGGCTTGCCTGAACTGTATCGCATTTCCCGCCACAGAGCCGGTAAATCTTATCAAATCTTTCTCCTATTTGGTAATAGCCACATGCTTGAAGTCAAACTGATAACCATAGGTAAAAATGGCCAGACCCTGCACATTGACCTTCACCGCAAAGTGATTGGTCGCATAGACCTGCGGAATGTAAATGAAATTATCCAAAACCATCTTTTCGATATCCATCCAAGTTTGGATTCTTTCGTCGCC
Organism: uncultured Lachnospiraceae bacterium; assembly: GCA_963545585.1. GTDB lineage: Bacteria > Bacillota > Clostridia > Lachnospirales > Vallitaleaceae > W11650. The sequence continues at coordinate 21,122 of CAUUKX010000025.1, forward strand.
GGTCTGCGCATGCGCTTTTTCTACCAGTGCCTTAAACTCGGCATTATCCCATTTGTTTTCATCATAAATAAACTGCATAAAGCCCTGCGGGTCCCGGTAATCCGAATCCTGCCCGCCGCCGATGACACAGTCAAAGGTACCCTCTATCAGCATCGGCAGGATAACGTTAAAGTCCAGTACGCTAACCGGCATTTCCAACCCCAGATTGCTTTTCCACATCCCCTGAATGGCCTGAGCCTGAACTTTTCCTCTTTCCAGACATTGAATAGCAAAGCCCTTTTCCATATCTTCTTTTGTCTTGCCGATTTCGGATAGTCCCTTGGCAAACAATTCTTTGGCTCTGTCGATTTCCGCCTGATCGGAAGCATCCTTAACAACCGGTCCTGCCTGCTTGCGGAAATCTCCCCCCTTTAGACCCTTAATGCCGTAAGGCACCAAACCGTAGGCAGCCAGCGCACCATTATGCATGACCTGCTCGGCAAAGGCCTTGCGGTTAAAGGTGATGGACAGCGCTTCCCGAATATTTTTATTCGCCAAAAACTCGTTTTGATTCGGGTTAAACTCAATAAAAGTATTTCTCAGCTGCGGGTTATCGACAATCCGCTCATCGGCGTACTGCGGCAGCAGTTCGTCCGAGACTCTTAAAATGCTGAGCTCGTCGTTTTTATACATACCCTGAACAGTATTGCTATCGGACGTAATCGTAATCTCAATTTTTTCCAGAGTTACATTGGCCGCATCCCAATAATTTTCATTTTTTTCCAAAGTGATGGCATTCTTATGAACCCATTCCGTCATCTTAAAGGGGCCGGATGCTACTATCTTATCAACATCAGTACCATAGGTATCGCCAAGGCTTTCCGCCGCTGCCTTTTGCACCGGAGCAAAACTGGCCGCCGTTAAAAGGTCAATAAAATAATCGCAGGGCTCGCCGGTCGTAATCTCCAAGGTTTTGTCATCCTTGGCCTGCACACCTAACTGCGCAGCATCGACCTGACCTTCATAAAACTTTTCGGCATTGTTGATGATAAAGTATTTATAAGCGATGGCCGATTTCATTTCCGGATTCAGCACCCGATGAAAGCTGGCAATGACATCATCCATCGTAATTGGCGTGCCGTCCGCCCACTTAGCGCCTTTACGCAAAGTCAAGGTATGGACGGTATAGGCATCATTATGCTGATAATCGGTCATCAGTGCCGACTCCCAACCTTTTTCATCATTGGTTTTGCGCAGCATCGGCTCATGCAAAGCTGCTACCAGTACACCAGCTTCACCAGAATTATTAATCCACGGGTCTAATGTCGCCGGTTCATTATTGATGGCCATCCGAAATACCTGTTCCGCCGCTAATTCGCTGCTGGCGGGTTCCGGTGTCTTAGTTCCTTCTTCCGTTCCCTTATTGTCCTCTTTTTCCTTGACTGTTTCGGTCGGCTGTTTTTCCTCAGGAGTCTTCTTTTCTTCCTTCGTTTCGCCGCAAGCTGCCAAACTGAAAATCATCACCAACGCCAGTAAAAAACTTCCTACTTTTGCTCTTCGTTTTTTCATTTTCTTCCCTCCTGTTTTAATTTAAAATTATAGTTGCCCATACATTAGCCATGAAAAGATTATAAATGACAAGCTACTTTATGACCGGGGGTGTATTCTTTTAGTGTCGGCGGTTGTTCAAAACAAAGCGGTTTGGCATAGGAGCATCTGGTGCAAAACTTACAGCCCT
>CAUUKX010000026.1:0-22566 GCA_963545585.1 uncultured Lachnospiraceae bacterium
TTTCACTATCTTTGGATGACTTTTTTAGACAACTCCCACCGTTTATGGTATAATATTTCCGACAAATACTTTTGGAAATGAGGTAATCCTATGCGTGATGAGAATAAACAAGTCCTAAAAAAACAGGCTCTCCTCTTGGAAAAGTTTCAACAGGGAGAGGAGCTTTCCTCTGCTCAAATTAGAGAAGTTATGGAATGTAACAGTCCGCAAACGGTTCTTAATTATATTAACAAGCTGAAAAAGCAAGGCTACCCCATTGAGAAAAAAGAGCGGAGTGGCAAAACCTATTATTTTTTAGCTAAATCGGATGTTCTCTCTTATCAGCCGATTACTTTGGATATTTTAAGAAAATACAGTATTATCCAGACCTTACAACAATCTTCGGCCACCATAGATACGGTCGAAACTCTCGTAAAAAAGCTTACTGCCGGCAAAGATAAATCTGCGATTGGGATTGGGAAAAGCAGTCTTCGCAAGCTAATCCACGAATTGATAGAGGAAGGTGAAATTGTCCTTGATCAAAAAGATATGCAGATGGATTCCTACCGAGTCACCGCCCAGCGGATTCCGTTTGTTCTTTCTTTAAACGACAATAAATTGCAGCGTTTAGAAGCCGAACTATGCCATATTTCTCCCGGAAATGCATACTATGAGTCCTTACGTTCACTCCATCACAAAGTCAGTCTTTTATTGGGCAATATTCCTGATGATACCACGCCTTATTTTGATAACTATATTTTTTATGGAAAAAAATACGAATCTTTTTATGACCTGTTCCGGAAGCTGTCCGCCAAATTTCCCGCTAAGTTTGAGCGTCATGTGCTGCGGATTGAATATCAAACCAATTCAAAAGGTATAAAAACAATAGATTTGGCTCTAAAACTACTGATTTACAGTGCTGAAAAAAACAAGCTATATCTTTGGGAACAGCCAACTACCGCTATGACGCCACAAGGCTTGCCTACATTTGATATTTTCATTGAATTAAACCAAATTAAACAGGTGGGGCTTATTGCAGAAACGCATAATTTATTTCAATCTCCTAAATATTATGATGCCTTTCAAACCATGTTTGACATTTCTACCGAAAAAGGAGTTCATGTTCTGGTTGAGTTTTATAAAACAGGGGATGATGTCACTCGTATTAAAAATGAACTAAATCATTTAAAAAATCATCGCCCAAACGCCAAAATCGAAGAACAGGACGATAAAATCCTATACTCCGATATCATCAGCGGTTTACCGGATTTTGCCAAATATTTGCGCCAATTTGGTGCCTCTGTCCGTGTTCTGGAACCAATGTCATTAAAACAGGAATTGGCTCATTCCATCCAAAAAAGCCTAACGCAATACGAGGAGGTGCGATATGTCAAATAATTATAATCCGTACGACCGGCTGCAAGCGTATTATAACTGGCTCATTAATGACCAATCGACTACCTTTACCGATGAAGATTATGATTTTGGTATGCCCATTTGCCGGCTGGCTGAAAAAACAGGGATTCCCAAAGAAATTATTCGTATGGACATCACTTCTCTTTTTGAATGGCGCAGTCAGCTAACTCTTTATGATGGCGGGCTTGATTTTCTAAATCCCATTGAGTTTGTTGCCGATAGTCCGGAGTTTATTGCCGCTGACAAAGAGTATCATTTGAGCTTACTGGATGAGCATTTAGAAGGAAAAAATCTTCAAACATTAAAAGAACTTTTTATTCAAGGGCTTTTGGATCAGATTCCGCTGCATATTGATAATCTCCGGCCGGATAACTATACCGTCAGTCTGACTGCCGATGAAGCACAAGCTTTTTCTTTCTACCGGAAAACAATAGCTGCTTCTGATTCATCTTATCCTACAAAAAGCACAAAAAACAAATTCCCCTATTCCTTTTTGGATATAAAAGACAGCTATCGCTACAAGCAAAAATATATCTTTGATTTAAATGAACTGTTGGAGAAAATTAATCAGGCAATTTACACCAAAACCGCTTTATCGATTTGCTACCTGACGAACAAAGGAAAGCTTAAATTTTTTGATTTTATTCCGCTAAAAATCGCCTATGATGCGACAGAAAACTTATATTATGTTCTGACTTTCGATGATAGCCCCAAAAACTACCGTCTGGATCGGATTGTTAAATTGGAAAACTCAAAAAAGCAGCTTAAAATGCCGGATACTTCTTTTTTAGAGAAGGCACCGCAGGTATGGGGCATGAATTTCAGTTGCGAGACGCCAACCCATGTAAAGGTTCGGTTTTCTCGCAGTGCAAATGTCGAGAAGAAAGTAAAAAAAGAACTGGAATTTCGGACTAAGAAAAAGCTGTCCGAAAGCGATGAGTTTCTGTATTATGAAGATGATGTTTACGGGCTTTCTAAATTTAAGGACTGGATTTTGAGCTACGGCTGGTCAGCCGTTGTTTTGGAGCCGCAAAGCTTGCAAGAAGAAATCATCGCCTCCTATACCATTCGAAAGGATTATTATCCTGAGTTTAACTAACAATGCTTTTGACCATCTCTCTTAAGCCTATCGCCGCCGGCGGCAACAGTTGGTATCTTTTGGTTGTATCATTTTTGATGCTGGTAATGAAACTTGTTCCTATCTACCATTGTACCTTAACGCAAAAGAGCCGGGAAAGGCTCCGGTTTTACCGATTCCTTTCCGGCTCTTGTAGTTTCTTCTTGGTTATTTCATTTTCGCCAAAAGCACCTGATTCATTTCATCATAAGACTCCCAGTCTTCTTTTTTTATATTCATCCCGGCATAAATAAAGCCTTTTCTTAAATCTCGAATCACATTCAGGCTGGTTGAACCGGTTTTTGACTTAATTTCTTCATCGGTAACCAGTATAATCTCATGTGCTGCCAGATTACGAATTTTTTCCTCAATGGCACGAAGCTGCCCGACAACCCTTATGGCATCTGCCTGCTGCGGGCTTTTCTCCGCTTTTTCCAGCTCACTAATCACCACAACTTTAATATGGTCACTTTGTACCCTGGATCCAAACCGAAAATCACCCCATTTTTTTTCTTTGGCTTCCTCGGATAGTGCTTTCATTATCCTTTTTCCTACTTCTGTTTTTGCCAACTTTTCCTCGTTCCAGTTTTGGCTGCCATCCAGATTTTTAACGCAATATTCTTCCAGATTAATGCCGCATTGTTTTTTTAATATCTTCTCAAACAAGTCCATAATCAAAGGACTGAGTGCCCGAATAAAATCAGCATATTCTTTCCGGCGCCGTTTTAAATCAACCAGCAAGGCATATTCAAAAAACTTGCGTGATTCGGAATTTTCCTGCGGTAAAAATGCCCTTTTTTCTTCCTCGGTTAATTCCACTTGCCTCAATTTCTCATTTACCTCTATAAATTTGTACTGCGAGCGATCTCTGGCAATTTCCAGCAACAAACGATAACTCTCTGCCCCCGGTGTCTTTTCCGCTACCATGCAAGCCGACTCATATTGATAAGCCTCAACAAACTGTTTAATAATCTCTTCATTTTTCATTTTCAGCAGCGAGTCGCAGCGAACTTCGGTACAGCGGCTAAAATCGCTTAATTGGCTATCGTCAATCAATAATTTATCGTTATTATTTTCCCACTTGGTTTCCTTGGGATAGTGATCTGCTCCATGCTTTGGCTTTTTTAGTTCCTCTTTGTCCACAATCGGAGTTTTCACCTGAACCGGTATAAAATTATCATATTCGCCCAAATGCTGAATAACCAGCAAAGCACTTTTCATAGCGGGTGTGCCGGAGGCAATATTGAGCAGCAGCCTGTCACCCTCCTGCATCCCTTCGTGTATGTCTTTGATAATTTTGCTAAAATCCTCGTAAAAATATTCATAACTCTGAACATCCACCAAGTCCGGACGCTCAATGATTTCACATTCTGTTTTTGGCTTTTGCGTATCAATCGGCTCTTTCTGTGAATAGGGCTTAGAAGTAGAACCGTCTATAGGTATAACTGCTTTCCCTGGGATGTAACCAGTTGATTCAAGCAGTACAGATAGCGATCGTCTTTCTGGTGCTCCTCCAAAATACTGGCTGACATATATAAAATTACCTTATCCGGCTTATAAATCCGGCAAATATGCAGCATCGAACCGTCATGGTCATTGGAAATGGGGTCAGTGTTGCCTAAAGGCGAAAAAAGTATTGTCCTCATAGTCTCTCCTCTCGTTTCATATTATCATAAAGTTTGTTGCTTCTATTTCTGTATTGACGCCGAATAAACTAACCTCACCCGAGCCAATAATCTTATAGACCCGCACGCTATCTTCCTCTTGATTGATGAGCGTCGGAATCTTAGTAAGTAATTTCCGATAAACACCGGCATCGATTTTGGCTTCAAATGCAGATTTTTGCACTCGAAAACCATATCCATTCAGGCACTTAACCATGCGAGCCCGACGTTTATCACTGACAATATCATAAATCACCAAAACATATACTTTTTTGTTTTTCTCTATTTCTGTATCCCATGAATACTCTGCCATATCGCCATCCTATCGAATCGTCAGCGGTTCGTACTCAGCAGTATCTCCAGTTTCAATCGCTTTGATTAATCTTTCCACCTGAATGCCAATCGCCTGCCTAAAGGTAATGGGCTGCACTAACTCCGGCAAATAGCTGTTTACCGTCTCCATTCTTTTCTCATACTTTTGTAAGCAAATCCGCAGACCTTCATCTGTCAAAAAAATGCCCGGTTGGCCTTCCCGCCGGTAAAAGTTCTCCTTGACCAGCTCGCCGCCATTTATCATACCAAGTGCCGCCGAATCGACTAAAACTGCCCGCCATTCTTCCAGCAAGTCGCTGGCCAACGTCGGATGATTTTCCCGATCCTGATGCAATATGCCAAAAAACGGGTTTAATCCTCTGCTTTCCAGTTTACCATATATTTCATTTAAAAACAAAGAATATCCTAAACTAATAACAGAATTAAACTCATCTTCCGGCGGACGCTTACTTCGGCGTTCAAACCGGAACTCCGGTACAATCATTTGCCCCAGTGCTTTAAAATATGCTCTGGCCGCCACCCCTTCAAAGCCCATTAATTGCTCAACGCTCTCCGCTATCGGAACTTTCGCCCGCATTACCCGCATCAGCGTTTTTTCCTGTTCAATGGCACAATCTACGTTTCGCTGATAGCGGCTTAACACCACCAGTTGGTTATTGATTTTGGCTTTAATCAGCTTCTTACTCATCTCCAGTTTCCAGTCATCCATCAGTGCCGCCTGCTTTCTTTGGCGAGCAACGTTGACATTGGTCGTTGACATCAGCTTGCCATAATAGTTGCCAGTCGTTGAGTAAAAAATAACAGCAATTCCCCTTTTTAAACATTCCTGAAAGGTCTGCGTCGTCAATTGAATATTTCCAAAAATCTCCAAGCCATCAACAGTTTCTATTGGAATCGATTGAAGTAATTCGTTCTTATACTTAACCTGAAAACGATTTTTCTGCAAAGAAATTGCCGCTCCCTGTTTGCAAACATAAATATAAGCCATACCTTCCTCTCATTCTTATGATTGCTTGTGCCCCCGCTGGGAATTGATGGGTTTCTTACCTTGAACCGCTTTGTTATTCTGCTGTTGCGGCTGCTCTTTTTCTTCCTGTATTTCTTCCAGCGAAGTTACGGACTCGTCTAAATCCTCTTGATCCTGCACAAATTTATCATAGATTAGGTTATCCAGTGCCGACGGCATACCAAAAAACGATGACATAATACACTCCTTTCTTAACATCCATTTCGTTTCCGTCCCCTTGCGGGGAATTATCAGTTCTAATGATTATAAAAGTTAGTTATTGCGGTCTGCAACATTTGTTTCCGTCCCCTCGCGGGGAATTATCAGTTCTAATAATTCATTCACAATCTTATTTTTTAGAGCTCGTATCGTTTCCGTCCCCTCGCGGGGAATTATCAGTTCTAATCCCATCCCTGCAATCCAGCTCTGGGAGCGGGCTAAAAATCGTTTTGCGGCGCAAAAAAATTTTGGCTGCTTTTTTATCGATTTTTTTCCTCTCATTCCGCTCTGCGCCGCTGCCGGAGCCTATCGGCGCAAAACGGAATGACAAGGGCTGACTTACGTCAACCGCTCCAGCTTGCATATTCCCATATTATACGTTTTTCCGTTATACTTCGTACATTTGCAGGCATGCGGTGACACTCCTAAATCCTTATCTCTATGGTGTTTATGTATATTGTAATTTTCACCCAATGTATTATAAAACAACTTATCTGCCAAACCTAAGCCCTCTTCTCGGAACGCAGGATAAACCACGGTTTTTGATAGAAAACCTACTCCTCCGCCCAGATAAACCGTTCCCGGCTCTTTGTTTTCCCTATTAAACTTTTTGTAAAAATAGCGATTGGAAATTTGGTTAAAAAACTCCAGCGCCTTGAAAATGTCTTCAATACTATAGGGAAACTCCTGACTCAAGGAAATCTCAAACTCAACCCTAACCTCCGGCTTTAGTGCCTCTCGATAAATCGGAATCGACATTCCTCTTTCTTTTCCGTCCGGCGACACATCAATCTTGGGTGCCAGCATCAAGTGCTCCGTACCAATCGGCTTACTATCGCCAATAATCAGCCCCTTCATTACCGAATTTAATGCATCTTTCGGTTTGTCTTTCTTCTTGTCTAATGTATGCAATATCAAGGTTTCCAGTTCGGCAGTTTGCCTTTTTACCTTTTTCAAGTATTCCTGTTTTTTTGTACCCAGTTTCATATCTTTCGGCATTTCTTCTTCCATTTTTTGACGAATCTCATCCAGTCTATCCTGGATTTCTCGGTTTCCTTGCTCCTTTGCCCGCTCCAGTTCATATGCCAGTAGTGCCGTCCGAATCATGCCCTTAATACTGCTGCCCGGAATATAGGGCTGCCCAAAAGAGTCTTTTATAAAGGTAGCAATATCTTTCAGTTCACTTCCCGAACCCTGTTTTTTATTATTTTTTTGACTGCCTACATTAGGATTTTTGGCTATCTCAAATCGATATTGAACAAAGTTCAGGTTCATTTTGGGCTGAATGGCAATACCGGCGGTTTCTTCCAGCCAGCGTCTTAAATCTCCCTGTACCGGATTTTTCAAAAACTCTGAAAAAATCTGCTCCTTTTTGTTCCTTCTTAAAAATTGATACAGCTTTTTAATATCCGGAATCATAACTATGATTTCTTTACCGGTATCCTTTAAAATATATTCCTTTTTTCGTAATTTCTTACCATCTCCGATAAAAACCGGAGCCAGCGTAGTTAAACGCATGGTATAATGCCGATATTTATTTTCCATAAGACACCCCCATAAAGAAAGGCTTGGCATAGCGGTAGACCGGATGCGGACTGCCGTTGCCGACCTCATACACATCACCTGCAAACCGATGCCGAAAACAAGATCCGGCTGCGCAGACATAGAGATCTCTCTTTTTTTCGTTAATGCCGGTTTCGGAGTACACAAAGCCGCTTCTCTTCTCCAGCAAATAGGTAGCGTTTTCCAGTGCCGCCGCCATTTCCTGTTCCTGCGGCAAAGCCGCTGCCAAAGTCATACACACCGAATACTCCTGCGCCTTGCCAATCCGCTCCTTGAGTACCACCGGCAATTCCAGTCGTTCAAAGACAAAACGCCCTAAGCCAGCCGTTCTCTTGCCGCCAATTCCGACGAGTGCCAGCCCTGCCAGCAAGTCCTCCAGCAGCACCCAAACTTTATTTTCTTTTGCCCCAACTATAAAGTACAGACCGCTTCTCGAATGAAAATGATACAATCCGACATGATAGGGCTTGGTTTCTTCCAATCCCCGCACCGCTGCTCTGGTCATACTTTCCGCCGTTCCCAGTTCACTCATCTTAATGTCAATCTTATCGGCATGCCCGTTTAAATAATCTTCCAAACTTTCCACCGGTAAATAAGTCAATTTTTTTAACCGTTTTTTTTCAACAGAACTAGGCTCGCCCTGATGCTCGATTGCCAACAAAGGCTTGGGCACCAACAACTGATCCTTTATATAGGGCATCATATCCGACAAGAAAAGCTCTCCGTCTTTTGCCATTTGGTACAGTGTCCCCAGCTTTCCCTGCTTCTCCGCTTCCAGACAAAGTGCCGAAAACAGAGTATCCGCCCGTAAAATCCGTTCGCTGCTGTTTAGCATGCCATTGCCAAAATGCACCGCCGTCTTAAATTTGAGTTTATAGATTTTATAGTCCATAGCAACCTCTTATATTTTTGCTGTTTGCTCTGTTTCTGCTCCCCCCACTTTGCCCAAGAACTCTCCGCACTTAGCCAGCACTTCTGCTTTCAGCTCACCGCTGACAGTTTCCGCTTTTAGTCCCCGAAAACGAACTTTACCGTATCCTCTGGTACCGCTACCGCCCAGATAATCGTATTGCAGCAGACGAAAGCCTTCGGCTAACACTTCAAAATCTTCCACAATCTGCTGTTCTGTTTGTTCTGTTGTCTCCCCATACGCCTCATAAATGATATCCAGCAAAAACTCCGAGCCTCGGATTACCCGTTCGATTTGCCGAGGATTGGCCTCAGAAGTGAGCCGGTCAATCGTATTTTCAAACTTAATTTCCGTCTTATTTTCTGCTCCCATTCGCTGCAATGCTTGCCAGTTGTTTAACAGCATATCGGAAAAAATCACCTTTCCGGCTCTAATCTGCTCTTTTTTGCTGCTGCCAAACAAGCGCTGCAAGCGTTCCTCATCATTTTCCGGTTTCTGGTTCAAAGTCTGATTGTAGCGTTTCGCTAAGAGTGTCCGGAGTTTACCCTTCAAACTGCTCCCCGGTACCATCGGTGAGCCGCTGAGTGCATCCTTAATCACCGGCGAGTCGACCGCCCCAATTGGTGCAAACACATCGGAACCACCGATATGTAGTCCTGTTACCACTTCCAATACTCCGCTTATTTTTATTTTTGCGTATAACATAATGCCCTCCTCTTATCCTTTCATATGATATGCCCGAAATGCCACCAATGCTTCCATATATCTGACAAATAAAATAAACTGCTGCTCCAGTATGTTCTTTGCTTCGTCCTTTTCCCCACCCGCCGGCTTACCAAACTCTTCCAAGTACCAAAAAATATCCGTATCTTCTATAAAGCCTTTTACCTTTTGCTCTCTGGATGCCTCATAATAGCAACGAATTTTAAAATAATTAATCCGGTCAAGAATCGCATCAAGCTCTACTTTCTCTCCCACATTCTTTTTCGGCAAGGCATAATAAACTTCCAACGCCATAGATAAAATATCTCTTAGCTTGGCAGTGGAAATTGAACCTGCATTTTTTTGATTACTTTCTTCGACTCTTTTTTTGATAGCGAGAATTCTTTGCTCTGCCAAATCCGAATAATTATCCTTCGTCAACACTTCATGCTTTATCGCCGGTGTTTCTTTTTCCTGCGAATAGCTGTTTTTCCGGTCATTTCTTGGCTTTGACCAGTTGTTTTGGTTATTTCCGTTATACATTTTCATACCCCTTTCTTTAAGCGCCCTTTTCCTGTTTTGTCTCTCTGGTTAAATAAATATATAGGTACATCGCCGTAATTGCTTGCTTTCGCTCCTCCTGATTTCTAATCCAGCTTGCTGCCTTAGCGGCAAAATATTGATACCGCTCTTTATCCGCCGCCGGTGCCTTTGCCCCCGGCTCAAGCCGAGAAAGCAAATAAAATAAACGGGCAATGTTAATTTTTCCACTCTTCTCCTGAGCTTGTGCTGTCTTTGCCTTTCCTGGACCGTCTTGAGACTCCGTTTCCGGCTTTTCTTCTGCATTCCGGAACAGTGTCAGCATATTATATAGGAAGTTTTTGCCTCTTTCTTCGGAATGGTCAAAAAAGTTCTGAATATCCCTAAACTTTTCCCCCATGACCTGCTCCAAAAAGTTGTCCCAATGATATACATTGTCTCGGTCAAATAAGCTGATAGCATCTTTTCCCGGAAAACCCTTTGCATTCTCTTCCAGCTCTGCCACTTCTTCCGCCATGACATTGATGGGATAACTTCTGTCATACAGTCCAATCCCGCCGGACAGTGTCAAGCTTTGCTGATTAAACAGGCGGAAACATTGCCGCAAATCAATCGCCGCCTCTACCACCTCATTCCACGCTCCCACCAAGAAAACATCATCTCCGCCGGAATAAACAATCGACACCCGGCGCTCAGCTACCGCAGGATTGCCCTCTTTTTTCAGCCAGTTCTCTCGTCTTTGTCTCATAATGTCATTGATAAAAAACTTAAAAAAGAGGGATAACTGCCTGGACAGAGCCGCACTTCGAGTCAAATTGGCATCGGACTGTTTTTCGTCCTTGTGCCTGAAGCCGGAAACAAAGGTTGTCCCCAGATTATCGACATCTGCCCGAAAAACTGCTATTTTTTTAACCCCTTCGGCACTTTTCGCCAACTCATCAAACACCTGCTCTGCCGAATAATCTCCAACCCACAACTTCGTTACCGCTCTAAAATCAGCCGCCGGCCGATTTTTGACATATTGCCGCAAAATACGGGTTTCCGGATTTGAGCCGTCATAATCCCGCTGAGCGATTAATTGCCGGTCAAAGGGAAGCGGCAGCCAGCCCCTTCTCTCACCGGCAGCGAAACCGGCACCGGATTGGACTACCAGATACACCGGACTGTCTCCGCTTTTACGCCAAAAAGGATCGATAATATGCTCGGAAAAGTTTTTAATTCCCGAACAAACCGGACATAAATCATCGTCCATTAACTGATCCATTCGCCGACAAACGCTGCATTCCCGATCGCCCTGATGTGTCCTTTGGTTTAACCCGATAATATCTTCTGCCGTGTAGCGATGCATTTTCTTGGCTGAAATCTGTCTGGAAATCTGCCGATACAAATCCGAGTAACTCCCCTGCGGAAAGTCCGTCAAATCATTGCCGCTGCACGCACAATATCCGCCGCCCAGATACAGAGCATTGCCAAAGACTTTTAAAAACCATTGATTGACTTCTTTTTCAAAGCTGTCCAGCCTTGCTCTAACCGTATCGGTATTGGGCAGCACCAAATAGCAGTGCCCGCCGCCGGAATACATCAAGTTGACTCTGGATAAGCCTAAGCTCTCCAAAAGTTCATCAATGATATGCTCCATCACGATTTCCAGATAAAAACTTCTGGCTCGTAAGCCTTTCAATGCTCCCTTACTGCTAATCATATAAATAAACTTTTGAATACCGGAAATATCAAGCGAATAAAGCAAAAATGCTTTTTCCTGATAAATTTCCGCATCCTTTTCCAGTTTCTCCTTAGCCTCCGGATTTTCCGCCAAATACATTGCCAGTGAGCTGCTCAAAGCCGCCGCCATCTTGGCTTGGTCAAACAACGAAACATTATTCAACTCGTCCTGATACATCGCCGGAAAATAAGAAAAGTTTTCCTCAAGCGTATTTAACAGCAAATCCAAATCAACTTTCCCCGGTGCATCCGGCGGCAATACCGCCTGCAATTTGCCGGCTCCTTCGATTAACACCTGCTTTCGCTCCTCGGCTTCTCCCTTTTCCGTTTGTGGATAAATGGGGGCATTGTCTTTCGGTTTTAATAATAACTCCGCCGGATAAAAACAATGTTTACGCTCCGGCTCGTCCGAACTGCGATTGACAATATTAAAAATACTGTTTAAAGCGCTATCGGCATACCGCTCTGCCGGCTGCGGCAGCTTTTCCGCTGCATTCTTCCCGGCTGCAATCTTAGCCGCCGTACGCAGGATCTGAATATTCTCATCTTCTTCCGTTGCTGCCCAATCCGTAAAAATCCATTTTTTCACATTTTCGCTAACAAAATCACTTTCCGACAAATGCTCCGCCGCCTCATATTGGCGCAAAGCCCATGCAATCGGATGCAGCAAGCTGCTAATTGTTAGCTCCATCCTCTTTTTTTCCACTTTTACTCCCTCCTATCGACAGTGATGGCACCCATTCCCAAGCTGCATTTTATACCAATTCCGCTATACCGCCCAAACTCAAATAGAGCATGTGCAAAATTAACCATTGTCTGCGCCCCTTTTATTTTTAGAGTCACCCTGCCCAAAAAGCCGGGAACCCTCACGCCCTCTAAATAAAATGGAGCACTCCGCAGCCGGTAGCCGATAATCTTCGTGTTTCGACATAGCTGCTCCAACGTTTCCTCATCCATAACCTCTATATTATCCGAAGCTGTACTGTATTTATTGAGCAGGCTCTGATAAATACAGAAAATATCCGGGAAAAATAAATATTCCCCCCTTTGCTTAAAGGCAGTTGGCGTTAAAAATTCCAGTTCTACCGTCCGGCTTTTATTCCCGCCATGGAAAATATCCAGCAACTGTCTTTTAGGCACGACAATTCGGGATATTTCCTCCAGTCGCACGGTCATATCCTTATGTTTTAAATAAATCTCATGAATTCCAGTCAGACTTTCCTGAATAATGATACGATACGCTTCTTGGGTAAAGGTTGAAATCTCCCAATACCAATTCCCTTCCTGCCGCTCCAAATGCTGCGAGAATGGGTTTAATTGAGAAAGATGAAGATAAGACGCATACTCCAATGGCAAAAGCTCAATTAGTGCGCCATGAAAAAGAGATGCCATCGCCTGTGAAATGTCGCCGTCTTTGACTGACAGTTGGTATCTGATTTTGGCTAACATAAATACCTCGCTTCAATAAAAACTCCGCTTCCCATCGATATGCCTTAATTTTTTTGATATTTTTAATACTTTTATAACCTTTATGATAAGATATTTTAAAGAAAAAATCAAGTCCTATTTTAAGTTTTTTTGTTTATTTTATTCAAAAAATATTTATAAAATCATTTTCTTAAGTTATTTTATCTATTCCTTTCCAGTAAAATTAACTCCCTTTCTCCAACTCGTGATATCGGTATTTCTATCTTATATAAAAGTTTTAAACCCGTCCCCTCGCGGGGAATTGTTAGTTCTAATGCAGTCGATTGATGATATTAACCAGTTATTAGCTGACGTTTCCGTCCCCTCGCGGGGAATTGTTAGTTCTAATAAAACCTTTACAAACTGTAATTGATGCAACAAACAAAGTTTCCGTCCCCTCGCGGGGAATTGTTAGTTCTAATGTGTGAGTTGCTTTTGGAAAATTTTAGAAAAAGCAGGGTTTCCGTCCCCTCGCGGGGAATTGTTAGTTCTAATTAATTGGTCCCGTTCTGTTGATGCAGATTTCCCATGTTTCCGTCCCCTCGCGGGGAATTGTTAGTTCTAATTCGAGAACATGCAAATGAAAGTGGCATCGCTATATCGTTTCCGTCCCCTCGCGGGGAATTGTTAGTTCTAATCCCATCTCTGCAATCCGGCTATGGGAGCGGCCTAAAAATCGTTTTTCGGCGCAAAAAGTTTTTGTCCGATTTTTTATTGATTTTTTTCCTAAAATTCCTCTCTAAACCACTACTGAAGCCTATCGGCGCAAAAAGAAAAATAATATACCGGTTCGACTTCCTCTTGCCCACCGCCGGCTGATTATCTCAAATTGCCCTTTTCTATATGCTCCCGCAGGATTCGGTCTGTTACCTCAAACAGCGCTTCCGAGCCCAGCCTTGTTTTGCTTTGCCGCGCGTAAACCTGTTCCGCGGTCGCCCGTTCCTTCCAGTCACCGCCGTTATTGCTGTTATTTAAAAGCAAAGGCTGGAGATTATCCATCGCATGCGCAAACCGTGATTCTGCGGTTTCGTATGCCTCAAATTCATCAAACAAGGCCACCAGCTCTGCTTTTTGATCTGCCGGCAAAATAGAGAATATTCGTTCTTTTGCGGCGTCCTCACGGGCTTTTTGGGTTTTTAGCCCCTCTGCGTCATACGCATAGGTGTCGCCAGCATCAATTTCCACAATATCATGAATCAAACACATCAGCATTACCTTGGCAATATCTATCTGCTCATTGGCGTATTCTTTAAGCAGATGCGCCATAATCGCCATGTGCCATGAGTGTTCCGCATCATTTTCATTTCGGCCGTGCCCGGATAAATGAGTTTGCCGAAATACATTTTTCGCCTTGTCGATTTCTAAAGCAAAGGCTAATTGTTTTTCCATGCGTTCATTCATCATAACGATTCCTCCGCAACTTTGAATACTCCTGCCTATCCGGTTATCCGCTGACAGCCGCTCCGTTTCCCGGCACCAAACTGCGGCGGCACTGGAACTGTTAAAAACCCTTTGCCGCCAACCCGCTTTTGCCGAAACGCAGCGGCTTACAATTTCAAAGCAGGAAAGCAGAAATGCTCCCGCTTATCCCCCTTATTCCTGCTTCGTCAGCCCTGCTAACTGCGCCAGCAGCTTTTTCTCGCCATGTCCCGGAAACAGCACCTTAACCTGATAATCAGCCCCGCCGTTTTCAATGCTCAGCACCTGACCGATCCCATATTTTTTATGCTTAACCAAATCGCCGACTCCGTAATCCAAAGCTTTGCCCTGCGGCGCCGGCATTTCCGTTTTGCCGGCGGCATAAGGCTTGCGGTTCATCACCGCCTTGCTCCGGCCAAAGTCCCGGCCGGCTTTGCTCTCGACCGCAAACAGCGATGTCTTTTCTTTCACGGGCACAATCTCCTCCACATATTCCGGCGGAATCTCTTTTAAAAAGCGGGACTTGGGATTGACCTGAGTTTTGCCGTACATCAGCCTTTCTTTGACATTCGTCAAAAACAGCTCCTCCTTGGCCCGGGTAATGCCGACATAAGCTAACCGTCTTTCTTCCTCAACATCTTTTTCCAAACCGGAATTAACGCTCATATAGCTGGGAAACAGATTTTCCTCCATGCCAATCATAAAGACAACCGGAAACTCCAAGCCTTTGGCGGAGTGAATCGTCATCAGTACCACTCTTTTGGCATCTTCTTCCAAGGTATCCACCGATGCCACCAAAGCCACATCCTCCAAAAAACCGTCCAAAGTCGGTTCTGCATTTTGCAGGGTATATTCCTTGGCCTTGGAAATCAGTTCGTTGATATTGTCAATCCGGCCAAGGCTTTCCGGTGTGCCCTCTTTAAGCAGTTCCGCCGTATATTTGGTCTTTTCCAGCACTTGCTTAATCCAGTCCTCTAAAGCTATCCCTTCTGTTAGCTTGGCTTTTAAATACTGTATGATTTCATAAAACTCCGATACCGCCGCCGCTCCCCGAAAACCAGCAGCCCGACACTGCCCGGCCGCTTCCAAAAAGGGGCAGTCCTTTTGCAGTGCAATTTTTTGCAATTCTTCCAAACTTTTATCGCCGATGCCACGTCTGGGCTCATTGATAATCCGCAGGAAAGAAACATTATCCCGGGGATTGCTAATCATTCTTAAATAGGCGATGATATCCTTAATTTCCTTGCGCTGATAAAAGGCAACTCCGCCAATCAGCGTATAGGGAATCCCGGCTTTGACAAAGCCTTCTTCCACGCTTCGGGACTGTGCGTTCGTCCGGTATAGAACAGCAAAATCATTATAATCCCGGCCATTTTGACGCTGCCGGTTAATCTCCTCCGTCAGAAAACGGGCTTCTTCCTTTTCATTTTCCGCACTTTTGTATTTCAGCTTATAGCCGGTTGTATTTTCCGTCCATAGCGCCTTATCCTTTCGGCTGTGGTTATTGGCAATCACGGCATTGGCCGCAGCCAAAATATTTTTGGTCGAGCGGTAATTCTGCTCCAGCCGAATGACCTTGGCCTGCGGGTACACCTCTTCAAAGTTTAAAATATTGGTGATATCCGCCCCCCGAAAGGCATAAATTGACTGGTCGTCATCGCCGACCACGCATAAGTTCTTATATTTTCCGGCCAAAAGGCTGACCAGCTCAAACTGTACGCCATTGGTGTCCTGATATTCATCGACCATAATATAATGAAACTTTTCCTGATAAATCTCCAAAATATCAGGATTTGATTCAAACAGCTGCACCGTCATCATCAATAAATCGTCAAAGTCCATGGCGTTATTTTGATGGAGCTGCTGCTGATAATTTTCATATACCCTGACTGCCATTTCCCGGCGAAAATCACCCCTGACCTCTCTTGCCAGCTCTGGCGGTGTCAGCTTACGGTTTTTGGCAGAGCTAATCAAATTGGCAACATAGGACTCCGACAGCGCCTTGGTATCAATATTCATTTCCTTTAAAACCTGCTTAATCAGCTTCTTGGAATCTTCTGCGTCATAGATGCTGAAGCTCCGGTCAAAGCCAACCGCATCGGCATACCGCCTTAAAATCCGGACACAGCTGCTGTGAAACGTGCTGACCCAAATCTCCGCCGCAGCATCGCCAATTAAGCGGTCAATTCGTTCGCGCATTTCCTTGGCCGCTTTATTGGTGAAAGTAATCGCCATAATCTGCCAAGGCTTCACACCCTTTTCTTCAATCAAATAAGCGATTCGATGGGTCAGCACCTTGGTTTTGCCGGAACCCGCTCCGGCCAGCAAAAGCAAAGGCCCTTCCGTAGACTGAACCGCTTCTCTTTGTTCCTTATTTAATTCCGCATCTCTATTCATTTCAACCTCAAACTTTTAAAATATACTTTTCGCCGACTATTCTCTATGAAGCACTCAATACGCCAAAATTAAGCCGCCGGAATTGGCATAGTTGGAACTTAATCCTCTGGTAGCCACCACAATAATATCCTTAAAATTATAGAGTTCTCTAGCTCGTTCCATTGCTAACTTAGCATATTCCGCTGCTTGACAATGAGCAATGACCAGCCGTTTTTCGGTCACATCTCCGCCCAAGTCGGCAATCATCGCCACCATTTTTTCAATGGCTTTCTTAACGCCCCGGGCTTTTTGCAGCAGTTCAATCTCACCATCATTACTGCCCAAAATCAAATTGATATTCAGGACACTGGCGATTTTGCTTTGCAGCAGACTGAGGCGCCCGGAGCGCTCCAAATTATCCAATTTTTGCAGGACAAACACCGTTTTTAGTTCACTGATATACTGCTCAACCTTTGCCACAATTTGCTCAAAGTCCAAACCCCTTTGAATCAATTCCTCCAGCTTGAAAGCAACCGCCACTTGAGTCGAAGAAGCGCCCTTGCTGTCAAAAACATGAATGTTTTTGGCCGGATATTCCTCCAAATACAAATCCTTAGCCAGCATCGCCGAAGCATAACTGCCGCTTAACTTAGAAGAAATCGTAATGCAAAATACTTCTTCCTCTCCCAAATAGGACTGCATATAAGCCTCCGGCGACGGACAAGCCGATTTAGAAATTGTTTTGGAAGCCGACTGCTTTTTTAAGAAAGCATCCACGTCCATCGTGTCGTCATCGACAAAAAACTCGCCGTCAAGTTCTAATGTCAGCGGAACCAAAGTAATATTCATTTCTCTTTTCATCTTATCAGTAACATCACAGCTACTATCTGCTACAATTTTATATGCCATATCTTGCTCCCTTTTTAAAGAAGTGTTCTTTTTACCTAATTTTCCCTGTACAACAGCTAACGTCTCCAGTCGGTTCGCACCTGTCCGCTTTTAGGCAAGTCGTATGCCCCAACAGCTCTTTCCTTTGCTCAATAACATTACCGTTTTCACCCAATTATGATATGAAAAAATTGCTCTTTTCCGCTAAGTGAAAAAGCGCCTTAATCAGCATGGAAAAACTGAACTCATTATATGTTATTTTGCTGCTGCTTTCAAGCCTTTTTGCAAAAAATTGCATAACGCTATAAACAGTAAAAAGCAGTCATTGCCCGAATCATATCTTCCATATCCTGCCAGCCAGCCAATTCTCTGGCCGAATGCATCGCCAGCATCGCCAGACCCGTATCGACAATTGGAATTGGCAAGTACCGGCTAATTAAAGAACCGATTGTCTTTCCGCCCGGAATATCGGCATGATTGACAAACTTTTGATACGGTACCTGCGCCCGTTCGCACACCTGCTGCCAAGCTGCGGTGCTGAACGCTTCGGATGCATAAGCCTTGTTGCCGCTCTGCTTAATCACAATCCCTCTATTTACTTTCGGCCGATTGGTCGGGTCGCATTTTTCTGGATAAGCCGGATGACAGGCATGCGCTCCGTCCGCTGAGATAAAGAAAGAACGCAGCAGCGTATCCGTCCATGCTGCTTCTTCGATGGCAAGGCTCTGACGCAGCTTTTCCAGCAGCAGGTTAAAGTTCATCGAATCCGCCCCCTGCCGGCTTAAGCTCCCGATTTCTTCATGGTCAACAAACAGTGCCGCATTGATGCCGGTTTGCGGCTTTCCGGCAATCAGCGCCTGCATGGCTGCATAGACCATAGCCGTATCGTCAATTCTGGGGCAGGAAATAAACTCTTCTTCCGCTCCCACTAAACTTCCTGTTTCGGCGCAGTAAACAAATAAATCAAAGTCCAAAATCGCCGCTGGCTCTACTTTTAGCTCCGCCGCCAAAAGACGCAGCAGATAGTTTTCCTTTTCCATTTTTTCTTTCAGGGTGGCAATCAGCGGCAGCATCTCTTTCTGTGCCTTAATTTCAACGCCTTTGTTCACTTCCCGGTTCATATGAATCGCTAATGACGGAATCGTTACCACTGGCTTTTGCAAATCCACGATTCTTAATTCCGGAGCCAACGGCCGGTCACTGCGCAGGGCAACCGTTCCGGCAATGCTGAGCGGGCGGTCAAACCAGCTATGAAAAATCGGACCGCCGTATATCTCCATATTTAAGCGGCGATAGCCGTCATTATCTACTTCCGGGGCGGGCTTTAGCTTTAAGGCCGGATTATCGGTATGAGCGCCGATAATCCGCAGCTCTTCATAATTGCCATTTGCCGCCATCTGAAAAGCCAGCAGCATTGACGGCGAAGTCTGCGTATAATAGCCTTGCCCGGCCTGTAACTGCCACTTACCCGCCGGCGATAGTTCTTCAAATCCGGCCTGCCGCAGTCGGTTTTTGGTTTCCCGAACAGTACAAACTGCCACTGTCGCCTTTTGCATATATTCAAAAAAATCTTGTCCTTTATTCATGTTTCTTTTCTCCTATTTTCTTTAAGCCGGGGTAAAGCGCCGCCGCAATCCAAACTGTCGCCGGAATCGTCAGCATCAGGCCGATACTGCCCGCCATTGCCCTTAATATTTCGGAACTGACCGAATCATAATTAATAATTTCCGTAAAACTAATCTGATAAACCATAAATAAAATAATCAAATGGAGCGAAGTACCGACATAGGCCAGTATCAGCGTGTTTGACATCGAGCCCATAATATCGCGGCCGATATTCATGCCGGAACGAATCAGCTGCCTTGCCGGAATTGCCGGATTCAGCTCCCAAATTTCCCAAAGTGAAGAAGCAATCGACAGCGACACGTCCATAATCGCTCCGATTGAGCCGATAATAATCGTACCGAACAAAAGCCCTTTATAATCCAGCCCTCGGAAATGTGGAATATACGCCAAACTAATAGCCGTATCTGCCGATAAACCGGTCAGCCGGCCGGCCTCTCCGAAAATCACTGCCAGAAGCCCGGCAATCAGGACACCGCTGATTGTCCCCAAAATTGCCGCCGCTGTTTTTTTATGCCGTCCGCTGATAATCACCAGCGTAACCGTAATCGCCAGCGCCGATATCCCCACCGACAGGAGAATCGGCGAAAAGCCTTTCAAAATCATGGGAATGTAGGCAAAAAAAATAAGACTTACCATTATAATCAGTGACAGCAACGCTTTCAGTCCCTGTTTTCGGCCGATTAACAGCATCATCACCGCAAATAAGGCGGTAATGACATAAATGGAAGTATCCCTGACCCTTTCTTCTATTTTGACGGTTTCTATTTCCCGCTCCGTGTTTTCCGTCAGCCGAATCAAAACCTGATCATTGACTTTAAATATATAATTTCCGGGCATAATCATTTCAATCGTGTGGCGAACCGTCAGCATCTCCGAGCGGTGCTCCCCGGTCAGAATTTCCAAAATCAAATGCTGATAGCGGATGTCCGCTTCAACTGGTATATCGCTGCGAATCTCGGCCGTATCATCATACTCTATCCCTCGCACAATCGCCTTGGCAATCTTATAATCCTTTTCCTGCATTTCAGATTCATAAAACGCCCGCAAATCGGTATCGTCATTTTGAGCCACCGCCGCACTGCCGCCAAATATCCCCAAAAGGAACAGCAGCAGCCACCCCCAGCCCATCCGTCGTCTGTATATTTTCAAATTCCTCTCCTTTATAAAGGCGAGGAAGATCTGACGATCTTCCCCGCATCTTTATTTGCCTTTTGCGTAATTCTGCGCTATGCTGCCGGAGCCAAAACCATAGCCGTTTTCTTTATATCTTTAAGGTAATCAGCCTTTTTCGGCGTAATTTGCTTTGCTTTTTTAATGGTTTCAACAAAAATGTCTCTGACCGGAATATAGGTTTCATCGACGTTAACCGCATTCTTAAAGTTATAGCTATCACCGCCAGTATACATAAAGTCATTTACCACTACCCGATAGGTCTTTTTCATATCTAACGGCGTACCGTCGGATAATGTAATCTTGGTAATCCGGTTTTCAAACTCTTTGGAAGAGTCATATTCAACAATCAGGCCAGTGAACGCACCGTCCGTAACACTCGGATTCATGATACCGTGGTCAATTGCCTTCTTAATATCCTCGCCCGGTAAGTCCATTACTACCAGATAGTTATCAAACGGCATAATCTCATATAAATCACCCATAGTAATATCACCCTTTTCCATGGTTCGGCGCAAGCTACCGCCGTTTTGAATGGCAATCTGCGCACCAGTCTTTTCCGCCATGACATCACAAGCCCATTTGCCCAGCAAAGTAATGGTGCCCTTATCCGCCCGGTTATGAGTAAAGGCTTCGGCTGCCTGACCGATTACTTCCTTGGTTATCGGCTCCAGTTCTTTTTGCAAATCAGCATAAAACTTTTCGGTAGCATTGTCTTTCAAAATAACGTCTTTCATGTCAGATCCCTGATTCAGCTTGGAACTGAGGACAAACTTGCCGTCTTTCTTCTCAACACTCATAATGCCAACCGTTCTGCCGTAGCAAAATGCCTGCATAATTTCAACGCCGTTGACCTTACCGGAAACTGGCCGGTGGCTGTGCGCCGATAAAATACCGTCCAGCCCCTTGACCTGATTTGCCAAAGTTACGGCGTTACCAGTAATTTCATTGGTCTTATTATCTTGAATCGAATCAATATGGGTTAAAGCAATGATGACATCGGGCTTGCCTTCTTTGGCTTTGCCGGCCTTTAAGTAATCAACCCACTCCTGCGCCGTTTTGACCGGATCGGCAAAAGTATAGCCATCCGTTGCACCCTTATTGACCAAAGACGGCGTATCTGGATGCGCCAGCCCAATCAGACCGATTTTAATTCCCGCTTTTTCCACAATCAGATAAGGCTCCGTCCATGCAGCCGGTTTGCCAGTCTTCTGATCAATGATATTAGCAGCCACATATTTAAAGTTGCCTTCTTCCGCCCATTTCGGGATTCGGTCCGAACCCCAGTCAAACTCATGATTGCCAACTGCCGAAGCAACAACCTGCATGCCTTTCATCATGGCACTGACTGGCTTACCGTAAGTCAGATTGGATTCTGCCGTTCCCTGGTAGTTATCGCCGCCCGAAAGCACAAAGGAATTGGGATTTTGCGCAATATATTCATTGACAAAGCCAACTAACTTACTCATGCCTATATTTCTCTTGCGGCCGGTAATTTCTTCTTTAATATTGCCGTGAAAGTCATTAAAATAAATAATGTCTACCCGGTTTTCCGGCTGGGTTAATTCTTTTAAGCCAAGTTCTTTGGCTTTTTCCTTGGAAATGCGGCCGCGGTAAACCAAAAACTGACCTAAGGTTTCATTGGCCACGCCTGCCTGCATCGGTGCATTTAAGGCGTTTAAAACAATAGCCGCCGCTCTTTTGCTGATTGGCATTTCAATATCGGTATCTGCCGCTATTAGGGCAAACTCTTTTGCTAAACTGTCCGCCGCCGTCCAGGCTTTCTTGACATCATGCTTTAAAGCCCGTAACAAGAAGGTAATAAAATCATGATGTGTCAGCTTGGCTTGCGGGTCAAACTCTTTTTCGCTCTTACCAGTCGTGATATTCAGGGAAAGTCCCAAACCGGCATAGCCTTTAAACCATTCCGGCACATCTTCAAAAGTGTTTAATTTAACATATTCTTCTTTTTCCGCTTCAGCCTGTGAATAACCAATGGCTTTTAACACCATAGTCAAGCCTTCCGCCCGAGAAAGCTGGGCGTCTAATTTTTCCGCCGTATTTCCCTCTCTATCCAGCAAGTTTAATTCCTGCAAGCTGTTGACTGCGTCTCTTTCCGCCGCCCGCACAAATCCCGGCGCTGACAGGCACAAAACAAGCGCCATCAGTATTGCTGCATACTTCCTCATAAAAGCACCTCCTTAAATAACCCCAAAAAAAATAATTTCGCCCTCATCCCTCTCTGAAACGACCATTTTCGTCATTTCCGCTTTCGTCCGTTTTCCTCATAAAAACAAACCTCCTGCCGGGTATTCCGCGAAATTATCTGTGTCATGTTTAATTATAATATAAATTTTTATTTAAGTCAATTCCCACTTCAACTTTCCTTTTTTCTGGTAAAGTGAAAAAGTAATTTCCACATGGAAGTGGGAGAAGTGGATTTTAGTCT
>CAUUKX010000027.1:0-22319 GCA_963545585.1 uncultured Lachnospiraceae bacterium
TCGACCAGGGGCACCCGCTCTCTGAGCGGGACAGAGCCAAAAAAGACTATGGCAGACTGCCCGCCCGGGCAGAAGTGCGAAGCACTTCGATCAGGGGAAAGTTGAGTTACTTATATGAGCGGTAAGCGAATAGATATGTTTGCCTGAGTGTAAACTCAAAAAGCGAGGGAAAAGAAAGAATGAAAAAGAAAGCGGGCTTATATTTACAGGGCGGCGGAGCCAAAGGTGCATTCCAGGCTGGGGTGCTGCAGGCATTTGCTGAAAAGGGAATGGAGTTTTCAGTCATCGTCGGGACTTCGATTGGTGCGATTAACGGTATGGCCGTCTTTTACGGTGGAATCGAACGGATGGCGGAGATCTGGAAGCAAATGAGTCAATCCGAATATGGGCTTGACCGAACTGTGCCGGTTTTTGAAAGTATGGCTGCGGTTGAAGAAATTCAAAAGTTCTTGGGAACGAAGCGCTTACCGGCGGTTGAGCATTTTTATGTCAATTATCTGCCGGTTGAAAACGGAACGATTTGCCATGCTTATTCCGATTTGGTAACAGAGAGCGATGATAAAGTCAGGGAATATGTTCGGGCATCTTCGCTGTTGCCTAATCCGTACAGCTGGAAGGCAGCAGATTTTAAGGCCAAAACCTATAATCAGCTTTTTCAGGAACAAATTGTAGCCGGAACCTATGACGGCTATCTGTTAGACGGCGGACTGCTGAATAACCACTTTATGCAGCCGTTTTTGACGGCAGAAGTCGATATCATTTATGCGGTTGCACTCGAACGAGAGTTTAGCGTACCGGAGGCGGTATGGCAAAAATACCGGCCGGATCAGATTGTCTTAATCAAGCCGGATTTTGATTTTGACAAGGATGCCTCCATGACTTATACCGAGGAAAATATCAGAGAATGGTCTGCGGCCGGCTATGCACAGGCTAAAAAAGAGATAAGTGTTTCGGTCAGCCATAAATAATCCGGTGCAAGGAATTTTGCTAAATTACTTTGGCGGGCATTAAGGAAATGGCGGGATGTGTTTCTGGAGAGAAAACTTTCCGCTGAACTCGAAGCATTTTTTACATTAATTTATATAAATACTAATAGGGATTTAAATTATATGCGATATACTAAGATACTGGTATATTGTATACATAATTGTTCGGAGAAAGTCAGTTCGCACAGCGAAGAAAGTAGTTTGCAATTGGCAGAAGGCAAGAAGCAGAAGTAATCGGTATTCCTTTACGACCGGACAACAAGAGTATGATTTACCGGAAAAGCAGAAAGAAAGGTTGTGATTAAAGTGAAATGTTCGGTATGCCATAAAAATACCGCTGTAGTGTTTATGTCGAAATTAGAAGGCGGCCGACAGGAGAAAATTGGCCTGTGTCTGCCTTGTGCGAAAAGACAGGGAATCGCACCCCTCAATGATTTGCTGGCTCAGACCGGTATGTCACCGGAAGAAATGAATAATCTCAATGACCAGATGATGGAAATACTGGAAGATCCGCAAATCGGCGATCGGATTAATCAATTCATGGAAAATTTGGATAACGGATTTGTTGATCCGACATTGGAAACCACCGAAAGCGCCGGCGAGCCGGCTCAGGAGTTTTTAAATGCAGGTGAGGATGTGCCGCACGGAGCGGCAACCAAAACCAAGGTGAAATCTGTCCGCAAAATAAAACGGAAAAATTTGGATCAGTTTGGCATAAATTTGACAGAAAAAGCGAAAGCCGGAGAAGTTGACAGAATAATCGGCCGGGAAAGAGAAATTGACCGGGTAATTCAAATTTTGAATCGGCGGCAGAAAAATAACCCAGTGCTGATCGGGGAACCGGGCGTGGGTAAAACTGCTATTGCCGAGGGATTGGCGGTGCGGATTGCCGAAGGAAATGTGCCGCATAAGCTGCTGGGTACGGAGATTTATCTTTTGGATTTACCCGGTATAGTATCAGGCACGCAGTTCCGCGGTCAGTTTGAAGCCAGAATAAAGGCGATTTTGCATGAAGCGATGGAAAGCGGCAATGTTATTTTGGTGATTGATGAAGTCCATAACATTACTGGCGCCGGCGGAGCAGAAAGTGGATCGATGAACGCAGCCAATATTTTAAAGCCAGCACTGGCTCGGGGGGATATTCAGGTCATCGGGGCGACCACTTTGGAAGAATACCGTAAGCATATTGAAAAGGACTCGGCATTAGAAAGACGTTTCCAAAAAGTGCTGGTGGAAGAACCTGATGAAGCGGACAGCATTGAGATTATCAAGGGAATTAAGGATTACTATGAAAACTTTCATCATGTCGTTATTTCCGATGAGGTGATTGCCTATGCCGTTCATATGTCCAAGCGTTATATCCACGAACGATATCTGCCAGATAAAGCGATTGACTTGATTGACGAAGCCGGTTCCAGAGCCAATTTGAGAAATTTGGGTTTAGTGGAGTTAGAAGCTTTAAAAAATGAGCTGGCCAAGACAGTTGAGGAAAAAGAAATAGCAGCAGCGGCGGATGATTATGAAAAAGCGGCGGATTGCCGGATGGATGAGCTCAGGCTCGAGAATAAGATTAAAGAAATTGAGCAGCAATGCGATCAGGTTGAATTGACGGAAGAATTGATAGCAGATGTCATTGAGTCATGGACCAAGATTCCGGTGCAGAAGCTGACGGAAGAAGAGGCGATTAAGCTGAAGCGCTTAAATAACCGTCTCAGCCGCTGGGTCAAGGGGCAGGACAAAGCGATTTCCGCTGTTTCTACGGCGATTAAGCGCCGCCGCTCTGGCTTTATGCCAAGGCTGCGACCGGCTTCCTTCATTTTTGTCGGCCCGACCGGGGTCGGTAAAACGGAACTGGCCAAGGCGGTAGCCAGAGAGCTTTTTGGCAGTGAAGATGCGCTGATTCGCTTTGATATGTCAGAGTTTATGGAAAAGCATACCGCCTCTAAGCTGATTGGAGCGCCTCCGGGCTATATCGGCTATGATAATGCTGGTCAGCTGACGGAGCGAGTGCGCCGCCGGCCGTATTCAGTTATTTTGCTGGATGAGATTGAAAAAGCGCATCCTGATATCTTTCATTTGCTGCTGCAAATTTTAGAAGACGGAAGATTGAGCGATAGTCAAGGCCGGACGGTTAATTTTGAAAATACAATCCTGCTGATGACCAGCAATGCCGGTACCGACCGTAAAGGTGCAGGGATTGGCTTTAATCCGAGCGAAGCGCCAAGGACGGCAGAAAAGGTGAAAACGGCGCTCAATGAGTTTTTTAAGCCGGAATTCCTTAACCGTTTGGACGATATCATTGTCTTTGATAATCTAACCGAGGAAAGTTTGGCGGAGATTGTGGACATTATGCTGGAGCAGCTTCGGAAGACGACCAAGGAAAAGGGTTTCGATATCGAGGTATCGGATGAAGTGAGGGCTTTTCTGGTCAAAGACGGCTACCATGAAGCGTATGGGGCTAGACCGCTGCGCCGGAGCATTACTGTCCATATGGAAGATCGCTTGTCCGAAATGTTTTTGGACAAAGATCTGGAAAACGTGACGCTGGTTCGCTTTGTTATGGAAGAGGATAAGATTAAAGCGATTCCAGAAAAACAGGAATAAATCGGTTGCAGTTTAGGCAAAGAAGGAGTTATCGCACATTTTAGCGAATGGCTTGCCTAAATGCTTTAACCAATTTCTAAAAATAATAGGTGTTAGCAAGGCAAAAATTTCATTGCCAACACCCCAAATTATACAATCAATAAAAGGCGCAGTCGGCGGTACAATCGTTGGCGGCGTCTTTTCACATTGCCTTGGGATAATATCCCCCAAATTTAAGGGGGTCAGGGCTGCCCTTTTTTGCTATTTTTTCAGGCAGATAATAAATAGTTCTTCTTAAAAGAAGTATAAAAAATCACGATTTGATTTTGTGCAAAGTACATAAAAAATACAAGAATAAGAAAAGATAGAGCGACAAAATGGCGACTTGAATTTTCTGAAAAATTACATATATCGAAAATACAGATAATATCGGCAAATCATATTGACACTTTCTTTGGCTATCGGTATAATTGGCAAATCGTTAAGAAACCACCCCAATGGTTGGCGGGATTAAAACCGGAAACAGCGGTACTGCTCTAAAAAAGCAGCAGATGGATCCAAATCCAAACTTCGGTTTCTGACGTTTATCATAGATGGAACGAAAACAAACGAAAATAAGCAAAAAACTTAATTTTTCCATTTGGCTGAATACCCTTTTGGCGGGACGGATGTCGCGAGAAAAAGGAAATTAGGCGTGGGGAAGATTGAGAAATAAGAAAGGAACAGACGAAGGATGAACTTTTTAAAAAAGTTGTTCAGTAGTTTAAAGCAGGGACATCAAAACGGTCTGGTCGTTTTCGCAACATGCTGTGTGATAGTGTTACTTTTAGGAGTCAATGGTTTTGCATTAAAAGAAGGCGATAGAAATACAGCAGAGCGAAGGCAGCTGACTGCCAATGAGAATGAGCAGGAAGCGGAATTGGCGCTGATGCCGGACGAGGAAGAGGGCGGATCGCATTACTATATGGCTAAGATTGAGGAATATGTCAGCCAAATCAAGCTGGAAGAGCATGTTTTACAGTTGACGGAAGGTACCGAAAACCGCCAGTTTGTGACTTCGGGTAAGCTGATTTCCCGGCAGGCTAAGGATGTGTCAACCGAAGAATACGAAATCTTGTCGCGGATTGTGGAAGCGGAATCTGGAGCGGAGCCTTATACCACTCGACTGCTGATTGCCAATATCATTTTAAATCGAGTGGAAAGTGAGCGCTTTCCCGATAATATTACGGATGTTGTTTTTCAGAATAATGGTAAGACCTATCAATTTTCACCGATTTCTAACGGCAGCTATTACTCTGTTACCGTTCAGGACAGTACTTGCAAGGCGGTTGAGGAAGCGCTGAGCGGCCGGGATAATTCCGGCGGAGCTTTATATTTTATGGTCAGAAGCATAAGTTCACCGAAGAGTGTGGAATGGTTTGACACCGCACTGACCAAAATGGGACAAATCGGCGAGATTGAATATTTTAAATAAGGAAAGTGAAAAAGCTTTGAGCAAGTCGTGTTTCTTGTTCAAAGCTTTTTGAATTTTAATTTTTAAATGCAGCCCTGAGCCAGCATCGCATCGGCGATTTTTTCAAAGCCAGCGATATTTGCGCCAAGGACATAGTTATCCGGTGCGCCGTATTTGACGGCAGCTGCATCGATATTCCGGAAGATGCCGGTCATGATGGCTTGCAGCTTTTGATCAACTTCGGCAAAGCTCCATGAAAGGCGCTGGCTGTTTTGGCTCATTTCCAGACCGGAAGTGGCAACGCCGCCGGCATTGGCCGCTTTGCCCGGTAAAAAGAGGACTTTATTTTTCATTAAATATTCAGTGGCTTTTAGTGTTGTCGGCATATTAGCGCCCTCGGCCACAGCCATGCAGCCGTTAGCAACCAGAGCTTCGGCATCTTTCAGTACCAATTCGTTTTGAGTGGCACAGGGCAGGGCAATATCGCAGGGGTACTGCCATACACCCTTGCCTTCATGATAAACGGCACTTGGTTTTTGGGCAGCATAATCAGCCATTCGCCCGCGTTTGACCTCTTTAATCTCTTTTAAAAGTAAAAGGTCAATGCCGGTTTCGTCGTAAACAAAGCCGGAAGAATCGCTGGCGGTAACGACCTTAGCACCAAGCTGCTGGGCTTTTTCAATCGCATAAATAGCGACATTTCCCGAACCGGAGACGGCAATGGTTTTGCCTTTCAGCTCCTTATCGTGAGCTTGCAGCATTTTTTCCACAATATAAAGCAGACCGTAGCCGGTTGCTTCCTTGCGGGCCAGCGAACCGCCGTAACTCAGGCCTTTGCCGGTTAAAACGCCTTCGTAACAAGAGCGGATGCGCTTGTACTGACCGAATAAATAACCGATTTCCCGAGCACCGACACCGATATCACCGGCTGGCACGTCAATATCTGCGCCAATGTATTTAGACAACTCAGTCATAAAGCTTTGACAAAAAGCCATAATTTCCCGATCCGACTTGCCTTTGGGGTCAAAATCGGCGCCGCCCTTGGCCCCGCCCATCGGCAAACCGGTTAGAGAGTTTTTCAAAACCTGTTCAAAGCCCAAAAACTTCATAATACTTAAATTAACCGAAGGATGCAGGCGCAGGCCGCCTTTGTAAGGGCCGATGCTGTTATTGAACTGAACGCGGTAGCCACGGTTGACTTGATACCGACCGGTATCGTCAACCCAGCCGACCCGGAACTGGATTTGCCGGTCCGGCTCAATCATCCGCTCTAAGACTCCGTTTTTGCGGTAAACTTCTTCATTTAAAGCAATGGCTGGGGCAAGCGAAGTTAGGACTTCACTGACAGCCTGCTGAAACTCGGCTTGGTCGGGATACTTGTTTTTAACCAGATCGATGATTTCATTAATGTAGTTCATAGTATTTTCCCTCCGAAACGATGTGTATTTTGGGTAAAAAGAAAAGCAAACGCCGGTAAGCGTTTGCTTATGAACGGAGAGGGCGGGATTCGAACCCGCGTGTGATTGCTCACAAACTGATTTCGAGTCAGCCCCGTTATGACCACTTCGATACCTCTCCACAGGTCTAACATAAATGGTATTGTATCGTAAAATGGAGAAAAATGCAAGGGGAATTTTAAAAAATTTGGGGGAAGAAGAGAAAAGTTCCAATTCAGGCAAGTAGGCAGTTATGATGATACGATGATTTCAAAAAAAACGGGGATTATTTAGGGATGGTAAAAAGGGAGCAATTGACAATTAAAATCAAGGAGACCCGTCTTCCGACGAAATACTATGAAAATTCTGGAGTTTTGAATTTATCTCGTCCGCAATCTATTTTATAAAATCCGAATATCCTCTTATTTTTCAATGTTTTTTTATGCCGTAATAAAGGTATTTTTTAGTGCAATTATTTTTTTCTAAAAACTACAAAAGTAGTATTGACATCTCCACAAGACTGTGGTAGTATAAAACAAAACTACTGCTGTCTTGCGAAAGGAGGCACAAAATGACAGTCAAGTTATTTGATTCCGAATTGAAAGTGATGAATGTCTTGTGGAAAGAGGGAGATGCTACGGCTAAGCATATTTCTGATGTCTTAAAGGACGAAACCGGCTGGAATATGAATACCACCTATACTTTAATCAAGCGCTGTATCAACAAAGGTGCGATTGAGCGTTCAGAGCCTAATTTTATGTGCCATGCCCTAATTCCACGGGAAAAAGTGCAGATTGCAGAAACCAATGAACTGCTGGGCAAGATGTTTGATGGCTCTGTTGATAAGCTGTTTGCGGCGTTAATCAGCAGCAAGCAGCTGTCCAAAGAAGAAATTGAAAAACTGAAAAAAATGGTAGCAGACTTGGAGTGAGGTGAAAGCGATGAATTTGCTGCAAATGAGTATTTCGGCGGCAGTGATGATTGCGGCCATTATCATCCTACGCGCCGCTTTGATTTATAAACTGCCGAAAAAAACTTTCTTATTTTTATGGGGATTGGTTTTGCTGCGGCTTTTGCTTCCGGTTTCAATCCCGTCGCCGTTTAGCGTTTATTCATGGCTGCCGCAGGGCGGCGAAGCGCAAGCAACGGAGGCGGAAGCAAGATTTTACGCACCGCAGGTTCCGGCTGCTGCGGAGAGGATAACGGAAAGACTGGACAAGGAGCGGAACTATCAGCTGCCGTCAACTTCTTTTATGGAACGCCTGCCGATATCGTTGTGGGTTGTAGTTTGGGCAGCGGGCTGTTTCCTGTGTATTGTTTTTTTTCTGATTGCCTACGGCAGAGGGATGAGAAAGTTCAAAACGGCTTTGCCAGTAGATACCGATTTTATTCATGATTGGAGAACAAAGCATCCACTGAAAAGGCCGCTTGCTGTCCGCAGATCTAATCAGGTTCTAACACCACTCAGTTACGGGGTGTTTCGGCCGGTTATCCTGCTGCCAGAAAAACTGGATTTGACGAATACGGAAGTCCTGAATTATATCCTGACTCATGAATATGTTCATATTCGGCATTTTGATATTTTAACCAAAGCAGTTATGATTTTGGCGCTTAGTATTCATTGGTTTAATCCGCTGGTATGGATTATGTTTTTGCTGCTTAATCGGGATATTGAGTTAGTGTGCGATGAAACGGTTATTCGGATGTTTGGAGAAAAAAGTCGGTCGGCGTATGCCTATACTCTGATTGATATGGAAATTCATCAGGCGGGGCTGGTGCCGCTGTGCAACAATTTTAGCAAAAATGCTATTGAAGAAAGGATCGGAGCGATTATGAAAATGAAAAAAACATCGATGGCTGCGCTTGTTTTGGCATTGCTGTTGGCAGTTAGCCTGACGGTTATATTTGCTACTTCCGCTGCGGGAGTAAAGCCAAACCAAACCAGCGCCGCCGAGGCCGCTTTTTCAGAGGAAGAAAGGAATTGGCTGCGGGCTTTGCAATGGAACGGCTATGAAGATATGAGTGTTTCTGAGTATCAAAATAAGGTCTGGCAAATGACCGATACGAAAGAATATCAGGAACTGCTGGAGCGGGTCGCACAAAATGAAGCCTTGCAGCAGCAGGCGGCCAGCGATGCGTTTGCTTCTTTCTTGTGTAATATTTTAGTACCGCTTACTTCGGAAAAATGGCAGACCAGAGAATTTGGCGGCAGTATTGGCTCCTATTTCTCTGAAACAATGGGTTCTGGCGAAAGATGGACGAATGATGAAACAGCGCTGGAGTTTTCCTTTACCCTGGACATCAAAAAAGCGGACGAGCTGACGGTTGGTGAATATGCCGCTGCCCATTCGGCGGTGAGGAATGCTTTATTAACTGCTTTGCAGGATAAAACTGAGAAAGAGTTGTGTAATAAAGATTTTATGCAAAAAGCGATTGACGCCAAAATTGAAAAAATCAAAAAAGAGTGGAGCAGCGATAAGCTTTGGGTTTCGGCAGAATATTTTTATACACCGCTCCCAGAATCTGACAGGGAAAGCTTCGATAACCACGCGGAGCAGTCCGAACTGCGCCGCTGCCCGCAGGCTTCGGAGGAGGATTACCGTTTGCTTCTTGCGCTGAAAACACCGGATTATCAGAAGATGACAGTAGCGGATTTTAATAAGGCGCTGCTGGAATGGGCCAGCAGTAATCCCGAGTGTTCGGAGCGAATTGACGAGGATATTGCCTTTAATGATTATGGGGTTTCCCTATCAGCCGAAGAAAAAAGCTTCATTGTTCTCACGGTTGGGGCGTCCGGTCGGGAAAATGCCGAATTGGTCAAAAGCGGCTACATGGGCGTCAAGGAAAAAGACCCGGAAACTATGATTATTTTGCCGGATAAAGAGAGGCAGAACAGAACTCATAGCTTTTATGGCAGCTTATCCTATCATCTTTCGTATCATATTTCTGATAAAAAGGCGCTGACGATTGGCGAGCGGGACGCTTGTCTGACCAGAGTAATGTCGGGCATAGAGCAATTTTGGCGGGAAGCAAAGATAGAGGACATCTTAAAAATGACAGACGCTGAAGTCATAGAAAGGCTGAATCAGATTGCCGCAGCGGGGAGCAGTCAGAAGATATCTTTTCAGATTGCCGCCGAGCAGGTATATTTAAAAAAAGTATGGGATGAGAAAGACAGAGCAGTGGAGGAACAAATTCTGTTAAGGAACGGAACCACTTCGGCGGATGAGAATGCAGAAACCTTTTCAAACGGAAAGACCGAAAGCGGCAGCAGCTATGAAGGCGAAAAAGCAGATACAGGACTGGAGGGGCAGGCCGAGCCGACGGCAGATCCCTGGATTCAAAGAGCCAGTGCCGCAGAAGTGGGAGCGGAATTAACAGCCGATGAATGGGAAGAATTATACTCCGTTTATAAGCCGTTTGGCTTAGTTTATGATAAAGAGCAAGACTGCTTTTATTATCATGGTAAGCTGGTCAGGACTTTTGTCGATGTTATGCAGTCAAATGGCAAGTCATTTGACAGTGGGGAGTTTAAGGGTATTATGCGGCAGTTGCACAACTTGGATGGCAAAGGCGAGATTGATGTTTATGCGGTCAGAGATTATGGTCAACCGGATAGCCAAGGAAACGGCACATTGATTGGTGTAAAAGAGAATATTAAATAGGAAGAAATACGAAAAACTGACAGGTACGCAGCAAAAACCCTGTTAGTTTTTTATTGGCATTTTCCCACTCAATATGCTATAATGTTGCGTAATAAGGCGTGAGTGCAGCCGGTTTTGTTAAAAGGAGCGTCATGCTTGCATGAAAGCGCCTTTTAACAAAGCTGGCTATAAGAGCGGCGAAGCGGAGAGAAAATCCGGAGGATTTTCTCATGCGAGCACGCCCGAACACCGAAAGTGAGTGCAGGATATGGTTAAAAGGAGCGTCATGCTTGCATGTAAGCGCCTTTTAACGAAGCCGGCTATATGAGCGGTGAAGCGGAGAGAAAATCCGGAGGATTTTCTATAGCAGTCACGCCGAACACCGAAAGTGAGTGCAGGATATGAGTAAAAGGAGCGTCATGCTTGCATGGAAGCGCCTTTTAACAAAGCTGGCTATAAGAGCGGCGAAGCGGAGAGAAAATCCGGAGGATTTTCTCATGCGAGCACGCCCGAACACCGAAAGTGAGTGCAGGATATGGTTAAAAGGAGCGTCATGCTTGCATGTAAGCGCCTTTTAACGAAGCCGGCTATATGAGCGGTGAAGCGGAGAGAAAATCCGGAGGATTTTCTATAGCAGTCACGCCGAACACCGAAAGTGAGTGCAGGATATGGTTAAAAGGAGCGCCATGCTTGCATGTAAGCGTCAGGCGTGTTGCCTTTGGCGAGCAGCTTATAATATAATTTAAGGAAGGAACTACTGTGAAAGAAGAACTACAGCAGCGGGCTATGTCCGCTGATTATGAAAAGATTTTGACCGGGCTGCGGGAAAAACTTGAAAATATGGCCGCAGAAAAAGGCCGACCCATTCAATATCATATCACCACCTACGGCTGTCTGATGAACGAGCACGATTCGGAAAAGCTGCGGGGGATTTTGGAAAATATCGGCTGCCGGCCGGCGGCAAGTGACGAGCAGGCCGATATTATTGTTTATAATACCTGCGCTATTCGCGACGGTGCCGAGCAAAAGGTATATGGCCGGCTCGGCTATTTAAAGACACTGAAGCGGCAAAGGCCGGATGCTTTGATTGCCCTGTGCGGCTGTATGACGCAGCAGCAAACAGTGCTGGACAAAATCAAAAAAACCTATCGGCATGTTGACATCGTATTCGGTACGCATAATATTTATATGTTTGCCGAGCTTTTGACGGCCAGACTGGAAAGCGGCGAACAGATTATTGATATTTGGCCGGAGCATCAGGAAATCGTGGAAGACCTGCCGATTCGGCGGGATAATCCATATAAAGCCAGTGTCAATATTATGTATGGCTGCAATAATTACTGCGCCTTTTGTATCGTCCCCTATGTCCGGGGCAGGGAGCGTTCCCGGCCGGCAGCGGATATTGTGGCCGAGGTGGAAAAATTAATTGCCGAGGGAGTCGTGGAAATCATGCTGCTGGGTCAAAATGTCAATTCCTATGGCCGGGGGCTGGCTGAAGACATTAATTTTACAGGGTTGCTGCGTAAGTTAGAAGCGATTTCTGGCTTGAAGCGGCTGCGCTTTATGACTTCGCATCCAAAAGATTTAAGCGATGAATTGATTGATTTTATCGGCAGCAGCCAAAAGCTGTGTCCGCAGTTTCATCTGCCGATGCAGTCCGGCTCTGATAAAGTGTTAAAGGAAATGAACCGGCGCTATACCAAGGCACATTTTATGGAATTGGTGGCGAAACTTCGCAGGGCCAGACCGGACATTGCCATCAGTACGGATATTATCGTTGGGTTTCCCGGGGAAACGGAAGAAGACTTTGTCCAAACGTTGGAAGTGGCTGAAAAAGCGGAGTTTGATATGGCCTATACCTTTCTTTACTCACCGCGGACAGGAACGAGGGCAGCTGTTCGGGCGGATCAAATCCCGGAAACGGTCAGCAAGGAGCGCTTTGGGCGGTTACTGAAAATCGTAAATCAAAATATTCACAAAAAATCGACAGCACTGCTGGGAACAGTTCAGCCGGTTTTAGCCGAGGCCATTGGCGAGAATGGAAAAATCAGGGGCAGATTAAATAATAATCACTTGATTCATTTTGACGGAGATTCTGCGCTGTTGGGGCAGATTGTCGACGTTAAGGTTACAAGAGCCAGAACATTTTACTTAATGGGAGAGATGATCAGTTATGGATAAAACAAAGCTGACACCGATGATGCAGCAGTATTTCGCACTGAAAGAGGAATATACCGACTGCATTTTATTTTTTCGCTTGGGCGATTTTTATGAAATGTTTTTTGAAGACGCTAAGACCGCCAGTCGGGAGCTGGAAATTGCACTGACCGGACGGGACTGCGGCATGGAGGAAAAAGCGCCGATGTGCGGCGTGCCCTATCACGCAGTGGATAATTATTTGTACCGCTTGGTCGGGAAGGGCTATAAGGCGGCAATTTGTGAGCAGGTCGAGGACCCGGCAGCGGCCAAGGGCATTGTCCGGCGCGAGGTCGTGCGGATTGTTACGCCGGGGACGAACTTAAACCCGGATAATTTGGATGAAACCAAGAACAATTATATTTTTTGCCTGATTGCCTATGGCGGCAGTTATGGCATTGCTTATACCGATATTTCCACTGGTGATTTTCGGACGACACAGGCGCACAGCTTTGAGCAGGCAGTGGAAGAAATTGCCAAGGTGGCACCGGCTGAGCTTTTACTCCAGACGGACATGCAGCAGGATTCGGATTTTATGCAGAGAGTAACCGGCCGGCAGCATATCTTTGTAACGACCAAAGAAGATTATTTTTTTGATTTGGCAGCTTGCCAGCAGGTAATTGAAAAGCATTTTGGCGTTTTGACGCTGGAGGGCATCGGTAATTTGGAACCGGCTCATCAAATCGCTTCGGGAGCGCTGCTGCGTTATACCAGCGATACCCAAAAGGGGAATATCAGCCAGATCAGCCATATTGAGGTTTATCAGCCCAGTCAATATATGCTGCTTGACCCGGCCACCCGGCGCAATCTTGAACTGACGGAAACCATGCGCGATAAAGATAAGCGCGGCTCGCTCCTATGGGTGCTGGATAAGACGAGGACCGCAATGGGCGCTCGGATGCTTCGCTTTTTCATTGAGCAGCCGCTGCTTGACCAAGCGTTGATTGAGGCGAGGCTTTCGGCGGTCGAGGAATTGAAAAATGCGCCCCTTTTTTTGGCGGAACTGCGGGAACTCTTAGAGCCGATTTATGATTTGGAGCGGCTGATGGCCAAGCTAATTGCCAAAACCGCGAATCCCAGAGATTTACTTGCCTTTAAAAACTCACTGGCCATGTTGCCGCATATTAAGAACCTGCTGTCTGAGGTAAAATGCGAGGCCTTGGCAAATCTTCGGCAGGAACTGGATGCTTTGGAGGATTTATGGCAAAAAATCGAGGTCGGGATTGCGGAGGATGCGCCGATTTCCTCCAAGGAAGGCGGCGTAATTAAGCCCGGTTATCATCAAAAGGTTGACCAGTATCGTTTCGCCTCAACGCAGGGCAAGACTTGGCTGCTGGAGCTGGAGCAAAAGGAAAGGGAAACAACCGGGATTAAAAACCTGAAAATTAAGTATAACCGGGTGTTCGGCTATTATCTGGAGGTCACTAATTCCTATGCGCAGTTAGTGCCGGAGCGTTATATCCGGCGGCAGACGACGGCCAATGCCGAGCGCTATGTTACCGAAGAACTCAAGCAAATGGAAGAAACGATTTTAGGGGCGGAGGAAAAACGGCTGGCCCTTGAGTATGAGTTGTTTCAGGAGATTCGCGATACCTGCGCCAGTCAGAGCCGGCGGATTAAGCAGACGGCGGCGCAGGTTGCGGCGTTGGATGCTTACCAGTCTTTAGCTTATGTGGCGGCGCAGCAAAATTATGTCCGGCCGGTATTTAACCGGGAAGGCCAAACGGAGATTGCCGACGGGCGGCATCCGGTGATTGAGAAAATGCTGCCGGAAAATGAGTTTATCGTCAATTCGGCCAGCTTAAGCCGGACGGAACATCTGCTGATTATTACCGGACCGAATATGGCGGGCAAATCAACCTATATGCGCCAGATTGCGCTGATTCAGCTGATGGCACAAATCGGCAGCTTTGTCCCGGCGGCAAGCGCAGCGCTGGGTATTGTTGACCGGATATTTACCAGAGTGGGCGCCTCGGACGACCTGTCCTCGGGCAAATCAACTTTTATGGTGGAAATGGCGGAAACCGCTAATATTTTGAGGAATGCCACGCCGGACAGCTTGGTTATTTTAGATGAAATCGGCCGGGGAACTTCGACTTATGACGGCCTCAGCATTGCTTGGGCAGTGGTTGAATATTTGGCCAGCCGCCAGCTTTCCGGTGCTAAGACGCTTTTTGCCACGCATTACCATGAGTTGACGGAGCTGGAGGGCAAGATTGACGGGGTGGTTAATTACTGCATTTCGGTAGCGGAGCGGGGCGAAGATGTCATTTTTCTGCGCAAAATCATTCGGGGCGGCGCTGATAAAAGCTATGGGATTCAGGTGGCGCGCTTAGCCGGAGTTCCTTATGTGGTGGTGCAGCGAGCCAGAGAAATATTGGCGGAGTTATCGGCAGCCGATATTGCCGCTCAGCGGGAGATTAAGCCGCAAAACTTGGCTTTTAGAGCGCCGGCCGGTATGCAGCTAAATTTGTTCGGCGATGAGGATTATTTGGTGGAAATCAAGGCCTTGGAGATGGATGATATGACGCCCAAAGCGGCGTGGGAGTTTTTAAGCCGGCTGCAGCAGCGGCTGAAAAAATAAGGGCAGTGCTTGGGCGGAGGCTTTCCACTGAACATACGATGCCGATGGTCAACCGAACCAAGGGAAGAGAAATCGCCGGTGGACGGGGATGTTAGGCAATGGTGCTGTCACCGGCTGAAAAGAAGACAATGCCGGCTGCATACATAAGTAGAAGCAGGCAGTATTTTGGCCAGGAGAAAAAACGGTAAGAAACGTGATTAGAATTTAATTTTACAATTTATGAATTTGTGTTATACTATTACTCGACTTTAGGAATAAACGAAAAGGATAAAAAGGAGAACATTATGGCAAAAAGAGGCGGCTTTCCGGGAGCGATGCCGGGAAATCAGGCAAACTTAATGAAGCAAGTGCAAAGAATGCAGAAGCAGATGGAAACCATGCAGGAGGAGATTGAAAACAAGGAGTTTGAAGCGGCAGTTGGCGGCGGAGCGGTCAAAGCCACGGTCAACGGCAAAAAAGAATTAAAAGCCATTGAATTATCTCCGTCGGCGGTTGACCCGGAAGATATTGAAATGTTACAGGATTTGATTGTGGCGGCGGTCAATGAAGCCGTCCGCAAAGCCGAAACCGAGATGAACGAGGAAATGTCTAAACTGACCGGCGGACTGAACCT
This sequence comes from uncultured Lachnospiraceae bacterium, assembly GCA_963545585.1. Classification (GTDB taxonomy): domain Bacteria; phylum Bacillota; class Clostridia; order Lachnospirales; family Vallitaleaceae; genus W11650. Next base: position 15,496 of record CAUUKX010000027.1, read on the forward strand.
GCCGGGCGGATTGGGAGGCTTATTCTAATGGATTACTATGGGAAATATTTTTCCCGCTTGATTGAACAATTTACAAGACTGCCGGGCATAGGCTATAAAAGCGCCCGGCGGCTGGCTTTTTATGTAATTGCCATGACGGACGAGCAGGCCGAGGAGTTTGCCCAGGCGATTGTCGAGGCCAAAAAAAATACCGCCTACTGCCGGGAATGTTTTACGATTACCGATGAAGAGATTTGTCCGATTTGCGCATCCGGTAAAAGAGAGCGAACAACCATCATGGTGGTGGAGGAAACAAAGGATCTGGTCGCCTATGAAAAAACCGGCCGCTATCAGGGGCTGTACCATGTGCTGGGCGGCGTAATTTCGCCGATGCTGGGTATTGGGCCGGCGGATTTGCGGACGAAGGAACTGCTCACTCGCTTAGGCAGTCAAAATGTGGAAGAAGTTATTTTAGCGACCGGCTCGACAGTCGAGGGCGAAGCAACGGCGATTTACTTGAGTAAGCTATTAAAGCCCTTGGGCGTCCGGGTCACGCGGATTGCCAACGGTGTGCCGGTGGGCGGCGATTTGGAATATGTTGATGAAATGACCTTAGCCAGAGCGCTGGAAGGCCGAACGGAAATATAAGGGAATTTCAAGAAAGAAGGTTGAAGATTTGAAGAAAAGAGCTTTGATTTGCAGTATTGCGATAGTGCTGTTGATTTTTTGGACAGGGGAGCAGATTTCGGCGGCAACGCCGACGGCGCAGGTTTATGCCGGCAATCAGCTGCGGACATTAGGGGTCTTAAAAGGCAGCGGCGATGGTTCTTTGCACCTGGAAAATAATATCACCAGAGCCGAGGTGGCGACGATTATGGTTCGGATTTTAACGGAAAGCCCGGTAGTTAATCCGGAAACGAAGGCTTTTTCCGATCTTTCCAGCCGGCACTGGGGCTGGAATTATATTCAAAAAGCCTATCAAATCGGCATTATTCAAGGTTATTCTGACGGGAGTTTTGCGCCGGAAAATAAAATCAGCTATGCCGAGGTGCTGACGATTATGGTCAATGCCTTGGGGCAAAAGGACAATTTAAACCCGGAGCTGAACTGGCCGGAAAATTATATCGCTAAGGCCAAGGAACTGGGCATTGTTCCGGCCGGCGGGAATACGCCGATCGATAAGATTATTACCCGGGGAGAAATGGCACTGATTGTTTGGGATACGATTTTGGTGAAAAAATAAATGGAAGATAATTATTTAACAATTGGCAAAGTGCCGGAAAAATTATTAAGCCGCTGGGTCTTTTCTGCGCCGGCGGCAGAGCGGCCGGAAGTGCTGCAAGGTCCCGGACTGGGCGAGGATTGCGCGGCGGTCGAGCTGGCGGCCGGAGAGATTCTGATTTTATCGACGGATCCGATTACGGCGACGGAGGAAAATATCGGCTATTTGGCCGTTCATGTGACGCTTAACGATTTGGCGGCGGCGGGAGCTGCACCGATCGGGCTGATGGCAACGATTCTTTTGCCGCCGAATTATCCAGAGAGCCGGCTGGAGCAAATTTTTATGGAGCTGCGGCAGACGGCGGCGGCGCAGGATTTGGCGATTTTGGGCGGACATACCGAGGTAACGGACGCGGTTAGCCGGGCGGTGGTGTCGATTGCCGGGGTAGGCAAGATCAGAAAAGAGAAAGCCCTGCTGCATAAGACCATGCAGGCGGGCGACAGTATTGTGATGACTAAGTACGTCGGTTTAGAGGGCACGGCGATTTTGGCTAAAGCAAAGGCAGCGGAGCTAAGCGGTCGTTTTGGCACTGACTTTATCCGGCGGGCGCAGACACTGGATCAGTTTTTATCGGTGCTACCGGAGTCCCAAACAGCGATGAACTGTGATGCGGCCGGGTTAAAGGCAATGCATGACATCACCGAAGGCGGCGTGCTGGGCGCGCTGTGGGAATTGGCGGCCAAAGCCGATATGGGGCTTGAGGCCGATTTGACGGCCGTGCCGATTCTCAGGGAAACAATTGAAATTAGTGAGTTTTTTGATATCAATCCGTATAAACTCATCAGCAGCGGGGCGATGTTGATGATTGCCGAAAACGGAGAGGCTTTAGTGGAAGCACTGACAGCCGCCGAGATTCCGGCTAAGGTAATCGGCCGGCTTTTGCCGTCCAAAGAGAGGGTCGCCTGCTATGCCGGCATCCGGCAAGCTATTTTACCGCCGGCAGCCGATGAAATTTATAAGGTGCTGTAAGTTTATCTTATTTTATGGAATTTCATAGAGATGAACCGGATGCGGAAACGATAAAAATATTTTTTATAGGACTTAATTTTCTCAGGTTCTGCAAAACTGGAATAGTCTTTTTTATTTATTTGCTCGTGAAATGTCTTATTTGTGTTTGTTCCCAGGCCGTTTGGCTGTATGGGAAACAAGGGCGGGAAAAATTGAGTTATGTCGCGGATGAAAGTTAAAATTAGGGAGGCTTTAAATGGAAACAAAGAAAACTACCAGAAAAAAGAAGTTTGATAAGCAGATTGAATTGCTCAATATTTTGGAAAACGATGCCAGACGGAGCGTCAAGGATTTGGCGGAAATGCTGGCGGAAAATGAGGACGATATTGCTGCGCAGTTGACGGAAATGGAAAAGAAAAAGGTGATTTGTGGTTATCATACCCTGATTGACTGGGAAAAAACATCCAGCGAGCGGGTGACGGCCTTAATTCAGGTCAGTGTTACGCCGCAGCGGGGCAAGGGCTTTGATAAGATTGCCGAGCGAATTTACCGTTTTGATGAGGTGCGCTCGGTTTATTTGATGTCGGGCGGCTATGATTTTACGGTAATTGTTGAGGGTACAACCATGAAAGAAGTGGCGATGTTTGTAGCCAAACGCTTAGCACCACTTGATTCGGTGACGGCGACGGCCACGCACCTGATTTTAAAGCGCTACAAGGACTACGGAACGGTACTTGAGCCGGATCAAAAAGGCGGCAGAATGGCGGTAACACTATAATGAAAGAATTAAATCAAACTGCACTGCATATGAAACCATCGGGTATCCGAAAGTTTTTTGATATTGTTCTGCAAATGAAAGACGCCATCAGTCTGGGTGTGGGCGAACCGGACTTTGAAACGCCGTGGCATATCCGTGAGGAGGGCATTGCCGCTTTAGAGAGCGGATATACCTTTTATACGGCCAACGCCGGTCTGGCTGAACTGCGGGAAGAAATCTGCAATTATCAAAAACGTCGCTTTGGCTTGGAGTATGACCCGGAAAGCGAATGTCTGGTTACGGTCGGCGGCAGTGAGGGGCTGGATATCATGCTGCGGACGCTGCTGAATCCCGGCGATGAGTTTTTGGTAGTCGAGCCGTCGTTTGTTTGCTACCAGCCTTGTACGGCGATGACCGGTGCTGTTCCGGTGCCGATTGCCACCAAAGAGGAAAATAATTTTAAAATCACGGCGGCCGAGATTCGGGAGAAGATTACGCCCAAAACCAAGGGGATTATTTTGTCCTTTCCCAATAACCCGACCGGCGCGATTATGACCCGCAAAGAATTGGAAGAAGTCGCAGAGGTGATTAAAGAGCATGACCTGTATGTCATTTCCGATGAGATTTATGCCGAGCTGACCTATGCGGGTAAGCACTTTTCAATTGCGGCGCTGCCGGGCATGAAAGAGCGGACAATTGTGATTAACGGCTTTTCCAAGGCTTATGCTATGACCGGCTGGCGGCTGGGTTATACCTTAGCGCCAGCAGGAATTACGGCGGTAGCCAAGAAAATACATCAATACGCCATTATGTGTTCGCCGACCGTCAGCCAGTATGCCGGGGTGGAAGCGGCTCGCAACGGCGATGCGGATATTGAGAAAATGAAGGAGGCCTATAATCAAAGGCGGCGCTTTTTGGTGCAGTCTTTCCGGGAAATGGGATTGGCCTGCTTTGAGCCGGAGGGAGCTTTTTATGTTTTTCCGTCGATTCAGGAAACGGGTCTGACCAGCGAGGAATTTGCCCTGAAATTATTGGAGGAGCAAAAGGTGGCAGTTGTTCCCGGCAATGCATTCGGTGACAGCGGCGAGGGTTTTATCCGCTGCTCGTATGCTTACAGCATTGATGAACTGAAAATTGCAGTGCAGCGGATTGGCAATTTTGTAGAAAAATATAATTTAAAACCGAAAAAATCGGTTTAGAGGAAAACGCAGATTCCCATCAAACGGCGGTTAGCAAAATGCCGCCGTTTGGTGATGGTACAGATGGCGGGAGTTCGGAAAAAACAGGATTAAGGGAGAAATGATGAACATTGTTTTATTGGAGCCGGAGATTCCGGATAATACCGGCAATATCGGCCGAACCTGCGTGGCAACGGGGTTGAGCCTGCATTTAATCAAGCCGCTGGGCTTTGATATTTCTGAAAAAGCCGTGCGGCGGGCAGGTCTGGATTACTGGAAGGATTTAGACCTGAGGGTTTATGAAAATTATGACGATTTTTTACAGCAAAATGATAATCCGCCGGTAATCATGGCGACGACGAAGGCGGAGAAAAAATATACCGATATTACCTATGACCGGAACTGTTATATTATGTTCGGCAAGGAAAGCAAAGGGATTCCGGAGGAGCTTTTGATTCGGGCGCCCCAAAACTGTGTTCGGATTCCGATGCGGGCCGGATATCGCTCGCTGAACTTGTCGAATTCGGTAGCGATTGTGGTGTATGAGGCACTGCGGCAAAATGATTTTTGGAACTTGGAAACGGCAGGCCAGCTTCACCGGCTGCACTGGTAATGTTTACAGGAGCAATTAAGTAAAATTTATTTTTTATCAACGGAACTTGCCCGGTTTTGGAGAATAGTCTTTTAAGGCCGGTCGGTCGCGTGTGTACGCAGAAGCATACAGTGTTTCGACAGGGCTTGTTGTGCGCTGAAAATCATTTGCCAGAATCATGGCAGCTTTGACAGGAATATAGGAAAACGGTCAAGGTTTAGGTGTTTAGCCGGAAACGGGGCGATGAGCTCCGGCATTTTAAAGAAGAGCGAGGGATGGAAAATGGAAAAAGCGATTTTTACGAATATGTGCATGATTTATGATGGCGATAAGGTGCTGGTGCAGGATCGAAAGGATCCCAAATGGCCGGGGGTGACTTTTCCGGGCGGTCATGTTGAGCCGGAGGAGTCATTTATGTTGTCTGCGATTCGGGAGGTCAAAGAGGAAACCGGGCTGGATGTCCGGGATTTGCAGTTTTGCGGGGTGAAGCAATTTACCGATCGGAATAAGGACTATCGCTATGTCGTTTTTTTATATAAAACGGACAGTTTTCGCGGGGAGCTGCGGTCTTCGGAGGAAGGCGAGGTTTTTTGGGTCAACCGGCAGGAATTGTGTCAATACCGGATGGCCAGAAGCTTTGAGCAGATGCTGGAAGTTTTTGAAAATGAAGATGTAGCTGAGATTTTTTATTGGTATGATCAGGATGCCGATGAATGGCGTTCAGAAACTGTTTAGTTATTAAGGACAAAGCGATGAAAGCACAAGGGCAGGAAATCTTAGAGGGCAATATATCCAAGGGATTGATTCGCTTGGCGATTCCGATTATGGCTACCTCTTTTTTGGAGATGGCTTATAATCTGACGGATATGTTTTGGATTGGCAATCTGAGCAGCAAGGAAGTAGCGGCGGTCGGAACGGCCGGTTATTTCCCGTGGTTAATGATGGGGCTGGTAACGATTCCCCGAATTGGTGCCGAGGCTTTGATTGCCCGGTCAATCGGTCAAAAAAACGAGGAAAATCGGCGGGGCTATATCGCTGCGGTTTTGCAGATGAGTATTATTATGGGGCTGTTCTACAGCTTTTTTGTTTATCTAAACAGCGGCTGGCTGCTGAATATTTTTCAGATTAGGGAGACTGATGTGGTGCAAATGGCCGGTCAGTACTTAAAAATCATCGTCTTTGGGCTGATTTTGCCTTTTTAAACCCGGTTTTTACCGGAACATTCAATGCTCATGGGCAAAGCAAGCTTCCTTTTTATTTTAATACGGCAGGACTGGTGGTCAATATGATTTTAGACCCGATTTTGATTTTCGGCTGGCTGGGGCTGCCGAAGATGGGAGTTGAGGGGGCAGCTTTGGCAACGGTGATTGCCCAAATGACAGTCAGTGTCTGCTTTGTAATTTTTATGCTGCGGAATAAAGATGAATTTTCCCAAATTCCAATTCTGCAAATCAGGTGGAACCGTTGGCGGCGGGTGCTTGTTATCGGTACTCCGGCAGCGGTGCAGGGGATTTTATTTACTTTGATTTCTGTGGCACTGGCTCGAATTATTACAGTTTGGGGGGCGGCCGCAATTGCGGTCCAGAAAGTAACTGCCCAGATAGAAGCCATTTCCTGGCGGAGTGCGCAGGGCTTTGGAACGGCGCTAACGGCGTATGTCGGCCAAAATTATGGAGCGCAGAAAAATGAGCGGGTCAAAGTTAGCTATCGCAGTGCGGTTAGCAAGGGAACGGCGATTGGTGTGCTTTCGACCGTACTTTTGGCTTTGTTTCCGCATATTTTACTGGCTCCCTTTTTTTATGAGCCGGAAGTGCTGGAAATGGGGATTCACTGTATGCGGATTATGAGTGTTTGTCAAATGTTTATGAGTGCGGAGATTATTACGGCCGGCGGTTTTAACGGACTGGGGCGGACGCTGCCGCCCTCGATTGTCGGCATTGTTTTTACCGGCATGCGGATTCCGCTGGCCATGCTTTTGGCTTCGTTTATGGGATTAGACGGAGTGTGGTGGAGCATGACGATTTCCAGCGTGGTCAAAGGTCTGATTTTGCCGAGTTGGTTCTATTTCGGGGCATATCGGAAGTTGAA